>JAQULT010000008.1 GCA_028718545.1 Fidelibacterota bacterium | reverse complement strand
TCTGGACGAGAAGCTATATATTCTGGAATTATTCCACGGTCCAACCCTGGCTTTCAAAGATGTGGGTGCGCGTTTTATGGCCCGGCTGATGGGTTTTTATTCCCGGGACAGCGGCCGTACGCTCACGGTTCTGGTCGCCACTTCCGGAGATACCGGCTCTGCCGTAGCAAATGCCTTCTATGGTGTCGAAGGTATCCGGGTTGTACTTTTATATCCTTCCGGAATGGTAAGCAAGTTGCAGGAACGGCAGTTATGCAGCCAGGGCGGGAATATCCGTGCTCTGGAGGTAAGCGGGAGTTTTGACGACTGTCAGCGTCTTGTCAAGACCGCTTTCAGCGATGCGGAACTACGGGAACACTTGCAGCTGACTTCGGCAAATTCCATCAATATCGCCCGTTTGATCCCGCAAAGCTTTTATTATTTTTATGCTTACGCCCGCCTCAGAGCGGAAGGCGTGAATTCCTCTCCATTAATATCGGTCCCTTCCGGGAATCTTGGAAATCTTACCGCGGGGCTGATCGCCAAACGTATGGGACTACCGGTACGGCGTTTTATTGCCGCCTGCAACCGGAATGACAGCCTGACCCGCTATCTGAAAAACGGGAGATTCGAGCCTTCCGATACCATTCGCAGTATTTCCAATGCCATGGATGTGGGTAATCCAAGTAATTTCGCGCGTATCCTGGAGCTATACGGGCATGCTGTGGATTTTCTGCGTCAGGACTTGTTCTCCGCCTCTTTTGATGACGCGGCAACCCGGGAAATGATGCAAAGAATGGACCGGGAATACGGGTATATCTGTGATCCGCACGGCGCGGTGGGGATTTGTGCGCTTGAAGCATACCGGAAATACGATTCCGATACTCCCGCTGTCTGCCTGGAAACGGCACATCCTGCAAAATTTGATGATACGGTAAGGGAAACACTGGGGAAAGCGCCTGAAATGCCGGAAGTGCTTACAGAGGTCCTGCATAAGGAAAAACGTGCAATGAAGATGGATGCCGATTACCCGGACTTCCGCCGCTTCCTGCTGGATCAAGGATCCTGTGAACCGGGAAAATACTATAATAAATAAGATTCATACAGGCGTTCCGCTTTGTTATTCTCTTTTATTTTTGCCTGAAATTGTGTAAGTTTTGCACATATTGAAAGGATTCGAACATGAGTCACACCATATGTCTTCGCAACGGAACGGTGTTCACCGGCATTGCCATGGCGCCCCAGACTTCCGTTGTTATTCGTGACGGCAAGATCGCGGATGTTGTTAGCAACAGCAAGCTGAACAGTCTGCATTTACCAAAAGATACCACCACTATTTATGTGAATGGTGCCATTATTGCTCCCGGTTTTATTGATACTCACATTCACGGTATTCATGGTTTCGATACCAGCGACGGCAATCCGGAATCCATTCTGGAGATGTCCAAAGCTCTGGTCAACTACGGGGTAACCGCTTTCTGTCCTACGCTTTATCCCCAGGAACACAGTAAATTTATCCGCTGTATCGAAGCGATCCGGGATGCGGTCGGTAAAGAAGAAGGTGCCCGTATTTTTGGTGCCAACCTGGAAGGTCCTTTTATCTCGAGAGAAAAACACGGCGCGCTGGACCCCAAATACATGCGTCCCGTCAATATGAAAAAAATGGAAGAATATGTTGAAGCCGCCCGGGGGCATATTGCCATCATGACGGTCGCCCCGGAACTCAAGGGTATGCACGAACTTGCGCTTTATTGTGCAAAGCAGGGAATTGTCATGGCGGCAGGGCACTCGGATGCCACCTATGAGGATATGATGGAAGGTGTTAAGGCCGGCATCCTGCATTCCACGCATTTCTTTAATGCCATGCGCCGTCTGCATCACCGGGATCCGGGTGTGGTGGGTGCCATTATGATCTATCCCAATATTGCCTGCGAGGTCATTGCGGACGGTTACCACGTTCATCCGGCCATTGTAAAGCTGCTGCAGCGCGTAAAACCCGTCCACAAGATTGTTCTTGTCACGGACGCCCTTAAACCGACCGGACAGAACAGCGGCAAGCTGATGGCCAACAATGAGGAGGTCTACTGTAAAGACGGGCTTTTTGTACGCAAGGCTGACGATACCATTGCCGGCTCCGCCCTAACCATGATCAAGGGTGTTGAAAACCTTGTCCGCCTGATGGGCGTACCGCTGGACGACGCACTGCGCATGGCCAGCTGTAACCCTGCGACAGTGATCAGCCGGCAGATCCAGACCGGTTATATTATGCCGGGACGTGATGCCGATATCGTAGTGTTTGATCAGGATTATAAGATCAAACTGACCATGGTAAAAGGCCAGATCAGAAAAATGGCGGAATAATTGAAAGATAAATTCTCAAAAAAGGTCTGTTCCGGTTAACAGTCCTTTTTTTATTGAATGGAATTTTGAAATAAGGAAGAGGGGAAGAAGCGGAAAGATTGAAGTATGGAACGATTCGAGGGGAGTTAGAGGGATTTCAGCGTTTTAACAAAATCCGGGTCCGGTTCTGCGCCGATACCGCTGATGCCGTCCGGGAATTCGATCATGCCGTTCCGGATACCGACTCCGCCGATAATGGGTTCATTGATATGACCCACATTGGCATCCAGGTCGAAATATTTGACAACGGGATGTGCCATGGCAAAGTGGCAGAAGGCCGTATTTGCCAGTCCGGATTCAGACATACAACCGGTCATGCAGGGAATATGTGCCGCCTCGCAGATATTGGCGATCATGATGGCATTGCGCATTCCTCCGGATTTGGAGAGTTTGATGTTGATTAAAGGCGCGGCCTGGCTACGGATCACGGCAAGAGCGTCTTCGGGGGAAAAGACCGACTCATCGGCCATGACCGGAATGGAACAGCGCTCCGAAACATAGCGCATGCCTTCCAGATCATGACGGCGTACCGGCTGTTCGCAGAATTCAATATCCAGTTCTTCCATGGCCTGCAGGCATTTGACGGCCGTAATACGGTCCCAGCCCTGGTTTGCATCAATACGGATCCCGATATCCGGACCGACCGCTTTTCGTATCTCGCGCAGGCGCAGGATATCCTCTTCGGGATCGATACCCACTTTGGTCTTGATCTTGCGGAAGCCCTTTTTGATAATATCCCTTGCATCCTGTCCGGCCTTATCCAGAGTACTGATGCCCATGGTCAGATCGGTTTCCATCGGGCGCTTTTCACCGCCGAGAAAGCGGTAGAGGGGGAGCGCGGCATGTTTGGCGGCAATATCGTAAAGTGCCATGTCAAATGCACTTTTAATGGTGCTGTTCAAGGGGAGAAAGGCATCCATTTCGCAGATGCGTGCGGCATATTCCAGTGCATCTTTTCCCAGAAAGATCTCTCGCAGTTCCTGTGCCGCCGCCAAATTGATCTTTTGGGTCTCTCCGACGATTGCCCGGAAAGAACTGGCTTCTCCCCAGCCATCCAGTCCTCCGGAAGTCCGGATACGGATCAGTACATTTTGTGCTCCCGAGATCACCATGGTGGCGATACGGAATTCGTGATCGCTGCTTACATCAAAGGGGAAAATGTCAATATGGCTAATTATCAGACGGTCGGACATAAAAACTCCTTATCTTTTCGGCAAAAGTAATAAAAAAATACAGAAATTCCTTGAAAAATATATTGAATCTATGGAATGTTTTTTATAGCTTAATGCGTACGTTTAGTAACGCCAATGAAAAGTTATAATATATAAAATAAGTAATTTTGAATAGGGAAGGAATCATATGAAAAGATGTCCAGGCACTCTTGTATCCAGATGCTTTATCGTTCTGGTCATGGGATTTCAGCTGCTTGTCGCGGCAACTGCGGGCAAGATTGCGGGAATTGTGCGGGATCAAAGCAGCGGTGAACCGCTAATTGGTGCAAATATTGTCATATTGAAGGATGGCAGTTCCACCAGTATAGGTGCCGCTACGGATGCCCAGGGTTATTACGCAATACTGAATGTCGAACCGGGTATTTACGATGCTCTGGTGAGTTATGTTGGTTATTCCAATATGCGTATCACCGACATTGAGGTCAATATCAATCTGACCAGCGAACTGAATGTCGATATGCAGATGGAAGTAATCGGGCAGGAGGAAGTGCTGGTGGTTGCCACGCGGGAGCTGCTGAAAAAGGACGAATTTGCTTCGACGCACAATGTAACGGCTGAAGAAATGCAGGTTCAGCCGATTGACAATTTTATGACCATCGCTCAGAATCAGCCCGGTGTGGTTGGTTCGCATTTTCGCGGCGGCCGCAGCGGAGAGGTCCTGGTTGTCATCGACGGTATGCCGGTCCGTGATCCCGCCAGTACGTATTCCGGGAGTACGGGAGGTTTCACCCTGGGAATTCCCACGGAAGCGATCTCGGAGATGGAAGTGTCCCTGGGCGGTTTAAGCGCCGAGTTCGGGAATGTCCAGTCCGGTGTGATTAACGTTGCCACCGATGCCGGCGGAAGAAAGCTCAGTGGGAAAGCGACCTGGATGACCACGGATTTTGGCAGCGGCATGAATGATTTGCTGATGCCCCTGGACAAATTCAAGGAAAAAACCCTCAACTTTTTTCCCACAACGGCAAATCAGGATTCTCTGCGGACTTTGATTATGCCGCGGGAAGACCGCTGGTATACCCTCAAATACCAGCATGAACTGCAGAATGTCCTGCGCCTGAACCTCAGCGGTCCCCTCATTCCCAATAGCGATCGTCTGACCTTTGCCGTTTCGGCCGATCTCAGCAACGAAAAACAAGACTATTTTATCAATAACAACTATTCCAATCAAAAGATATACGGAAAGCTGACCGCCAAGCTGAACGACAAAATGAAATTATCGGCAAGCGGGATGTATTCTTATACTTTGTCGGATGATTTTTACATTTACGCTTCCAAATACGGTCCTCCCGATGAATACTGGCTCAGCGAACGCTATTACGACCCGAATCCTTCCACCAGCGTCCGCAACGATACGGCCTTTATTTACATTTATGTGGATGATGCCTCGGCATATCAGGATTCCGGCTTCAGTATCGGACGCACGGGTTCTGTCGTCGTTGGAACGGATACCATCACCTGGTATCAGCAGACCCGTTTTAAAAAGGTCTATATTGACACCCGCATGCAGGAACATCTCTGGGACCGTGAAAACAAGGCAAATTCCTATAATCTGGGCTTTACCCATCAGCTGAATTCCAAGACTTTTTATGATCTGAAATTTCAGCACCTGAAATCCTCTTATTTTTACGGGACCCGGGATGTGGACGATTATGACAATGACGGCGATGTGAACGAATACCTGAACTGGGATTTCAATGGAGACGGTCCGCATTACCGGAATCGTGTGCGTGAAAACGATATCTGGTGGCTCAGCGGAGACGATCCGGGTTACCGGGACCAGATTTCCACGGTTAACAAGCTGAAATTCGATATTGAGAACCAGCTGACCCCCAACCATCAGATCCGCGGGGGATTTGACTTTACGCATAACAACATGGACGTCACCAATATCTCCTGGAGCACCGTCAGTTTCAATCCGGTGGATTCCTCTTATTCCCGCACCTATTTCCGCACGGATATCTGGAGTGAGGATAACATTGATTTCGGTTTGTATATCCAGGATAAAATGGAATACCGCGGATTGGTCGCCCTGGTGGGCTTGCGCTACGATTACTTCAATCCCAGCGGCTTTGGAGATCCGGTGCTCTATCCTTCGGATTTTGCCAATCCCTTTGAACAGCTGGACGATCAGGGCGTTCCCATCTTGAAGGATCCTGTCGAGGCCAAGCCTAAACATCAGATATCACCGCGCTTCGGCCTTTCTTTCCCGCTGACGGACCGCGATAAGATCATGTTTACCTACGGACACTATTTTCAGCGTCCGGACAGTTATTACCTGTACCGGAACCTGTATTACGAGAAGCTGACAACAACGGGGAACTATATCGGCAATCCGGGACTGGATCCGGAGAAGACTGTATCTTACGATATCAGTGTGGAACATCTCTTCACTCCGACATTTAAGGTATCGCTCACGGGGTATTACAAAGATGTGACCAATCTGATGAACTTCCAGAAATACGTGTTCCGGAATTCACCGAGTGACGGGAATATCTATGTCAATGCCGATTACGCCAATATTAAAGGTTTTGAATTAGCTCTGTACAAGACGCTGACGGAATACTGGGGTGCATCGCTTAATTACACCTTTTCAAACGCTCAGGGCCGCCTCTATAACGATTACAACGCTCCGCTCTATGGGGAGGATCAAAAGATGTTTCCCCTGAGCCATGATCAGACCCACACGATCAATGCCAATATCACCCTGCGTACGCCCCGTCATCTGTCCCCGCTGCTCCGCAACTGGCGCGCTAATTTCCAGTTTGACCTCAATAGCGGCCTGCCGTATTCTTCCTACGGGACCGGCAGGACAAATGACCTGCGTTTGCCCTGGACCTACGGGCTGGATATGCGTATAAACCGACGGATCACGATGGGAGCGGTCAATTTGGATTTGTTCCTGGATGTGTTCAATGTGTTTAATACCATGTATATCGGCTATATCGGTTCCACACAATTCTATAATCTGCGCAACGATGCCGCGATCGTGGATCAGGATGTCGATTATTCCTTTATCTACAATCCGGAAGTCTATAACGATCCCCGTCAGTTCCGCGCCGGATTATCGGTCCAGTTTTAAGAAAAAGGAGACTTGAATGAAAATACAGAAGAAAAAGCGAATCATTCTCGGACTGTCCCTGATAGCGGCGGCACTGCTGTCCGCGCAGAATCCGGTTGTACCCTACGACAGCTTTGTTCACAAGATTGGGACACTGTGGAACAATATAACCAATCACGGTGAGATCGGCGATGACAGCTATACGGCGCCCGCACCTTCCTGCGAATGGCCCGGCGGTTCCGGGAACTCCTATCTCTACGCCGGTACACTCTGGCTTTCCGGGGCTTTTGACAAGGACGGCATTTTGAAGTACAGCGTGCTGAACGAACGTGACGGCGAATATGCACCGCTGGACTCAATTCACGTTTTCAAACCCGGGTCCCGTGCGGACCAGGAAACCTATACGAAATTCTGGGACGTTGCAGGGACTCAGTCTTCTTCCGGTGACGATCCCCTTGGAGTAACCATTGAAGAGCGTACCTATGCCTGGAACAATCCCCTGGCAGATGATTTCATTATTACGGAATACACGATCAAGAACGTGGGCGTAGATACGGACGGCGACTATGTCCCGGATCGGATGCGGGATCTGTATCATTTTACCTTTACGCTCCGCTGGGACGGGGATGTCGCCAAACGCGCCGACTGGCCGGTGGAAGGACCGCAGATCAACCAGGACGACCATGCACTGAGCAATGCGAATTCCACCTTTACCATTACGAATGCACGTGACCCCGAATACAACGGGACCTACTCCGGCTGGGACTGGGTGACCTTGATTCCCTATATGCGGCGTCAGGCCATTCGCGAACCCTGGTTGCTGGACTCCCTGAATACCTTCCCTCTGGACAGTATGTTGACCTTTATGTGGGACGGTGACAATCTGGAATACGGCGCCGAGGACTGGGGGTTGGATACCACGCTCCTGGATCGCGAATGGTACGATTTTGATCATCTGGACGACGACTTCGGGAATCCGGATGTGGACGGTACCTTCAACAGTGCGGGATTCCTGGGCTGGCGTATGCTGAAATCCGAGCCTTTCCTGGCACCCAAATCCTACGTGACCTGCACCATTCATGATGATCCGCAGACCGATGATGCACGCTGGAACGATTATATCAATATCGATGAATTCCACGATATTACCCAGGCGGTCAATCCTGCCTACACCCAGTGGCAGCAGGGATATTTTATGCCCCAGGATTACCGAGCTCTGACCAGCTACGGATCCATTGATACGCTGAAAGCCGGCGATTCTGTGGTCGTGACCATCGCTTACGGCGTTGGCGGCGAGCAGATGAATGGCGGGATTTATTCCATCATTGAACTGAACAAGATCATGCTGATGGCACAGTATATTGTCGACAATGATTATACCATCAATTTTGGCGAACTGATGGCTCCCGTAACGGATTTCAATCTGACGGAAGCCTCTGACGATGAAGGCAATTATCTGGGTGTGGATATCACCTGGGATGACCTGTCCGAAGCCCATGATAAATTCGGCGGTTACCGGGTGATCCGCAGCAACCGTAAAATGCCGAACGGTTCCTTTATCTGGGACGAACTGGCCGTTTTTGATATCGATTCCGAGAACTGGCCGCCTTCCGCCGATATGGGAGGAGCTGACGTCTATGCCTTCCGCGATACCACGGTACGCTTTGGTTTCGATTATTATTACTGTGTGCAGACCATCAGTAAAAATGTGCCGGGATACGGGATCATCATGACCAGTGAAGCGAATTTCAAGGCGATGACACCGACATCCGCAGCGGCCCTGACACTGGATAATATCAAGGTCGTGCCCAATCCCTATATCGGATCTGCGGTATGGAACAATCCCATCCCGAGCCTCGGCACTTCACCCTGGGAACACCAGTTGATGTTCATCAATCTGCCGGCGGATGCGCTTATCCGCATCTATACGCTGGACGGCGACTTTGTCGACGAGATCAGAGCAAGCGATCCGCGTGTAACGGGTCCCTATGAGACCGTGCCGGAAAAAAGCGCGGGAACCGCGATCTGGGATCTGGTGACCCGGAACAATCAGGATGCGGCACCGGGCGTTTATCTTTACACGGTTTCTTCGGCGACCTACGGTAAAGCAACCGGTAAATTCGTGATCATTCGATAAGGCAGGAGTCAACTATGAAAAAAATCATCATCATATCGCTAATGCTCCTTCTTGCCGCTGCTGCATGTGCGGAAGCTTTTGCACCTGTAGGCACGGCAACGGGACAATTCCTGACTATCGGAGTCGGCGGCAGGGAAGTAGCCATGGGTGAAGCCGTTACCGCGCTGACGGAAGGATCCGGGTCCATATTCTGGAATCCCGCCGGTGTCCCGGACGCCGATCATCACGATCTCTATGCGGCCTATAACCAGTGGCCCGCCGGCATCCATGTCGGAGCCCTTTCTTATGCGTACAAGCATAATAGCTGGGGAACCTTCGCCGTGAATGCCAAATATGTCAATTTTGGAGAACTGGAGATCACCACCGTTGAAAATCCCAACGGGACCGGAGAGATGCTGCAGATGAGCAATTATGCGATCGGCCTGAGTTACGGACGTTATCTGACGGACCGCGTTACCATGGGACTGACCGCAAAACTGGTCAATGAGAAATACGGACTGAACGGCTATAAGACGCTGGCCTTTGATATTGGGATCATTTACCGGGCACCCTTCCGGAATCTGAAGATCGGCATGAGCATCATGAATTTTTCCAATAAAGTGCAGTACAGCGGGACCTATATCGACTACAGTAATTCAAAGAGTTATCTGACCAATACGGAATTTCCCTTCGATTACTGGTCGCTGCCGATGACTTTCCGCTTCGGTGCCGTGATCGATGTTTACAGCAGCGGTCCCAACAAGCTTATCGCGGCATTGGATATGGTACATCCGAATGACAATATTGAACAATACAATATCGGAGTGGAATACGCCTATGATGCAAAGGTGTTTTTCCGTCTTGGATATAAACTGACTGCCGACGAAGGCGGATTCAGAACGGGTATCGGACTGAAATGGAACCGTATCGTGCTGGATTATGCGCTTTGCTCGATGGGCGATCTCGGTTTGACAAACCGTCTTTCGCTCGGATTTAAAATGTAAGTAATCTGTTAATTTAACAAAGGAGACAAACATGAAGAACTTGTTACGTTTGCTGCTCGTACTGACCCTCAGTGCGGGAATGGCACTGGCAATGATTCCGCGTGTTGCCGAGATCCCGGTCCCTGAAGCGGACCTGAACATCGGCGGCATCGGGAATCTGGTTGCCGGTTACGACATTGATGGCGACGGGAATAAGGAGATCTATCTGGTTAACGATAACTGGAATGACGGTGCATCCGAACTGATACCGCGCATCTATAAGCTTGAATATGTGCCGGGCAGCGGTGAATACGAAGTTGTATGGTCTGCCAACGCCCAGGATTTCGCTCCCGCTATCATTCAGAACACCTGGCCTGCTCTGGCGGTTGCCGATCTGGACAAAGACGGTAAAATGGAACTGATCTGGGCAATTGTCAATTTTACCAATACCGAAAATGCCAACCCCTATCGAGTCTGGGTCTATGAACACGCCGGCGGTGATAACTTTGGTATTCAGAATCCGCTGACCGAAAAATGGGAACCCAACAGTGTATGGACCATTGTGGATGAAGACAATAAGAATATCCGTCCTATTTCCATGAAGGTCTTCGATATCGACAATGACGGTACCGATGAGCTTCTCCTGGCCAGCCGCGCATCCGGTATGCGCATTATCATCGGATCCGTCACGGATATTCCCGATGACGGCGACGGCTCGGAAACCTGGACGCTGGAATTCTCCGAACTGGACCTGGACAGCTATGACGGCGACAACAAATGGGATGTGGCCGTCATGAACGGCAACGCCTATTTCTTTGACGAAGTCGTCATTTCCAAAGTCAGCCACGACGGTACCAATTATGTCTATTCTTCCATGTCACCGCTTCCCGGCGGTATTACCTTTGACTGTGTCCAGTCGGTAGATGTTGACGGAGACGGTACAGAGGAAATGCTGGGCGGCGAATACTACTACGGCGACGCAACCCGGACGATCTGGCTCATGCAGGAAGACGGGGATACGCTGAAGAAAACCGCGCTCTTCGATCTTTCCGTCGAACAATACCTGAACGGCGGCCGAATCCTGGGCGGAGCGCACGGAGATATCGATATCGATGAGAATATGGATTTCATCTTCGGTTCGCGTTATTCCGGTCCGCCGAATGCCATGATGTTCCGGGTCGAATACCTGGGTAGCGGCGATATTGCCAATCCCGAAAACTGGGAACTGACCATTGCCGATACATCGGATACTTCTTTTGCTCCGGGTACCAGCGGTATGTGGAACGTTATTAGTATCGGAAATATGGATGCGGGTCCCGAACTGGAAGTCGTTTACACATCTTCTGTTCCTGATGCCGGCGTTTCATTCCCGATCGTCATGCTGGATCCCGGCGACTTTACGGGCGTCAGGGGCCTTCTGACACCCCGCGAATTCGAATTGGGCGCCGCTTATCCGAATCCCTTTAACCCGACGACCGTTATTCCCTTTACGCTCAACGAGAGCGCCAGGGTAACGCTCTCGGTCTTTGATGTTGTGGGACGTAATGTTGCGACGCTGTTTACAGCCGAACGTATGGAAGCCGGAACCCACAATGTACTGTTCGACGGCAGTCATCTGAGCTCCGGAGTCTATTTCTACCAGCTCAAAGTTGACAATACGCTGCGCGTCGGAAAAATGGTTCTGAATAAATAAACCGTTTATTTAATAAGCCGTATAAAGAAACCCCGCCCAAGGCGGGGTTTCTCGTTATTCTGCAATATAAAATGAGAGAATGTCGGGTCGTTGAGGTGTAGGATTTTAATCAATTGACGCAATTCGTCGAGCTTTAATTGAATCGATTTGTCATTTAAAGTTCGAGTCAATTCGTTTCTTACCAATCGAGTCAATTGTTCTCTAGGTAATTGAGTCAATTCATTATTCCCTGATTGAGTCAATTGTTTTCCTTGTATTTGAGTCAATAAGGTGAAAGAAATTAATAAGGTGAAAGAAATTGGGAAAGCAAACTTGACTCAAGCTTTTAAAAGAATGACGATACATCGAATTGTTGAATTGTCGAGCTGTTGGAATTGTCGAGTTGTCGAGAGTGAAAACGATCCGGTTGATCCAGTCCCAAGGGCACTACCGTGGCGATCCCGTCTAAATGAATATCCTTATTATTCTGTCCCGATATAATTACTGCAGATAAGAATTTGTAATTTCATCTGAAACGGAAACAGCCACCCCTTGGGTGGGGGTGGCTGCTACACAGAAGGAGGTAGAGGGGTTTTATTTATTACGCCGGAAAAAGCGCAGATAGGCAGGGACATTGATGTCGTTCTTATCTACGTTATCCAGCGGATAGATGGTCTCGTTTTCGTGGCTGTGATCGCCGAATACCGGGATTTCCGCCGGCTTTTTCGGTGACTGGAAGAGAGGTATCTGTTCTCTTTCATTATCAACTGAAGCAGAGCTCATGGGGATTTCCGTTGCCGGAAGTGCCCTCTCCGGTAGTTTTTCTTCTTCAATTCTATTGTGCGCCCTTCCGTCAAAGCCGGTCGCGATCACAGTAACCCGGATCTCATCCTTAATGTTTTCATCGATCATAGCACCAACGATCACATTGGCATCTTCTCCGGCTTCCTTTTGAATAATACTTGCGGCTTTGTTCACTTCCTGCAGACGCATATCACTGCCGCCGGTAAAATTGATCAGCAGTCCGCTGGCACCTTTGATGGAATTGCTTTCCAGCAGGGGAGAGTGAATAGCGTTCTCCACGGCACGCACCGCACGGTCCGTTCCACTGTAACGGCTGACACCGATCACGGCAGGACCTTTCCGGTCAATAACGGTCTTGAGATCCGCAAAATCCAGATTGATCAGTCCGGGCTTGGTGATCAGATCCGAGATACCCGCCGTTCCCTGATTGAGGATCATATCGGCCTGGTTGAAGGCATCCACGATATTGGTATCTTCATCCACAAAATCGATCAGTTTCTGATTGGGAACGATAATCAGGCTGTCCACATGTTCGCGCAAACGTTCAATCCCATCTTCCGCACGCCGCATGCGGGCCGTGCCTTCGAATAAAAAAGGTTTTGTTACAAAGCCGATGGTCAGGGCACCGCTATTCTTCGCGATCTCGGCAATGACCGGTGCGGCTCCCGTTCCCGTTCCGCCACCCATTCCGGCGGTAATAAAGATCATATCGGTATTGCGGACGATCTCTTCGATTCGGTCCTTGCTTTCCACCGCAGCCTGATAACCGATCTTGGCATTTGCACCGGCACCCAGTCCGCGGGTTAGATTTGCTCCGATCTGTATTTTAATCTCTGCAGGGTTATTCAGTAAAGCCTGTGCGTCCGTATTCACGGCTATAAACTCAACATCCGACACTTTTGCCTCGATCATGCGCCGGATGGCATTGCCGCCAGCACCGCCAACACCAATCACTTTGATCCTGGCCCTTTGTTCTTCTAATCCGTCGTATTCGATCAACATGGGATCCTCCGTTCGTTAATTTTTAAAAGAATTCCGATAAACGTTCTTTTATCTTATTCCACAGGGTCATTTTGCTCTGACCCGAAGGGAATCTCGGTTTTAAGTGGGGTTTGTTCGCCGAATACAGCAAACCAATAGCAGTCGCGTAATCCGGAGTGTAATTTTCTTTTTCCAGTCCGTTCAAATGGCGCGGATAGCCGATAAGACAGTTCATACTGAACATTTCCTCCGCAAGATGGTCAATTCCGTTCAATAGTGCGCCGCCGCCGGCAAGGACAATACCGGCATTCAGACGCTGACTGCGGATATGTTTCTGCGCCATTAAAAAGATCTCCCGCAGACGCGCTTCAATAAATTCCGAAAGGATGAGGGAATTCAGAGCAATATCGGTCCTGCCGTTGACGGGTTTTACATAGAATTCCCGGATGCCCTCCGCCTTTGCCTGTTTTGCCGTCGCCCAGCCGTACTGTTTTTTTATGCGTTCGGCTTCCATAAAGGAGGTTTGGACCAGGGAGGCGATATCGCGGGTAATGATCTCTCCGCCCAAGCCCACAATATTGGTGCTGACCAGATGTCCGTCGCGGAAAATGGTAATATCCGTGGTCCCGCCGCCGATATCGATCAGGCAGACACCCAGATCCTTTTGATCGTAAGTCAGCACCGATTCCGCGGAAGCGATAGGTTCCAGTACGATATCATAAACATTGAGTCCCGTTTTCTGGACGCAATTGACCAGATCGCGGGCATTGTTAATGGCGGCGGTGATGATATTCGCTTTCAGTGTCAGTTTGTTGCCGCTCATTCCGATAGGGTTTTTGACGATCATCTGGTCGTTGATAATGTACTCCTGGGCAATCACATGAATGATCTCACGGTCAATACCGATATTAATATTCTTGACGGATTCCTCCAGGCGGACAATATCTCTTTCATCGATCACATTGATCTTTTTACTGTTATCCGGACGGTTAATGGGAATGGCATGCTCCGTATCATGGCTGCGGATGTGATCACCGGCAATTCCGATAATAACACCGTTGATCTTGTCAAGTCCGGCTTGTTTCAGAGCTTCCTTTACGGCATTTTCAATACAGCGGCTCATTTGGTCGATGTCAATGACAACCCCGCCTTTCATTCCTGCCGAGGGGACCTTCCCGATACCACGGATATGGTACTCGGATGTGCTTCTGTCATATTCACCGATGACGGCACAGATCTTGGTCGTCCCGATGTCCAAAGCACTTAACAGTGTTTTTTCATTCATTGGATTGCTCATAGTTTTTCCCGTACAATGACCTGACCGTTATAGCGCAGGCTGATATAGCGGTAACGGCGCATGTCAATATTGTTTTCATTCATTTCCTGGACAAATGCATGCAGAATATCGATCCGTTTTTCCAGATCTTCTTTCCCGAGATAGATATAGGGATATTCCGTACCCGGACGGATGATCCAGCCTTTGTCTTCGGACCAGCTGATATGATTGCAGTATAGGGCGATCTCCTCACCGAGACCGTGGATATAATTCACAAAATGGATGACATGCAGGATATCCGGATGAACGGTGATTTTCCCCGCTTCCATGGCCAGTTCGGGATCAATGCCCTTGATGACGGGCAGCGCTTTGCTCTGACTTTTCCGGGGCAGGGGAATTACCGTAGCAAAGGCGTCCAGTGCATAGGTCTCCCTGAGATCGATCAGAACCATTGGCTGGCGTTCGATCACATGAATTTTTATGACATCCGGGAATTGGCGGCTGATGTAGGCATGGTGAACGTAAGGTTCCGCGGTCAGACGCTGAAGGGCTTCGGAAAGATCCAGACTGAACATTTCGTTTCCGCGCTTGATCCCGCTGATCCGGACGATATCCTTTTCATCCAGTTCGTAGTTTCCGCTGACATCAATATGTTTTACGGTAAAAACATGCTGGTAATTGCAGTACACCAGTGCCAGAAGCAGGAAGACGATAAAGAGCGTCAGACCGAAGAGGACCCGCAATGTCGGTTTTGCGTCTTGCATATTAACGTTCACACCAGGCTTTATAGATCATTTCGCATATTTTCCAGATGTCTCCTGCGCCCATTGTCACAACGATATCGTTCGCCTGTATTTCGGAGATCAGGGCGGCGGGAATACTTTTCATATCGGGGATATAATGTACATCCTTATAATTTGTTTTTCGCATCATGTCCGCGATCATGGCGCTGCTGACGCCCGGGATCGGGGCTTCGCGCGCAGGATAGATGTCGGCAAGGTAAACCTTGTCCGCAAGCTGCAGCGAGCGTGCAAATCCTTCGGCAAAATCACGGGTACGGCTGTAAAGATGCGGCTGAAAGATCAGGATCAGCCGGCGTCCGGGGTAACGTGTACGGATACCCTTCAGGGTTGCGGCGATCTCTGTGGGATGATGCGCATAATCGTCATAGAAAAGCACATCCCGGTGTTCGTAGCGCAGTTCAAAGCGCCGCTCTACACCGGCATAGCTGTGCACGCCGTTTCCGGCGGAGGCAATGTCAAGGTGCAGCAAATAGACACAGGCCAGTGCCGCTGCAGCATTCTGAATGTAATGCAGTCCGACCTGCCGCATGGAAAAATCTCCAATGGATTCCTCATTATAATACAAAGTGAAATGTGATTCGGTATCATAACGCACATTCCCGATGCGGAAATCGGCATCCGGGTGTTCGCCGTAAGTTACGCAGGGACGGTCGATGTAAGGCAGCAGGCTGCGCGCTTCCGGGTCGTCGTGGCAGAGGATCACGGAACCGTTCTCCGGAACACTGTTGGCATATTCCAAAAAAGCGCCCTTCATGTCGTTGATATCTTTGTAAATATCCAGATGATCCGCATCTACATTCGTGATAACGGCCAGGGTGGGCGGCAGGGCAAGGAAGGTGCGGTCAAATTCATCCGCCTCAAAGATGACACAGGTCTTGGAATCCAGGCGTGCGTTGGTATGCAGGTCCTTAATGATCCCTCCGATGAAAAGGGAAGGATGGGAACCGGCGGCATCCAGTGCGGAAGCCAGAATGGATGAAGTGCTGGTCTTCCCATGCGTACCGGCAACGCCGATACGGATAGGCCAGACCGATAGCAGCATTCCGAGAAATTCCGCCCGGCGGATCAGCTTGATCCCCAGGCGTTCTGCTTGCCGGTATTCCGGATTGTCATGTTTGATGGCGGAAGAGTAAACCACAATATCGGGACGACGGATATGGTCGCGATGATGTCCGATGCTGATCTCGGCTCCCAGGACCTGCAAATGCTCCGTTATAGCGCTTTCCGTGCTGTCGGATCCCGAAACATGGAAACCGATGCGCAGCAGAACATCTGCAATGCCGCTCATTCCGATCCCGCCAATGCCGATCATGTGGATCTTTTTGATCGAACCGAATATCTGAATGATCCTGTTCTCGTTCATTGTCAACTCCAGGCGTAAAAGGATTGTAAACGGTTCAAAATGTTGCGGGCTATGGTATCGGCCGAATTACTGTCACGTTCCGGAAAGGCCGAACGCATTTTTTCCAACTGCTCCGGATCCTTGATCATTGCATTCAGAATGGGGATAAAAGGATTGTTGGGGAAATCTTTTTCTTCGACCAGATAGGCACAGCCCAACGATTCCAGAGTTCTTGCATTATAATACTGGTGATTTCCGGCCGCACCCGGCAGCGGGACGAGGATGGCGGGTATGCGCATCAGCTCGATCTCGGCCAGGCTCAGAGCGCCCGCACGGGAAATGACCATATCGCAGGCTGAATAAGCCGCGGACATGTCATGAATATATTTCCTTAAATGAATGTTTGGATTTTCTCCGAGCATTGCATTCAATTCTTCATAGGTGGTTTCACCCGTTTGCCACAGTACCTGGATCTTGTATTTATAGATCCAGGATTCGATACGTTTTGCAAGATAGCGGTTGACGCTGGCCGATCCCTGACTGCCGCCAAAGATAAACAGAGTAAAAATGTCTGTTTTCAGCTGCATTTTCCTGCAGGCTTCTTCCCTTGGAATGCGGGAAATGGCATTGCGTACCGGATTGCCGCTTTTTATGAAAAGTACTTCGTGGGGGATATGCTCCTTGACCGCTTCGTATGCGTAAAAGAATCCCATAGCCTTTTTTGCAAGATGCCGGCTGGTCACGCCGGGAAAGGCGTTCTGTTCCTGAACAAAGAGCGGAATACGACGTAAATTAGAAATTTGTCCCGGAATTGCAGAAGCATAACCGCCGGTCGCAACGGTTGCAACGGGATCCAGACGCCGGTACAGCAATGCTATGCGCAAAAATGAGATCAGAAGCCGGAAGGGCAGGAGTAGATTTCGGGATTGGGCTTTTAAGGTCATATAACGGGAAAAGCCGCGGACCGGGATCAGCGTATAGGGGAAGCCCGATTCCGGCGCCAGGCGGGATTCAATTCCAAAAGAAGAACCGACAAAATGGCAGTCGATCCGGACCGAAGCGGGCAGTTCGGAGGAATGCTGCCGGATGGCCTCCATAATTGCCTGCGCGGGGTAGTAATGGCCGCCGGTGCCGCCGCCGCTGACAATTATAGTATACCTTGTCCTTTTCTTAGAGCTCATGTAAATATTCCGCTTGTTTTTGAAGTTTATGCTGGGACTGCTTGACAATGTTCAGGCAGATACCGATCAGTGCCAGATTGATCAGCAGCTGCGAACCGCTCTTGCTGATGAACGGCATCGGCAGACCCGTGACCGGCCCCAGCCCAACACAGACGGCGGCGTTGATCAGGGCATAATAGGTAATGGAAAAGGCAGTGGCAAAAATCAGGCTTTTCCCGAAGGGATCTTCCACCTGTTTTGCCAGCCGCAGCATTGATATGAACAGTACGATAAATGCCACCAGGATCAGAAAAGTGGTCAAAAAGCCCAGTTCTTCGCCGGCAATGGAGAAAATAAAATCCGTATGCGCTTCGGGAAGAAACAAATTCTTTCCGGTACTGTTGCCGAATCCCCGTCCGAAAAATCCGCCGCCGGACAGACTGATCAGTGACTGCCGGATTTGGTAATTCCCATTGGATATATCTTCCGGATTCATAAAAGCAATGATACGTGCGCGGCGGTAGGGAGAAAACCAGACATAGGCGGAACCTGCCAGCATCAGTACGGCGCTGACAATTCCGAGCTGTGCCGGGGATGCGCCGGCGATATACAGCATTATGGCGATGATCAGGAACAGCGAGAAAGCGGAAGAAAAATCCGGAGTAAGTGCGATCATGCCGATCATAAGCAGGGAAATGATCAGTACCGGAAGCAGTCCCTTCCGGAAATTCCCGAGCGTATCCCGATGATTTGCAATATAGGCGCTGACGTAGATGATCAATGCAAATTTTACCAGTTCCGCCAGCTGGAAGAGGTTGCGTCCACCGATCGCGAACCAGCGTACGGCGGCATGATTTCCGCTACTGAATTTCCGGATCAGCGTGATGAGCAACAGGGTAAAGGTAAAGAGCAAAAGCAGCCAGGTGCTTTTCTTTAAGGTTTGATAATCAATGAGATAGAATACCGCACAAACCAGAACGGAAAGGATGAGATATTTTACGTGGCTTTCAAAGAAGCTGTTGGCATTTCCGTCAATATTAAAAGCCACACGCGTGCTGGCCGAAAAAAGGATCAGCATCCCGCCCAGGATCAGCAATAACAACGTGATCGCAAAGATCTTGAAACTGACGGGATATTCCGGTTTACGATACATCGTTGATCCCCATAATACTTTTAACGAGTCTTTTAAAATGCTCGCCGCGTTCCTCGTAATTCTTGTACTGATCATAACTTGCGCAGGCCGGGGAAAGCAATACTGCATCTCCGGGATTTGCTGACGCATAGGCCTTCAGCACCGCCGTTTCGAGATCACCGCAGAGCTGGGGTGAGAATTCCGCCAGTTGCTGCCGGATCTTTTCTGCGCATTCCCCGATCAGATAAAGCCGGTCCTTCTCCGACAAATGCGGAGCAAGGGCCTTGAAATCATTGTTTTTGTCCCGTCCTCCCAGGATCAGATGCAAGGGGGATTGAAAACTGCGTATGGCCATGATGACCGCATCAATGTTCGTGCCCTTGGAATCGTTGTAAAAACGGATATTTCCGGCCTCTCCCGCAAATTCGATGCGATGCGGAATAGCGGAAAAATTCTTCAGGGAATCAAAAACGCCGGCGGCATCCTGCAAATAAGGCGAAACGGCCGAGGCGGCACAGGCGATATTATACTCATTATGAATGCCAAAAAGCCGTATATCCTTGCGGGGAAGTTTCTGCCAGCTGCCGCCAACCTTGAATGCAAAGTGTTCGCCGTTAAAATACGCCACGGTATCCGGGAGTTTTTCACGGGAAACCGGAATGACCAGGGCGGGAGTGATGGCGTGTTCATTGATAACGGCATCATCCCGGTTCAATACAGCATAATCCTTTTGATGCTGATTCATCAGAATACGGCATTTGGTCAGGGCATAGTCCAGAAAACTGTCGTAACGATCGAGATGGTCCGGTGTGATATTCAGGATCACCGCAACATCGGGATGAAATTCCCGGATGCTTTCCAGCTGAAAACTACTGACCTCGGCCACGTAGAAGGGATGTGCGGTACCGCTGACGATCGCGGTGTAAACCGCCTTGGAAAAAGAATGTCCGATATTGCCGCAGGCTACCGCCGGGATACCACTGCGCAGCAGCATATCCGCGATCAGTGCCGTTGTCGTGGTCTTGCCGTTGGAACCGGTGACGGCGATAATGGGACTTTCGCTGAACCAGCTTGCCGCTTCGATCTCGGAATAGACCGGAATATCGCGCAAGACAAGTTCCTGCAGAACGGGAGCATTGGCGGGGATACCCGGGCTCAGAATCACAAAATCGGAGTCGTAGACGGCATTGCTGTGTTGTCCGAACTCCCAGCGGATGCCGTTTTCCCGGAAAATAGCGAGCAGGTCAGGGTTCTCCAGCGCCGGATTGATCTCGCTGACAAACACCCTGGCATCCTGCCGAGCAAGCAGGATCGCGGCCGAGATCCCGCTGCGGGCGGCGCCGAGTACCGAAACATTTTTACCAGCTACGCGCATGCATGTCCTTTACAGAATTTTAAAGGTTGCCAGTGACATAAGAGCGCAAAAGATTCCCAGGATCCAGAAGCGGATGACCACTTTGGATTCCGGCCAGCCAAGCTCCTCAAAATGATGATGCAGGGGAGCCATGCGGAAAAGCCGCCGGCCTTCGCCAAAACGGCGTTTGGTATGCCGGAACCAGCCGACCTGCAGCACCACACTGAGCGCTTCAAGAACAAACACAAAACCGATCATTAAAAATACGATCTCTTTTTTCAGCAGAATGGCGACGGTTCCCAGTGCTGCACCGTAGGCCAGGGAACCCGTGTCCCCCATGAACACTTCCGCCGGCCGGGAGTTGAACCAGAGAAAACCGACCAGCCCGCCCAGCATGGCAGAGAGAAAGACCGTCAGTTCACCGGTAGTGGGCAAATACATAATTCCCAGATACTGGCTGAAGTCCACACGGCCGGAGATATAGGAGATACCCAGGAGCGAAAAAGCCGCCAATGCCATCAATCCCGAAGCCAGCCCGTCAAGACCGTCGGTAAGGTTGACCGCATTGGAAAAACCGGTGATATACAAGATCACAAAAGGGGTATAGAAAATACCGAAATTCAAAAAGACATTTTTAAAGAAGGGGACCGAGGTTGCCGTGATCAGTGCCGGATCACTGGGATACAGATACATGAACAATGCGACAATAAGTCCGATAATGATCTGTCCCAGAAGCTTATAACGTGCCACCAGTCCGCGTTTCATCTTTTTAACAACCTTTAGATAATCGTCAATGTAACCGATAATGGCCATCCAAACGGTGACAAAGAGTGTCATCAGTACATAGCGGTTGCTGATATCCGCCCAGAGCAGAACCGGTACCACGACAGCCAGGTGGATGATCAATCCGCCCATTGTCGGTGTTCCTGCCTTGATCTTATGGCTTTCGGGTCCGTCGCTGCGAATGGTCTCGCCGATATGATGCCGGCGCAAAGCCCGGATAATAACGGGACCCAGGAAAAAGGTGATCAACAGAGCGGTAATGGCCGCTCCGGCACTGCGAAAAGAAATATATCCCATTAGGTTCAGCCAGGATACGTACTCTTTTAGCGGATAAAGGATTTTATATAGCATTTTACAGGCCCTTTATAATTTGGATGATCTCTTCCACCGCCATTCCGCGGGAGGCCTTGAACAGAATGACATCACCCGGTCTTGATATGCTGATCAGGCTTTCGGCCAGTTCATGTTTATCTTCAAAATGCTTTACATAAGGCATTTGCAGCTCCATTGCGCGTACCGTGGTATGAAAGCTTTCTTTGCCGTAGCAGAAAAGGTGACGGATGCCTGCATCCAAAGCCTGCTCGGCGACAGCTTTGTGGCTGCGCTGACTCTCGGCGCCCATTTCCAGCATGTCGGCAAAGACCAGCATCTTACGTCCGGATGAACGGATTCTTTTCATCGTACTCAGCGCATTTCTGACCGACAGGGGATTGGCGTTATAGGAATCGTCGATCAGCTTGATGTCTTTCCAGATCTCCATTCTTCCGCGTCCGGGTTCCGGCCGAAAGCTCTCCATCAGTTCAATAATACTTTTTTCCGCCAATCCCAGCGTCCTGCAAACCGCATACACGGCAACGGCATTCTGTGCGGCGCCGGGCCCCGGCGTTTTTAAGCGGATTGGCCGGTCTTCGATCTTAATGGTATAACAGGCGTCATCGTCGACGGACAGCAGTCTGGCGCTGAAATGTGCAAAGCAATCAATTCCGTAACGGATGCGTTTATGGCGGACGGAATCCGGATAACTGCGGATCCGCGCGTCATTTTGATTGATGAACAGTGTGCCGCCCTTCCGGATGGAATCAAAGAGTTCGAATTTTGCCTTTTGTACCGTTTCAATGGAGCCGAATCCTCCGATATGTGCGTGCCCGATGGAGGTGATCAATCCGTAATCCGGCGTGGCAATACCGCAAAGATCCCGGATCTCTCCCAAATGCGCGGTACCCATTTCCAGAACGATAAGATCCTCGTCGCCGCGGATACGCAGAATGCTCAGCGGCAGACCAATGTGATTATTGAAATTGCCCGGCGTTTCGGCAATTTTCCTGGAAGCCCTCAGCACGTGGCTCAGGAGCCGGCGCGTGGAGGTTTTTCCGGCACTGCCGGTCAACGCAAAAGCCGGGATACGGAGACTTTGCATATACAGACGTGCGAGATCCTGTAATCCTTTCAGGGTGTCATCGACGATGATAAGCGCTTCATCACCCGCTGCTTTGGCCGCATATTCCCGGTTGACAATCGCTGCAGATGCACCGCTCTTGAACGCGACGTCCACAAAATGATGACCATCAAAACGGCTGCCCTGCAGCGCGCAAAAAACATCCCCTTTCTGCAAAGTCCGCGTATCAATGGATACGCCGTTGAATTCCGCGAATCCGATGTTGCGCAGTTGAAAGGGGCCACGATGTAATAATGCTGTCTTCATTGTTTCCAAGGAGTCCCGGTACGGAGAGGATTCTCCGTACCGGGGTGGTAGAGGGTTATTCGTTTACTCCAGCCCAAAAATTATTTTTTTATCCTGAAAGGGGATGCGTTCACCCTTTATTTCCATATAGTTTTCTTCGCCTTTCCCCAGGACCATAAGAATATCACCGGGCTGCGAAAGGGAATAGGCACGAGCGATTGCCACCGCACGGTCAACGCAGATCTCCGTACGCCCCATGTCATGGATTCCGCTGCGGATAGCCTCTATGATCGCAAGCGGATCTTCGCTGCGGGGATTGTCATTGCACAGGATGATATGTTCGGAATAGCGTTCCGCAACGGCACCCATCAGCGGACGCTTGCCATGATCCCGGTCGCCGCCGCAGCCGAACACAGTGATCACGCGCTTTACGCCTTCCAGATCCCGGACGGCCTGCAGCGCTTTTTCCATAGCATCCGGTGTATGTGCATAATCGATTACAGCGGTTCCCCGCCGCGTGAGAATACGTTCCATACGACCCGGAACCGGCCGGAAAGAAAAATTCTGTAGCAGTCCGGCTTTTTCCGGGAAAAGCAGAACAGCCGCAGCCACAGCTGCCGCAATATTCTCGGCATTGAAAGTTCCCAGCAAGGGCGTATCGACTGCAATATCCCCTAAAGGTGATGTCAGAATACCTTGGATCCCGTCGATCGAGACCCGTAAATCTTTAAAGTAAACATCGGCATCCCGCATGCTGACGGCATAGCGCAGAACTTTTCCTTTCAGTGTTTGCACAAGACGGTTCCCGTAAAGATCGGCGCAATTCACTACCGCGGAAGCGGCATTCCGGAACAATTGCGACTTTGTCTCGAAATAATCTTCCATATCACGGTGAAAATCAAGATGATCACGGGTCAGATTGCTAAAAATGGCCAAATTAAAATACAGTCCGTGGACACGTTTTAGTGCAATTGCGTGGGAGGAGACTTCCATAAAAACAGCCCGGATGCCTTCGCTTCCAAAATCGCGGAAACGTTCGGCCAGATCGCGGCTTTCGGGGGTGGTACGCTCAGCGTCCAGACGATAGTCCGGGGTCTTTAGGCCCAGAGTGCCAATCAGCGCCGCTTTGATCGCGGCGGCCTCCGCAAACTGATATAAAAGATGAGTGATGGTGGTTTTACCGTTTGTCCCCGTTACGCCGACCAGGAATTCCGGAAAGCTTTCGGATAAATAAAAAGCCCGGCTCAATTCCGCCAGTGCAATTCGGCTGTCCGGCACGAGTATTTGCGGACATTCGCTGTTGCTGGCCTCTTCGGCAATACAGGCCAGTGCTCCACGCGCTGCGGCATCGTCAATAAAATCATGGCCGTCTTTTTCGGCACCGCGAATGGCAACGAACAGCGAACCCGGGGAAACCTTGCGGGAATCGTAAGCGATATCGCTGATCATCATATCGGGACCCTCGTAACGAAGCGAGGCGGAAAGCTGGCGAAGAAGGCTTCGAAGCTGTTTCATTTCCGTACCTCCAGCCGGCAGAGCGCCATTTCGTTCAGCCCCGTTCCCGGTTCGGGATACTGCATGAAAACCTTTCCACGGGAAGCATTGCGTTCAACCAGCAGGCCCAGTGCACGAAGTTTCTGTTCCGCATTCAAAATGTGCATGCCCCTGACATCGGGCATAATGATATCACAATCTTCATCAAAGGACTTGCTTTGTTCTTCTTTGGGAATCTCCGGAAGATCCATGACGGTTTTTCCGCTGTTTTTCATATCGGTCGATAAGACAGATAACGCGGGAATGGCTGTATTCTTGTTTTCCGGGATTAATTTGCCGTTCTTATTCGTATTTGCAGCTAAGGCTTTATAAATGGTCTTAAAATTCGGCGTATTGATAATACGGCTGAAAACCTCCTTGATCACCGGTGCTGCCGCAGTACTTCCGTGATGCAGTCCGTAAGCGGGCTCGTCAATTACTACCGCGCATACCATGACCGGATCCCCGGAAGGGAAAAAACCGATAAAAGATGAATAATACTTTGAATTCGAGTATTTCCCGTCAATGACCTTCTGGGCAGTACCGGTCTTTCCCGCCACATGATAACCTTCGATGTATGCGCGGGTGCCGGTACCGCTCTTTACGGCTTCTTCCAGCATGCTGCGAATGGCCAGGGAACTGTTTTCGGAAATTACGCGGCGTACGGGACTGGGAACCGCTTCGAATACCTTTTTGTTTTTTGCATTGTAGGTCGCCGAAACGATATAAGGTTTTAAGAGCGTACCGCCGTTGGCCAGAGCCGAATAGGCATTGACCAACTGCAATAACGTCACGGTTACTCCGTGACCCATTGCGATCTGTGCAAAACCCACGCCGCTCCAATTTTCGGGAGTTTTTAAGGTGCCGGCGCTTTCACCCCAGAGTCCGACTGCGGTGGCTTCACCAAAACCGTATTTACGGGCGCTTTCGTATAAAGTTTGGTCACCCGCTTTTTCGGCGATCTTGGCAGCGCCGATATTGGATGAATAGACCAGGATCTCGCTGACGCTCAGCCATTCGTGCTCTTTGGTGTCATGCAGGGTGCGGTCCTTGATCTTCCATGCGCCTTTTTCACAGTAAATGCGGCTTTCGGGCGTAAAAATATTCTTTTCCAGTGCGGCGGATACCGGGATAAGCTTAAAAACGGAACCCGGCTCAAACTGATCGGCAATAGTCCGGTTTCGGCGGATCTCCGGAGTGGAATTACGGATCTGGTTCGGGTTGAAAGGCGGGTAATTCGCCATTGCCAGGATCTCGCCGTTCCGGGGATCCATCAGGATACCCATACCACTGAGCGCTTTGGTCTTTTTAACGGCGTTGGCGATCTCTTCTTCCAGAATGATCTGATATTCGATGTCCAGCGTGAGATGTACATCCCCTCCGGGTATGGCTGACTTATTCCGGGCGCTTCCGTAAGCACTGATCACGTTTCCGCGTTTGTCACGTTGAATGACCTGATACCCTTTTTCGCCGCGCAGTACTTCATCGTAATATTGTTCAATCCCCAACTGTCCGGATCCGTCATCCCACAAAAAACCCAGAACCTGTCCCGCAGCATCCTGATAGGGGTAGATCCGGCTCATCTTTTTATCGTATTTCAATCCGTGGCAGGCTTTATCCCTTTGCAGTGTTTCGGCGATCTCGGGACGGACCTGGGTTTCCAGGACATAGAAACTGTTTTCCTTTTTAAATAGGTTCCGGTAATAGTCCGGTGTTTTATCAAAAGCCCGGGCCAGGGAACGGAAAGCATTCTCCGGTTCCAAAAGATCGACATAACGTGCTCCGATACTGTATTCGATGATATTATTGGCCAGAATGCGATTATTCCTGTCATAGATGATCCCGCGCTCCGGCAGGATCACTTCACTGCGCAAACCCTGACTGTCGGCGTAACCGCGCAGTTCTTCGGAATCAAAGAGCTGAATGGCAGCCAGGCGTGAGAGGATCACGACAAAAATCAGCAGGACGATTATGGTAATGATCCCCGTGCGAAGGGGATAGGTATCCCGCGATGTGTTCGTTTCACTGTTCATTTCTTATGCACGACCACGACAGCTTCCGCCTTGGGTTTTGAGCTGATCATACCCAACTCTTCCTGGGCAATCTGCCGGATACGACCGGGACGTTTGAGCTCGTTAATTTCACTTTCCAGAAAGATATTTTCCTGTTCCAGGCGCCTGCAATCCTCTTTCAGGGACAAATTGATACTGCTGACAAGGTTCAGACTGTTGCGGATATACATATATGCGACCAGTGTCAGTACCAGAGTCATCAGGATTAAAAAAGCGAAGACATAGGGATTCCCGATCATTTTTTTTAGAAAGCCTGTCTTGCGCTGATTTATTTTAACCTTTTTCATAATTTTTCGATTGCCCGGCATTTTGCGGAACGGCTGCGGGGATTTTCCCGGATCTCAGCTTCGGAAGGAAGCAGGGGTTTTCGGGTAATGCGTTTTGCCGCTGCCTTGTGTCCGCAGGTACAGACGGGATTTTGCGGAGGACAAATACAGTCGCTCACGGCATCCTGAAAAATATTTTTCACGATCCGGTCCTCCAGGGAATGATATGCGATCACCACCAGGCGTCCGCCGGGGTTCAGAATCTGAATTGCAGTCTGAAGACTCTTTTTCAACGACTCGAGTTCATTGTTGACTTCAATACGCAGAGCCTGGAAGATCCTTGCGAGGGTTTTATTGATAAAGGGTCCGTGAATAATGCCGCGAATGCAGTCCGCGAGTTCAGCGGTGCGCGAGAAAGGACGACTTTCAACAATACGCCCGGCAATGCGGCCGGAAAAGCGCTCTTCGCCGAAATCGCGGAAAATGCGGGTTAAATCCTCACGGGAATAGGTATTCACAATATCCGCTGCCGTCGTTTTACTGCGTCCCATGCGCATATCCAGGGGACCGTCCTGCATAAAGCTAAAACCGCGTTCCGCACGGTCAATCTCCAGAGAAGAAACCCCCAGATCATAAAGAATGCCGTCGATCCGGGTATGCGATTCCGTAAAAAGCCCCACTTTGAGTTTGTCGTAGTTTTTTTCCATAAACGTCACATTCGTAAAACGCGCCAAACGTGTCCGTGCAATTGCCAGAGCCTCCGGGTCCATGTCGAAACAGAATAGGCGGCCTTCAGGACTGATCCGCTCGCAGATCATTTCCGCATGTCCGCCCATGCCGCAGGTGGCATCCACATACACGCCTGCGGGTGATGTTACGAGCAGATCCACTGACTCGTTCAACAGTACCGGCGTGTGCGGGTAGGGGGCCGACATACTCACCCTAAATTAATGGCAGTTGCTCCAGTTTCTCAAAATCACTCTCTGTTAGTGGGGTATTCTTTTCGTGTTTTTTCAGTTCATCCGGATCCCAGATTTCCATGAAATCAAGCATGCCGATAAACTCGACATTTCCGCTTTTCTTGATACCCGCGATTTCCATCAGGGCGGGCGTCAGCATGATGCGACCCTGGCTGTCCAGAGTGCAGTACGCGGCGTTTTGCGTGATTTGCCGGAGAAAGTTCCGGTGTGTCCGGTTAACTAACTGCATGGAGGCAGTGATCTTGTCGCGGATCGCAAGCCACTTGGGAAGCGGATAGACGTCAATGTGACCGGAATCAATGCCTTTGGAAATGACGACTTCACCGATATTCGCTTCCGTAAGAATTTTTCGGAAACGCGCGGGGATGTTGACGCGATTCTTGGCGTCTACGGAATGCGTATACTTACCTGTGAAATCCAAATAACCCACTCTACCTAATCCTTTTACCTCGGATTGGGGCTTGTATTACCCACAATCTCCCACAAATCTACATTATCACCCACAAATATGCAAGGATTATTTCGATTTTACGCAAATTTTTTATGCAGGTGCATCGGGGATATTGCGCTTGTAATTCAATGAAAAAACAAATAATATTTATTGATATAGTTCGTTTGACTCAAACAAACCTGAAAATCTCCGCAATTCCATTTCCCGGTTAAGACTTGAGCCGAAATGTATTAATGAAGATAACAACAGCAAAAACGGATAAATAAAGGAAGGGGCAAATATATAATGGTAGCCAATAAGATGAACATAACGAATAATTATAATGACCAGATCCTGATATTGTTGAAAAAGGGACAGAAAATACAAGCCATAAAATATCTTCATGATGCTTCCGGAGCCGGAATACCGGAATGTAAAACCTATATTGAAACTCTGTCAATTCGTTATGGAATCCCGGAACCGGGCAGAAAGAAAAGGCAATGAAATAGACGGATAAGCTTTTGCTTCAGGGTTTGAGGGAGCTTCGAAAAATGTTTTTCTAAATGCCCTGAGATGTGTAAATTCTGTCCATGATACAAGATCAGTATGAATCCATTCAAATAATATTTTTGAAGAACTGCATGGCGGGTTTACGGATGGGATTGTTAATGCGATTACACCAAATCCAGATAAAGAGGTCGGTCTGCAGTATCCCAATTTTGGTAAGGAGCAAGAATGATTAACGGAAATAAACAGGCAAAACGCTTTGGCACCTTCGGTGGTGTCTTTACGCCCAGTGTTCTGACTATCTTGGGTGTGATCATGTTCTTGCGCTATGCCCAGGTTTTAGGATATGCCGGTTTCTGGGGTGCGATGATGATCCTGGTCTCCGCAAAAATGATCACGCTGAGCACGGGGCTTTCCCTCTCTTCGATCTCCACCAATATGCAGGTCCGTGGTGGCGGCGCCTATTATATGATCAGCCGCAGTCTGGGTGTTGAATTTGGCGGAATGATCGCTATATTCTTCTTTCTTGCACAGGCGGTTGCCGTTAGCCTGTATGTGGTGGGTTTTACCGAAGCCTTGTTTTCCGCTTTCCCCAATATCCCCTTGTCTTTTCGAACGCTTGCATTGATCACGAATTGCATAGTATTTATCATTGTTTATACCGGAGCGGGCTGGACCATCAAGATCCAATACGGAATCTTTGCTATTTTAATGATCTCCATTCTGTCTTTTGCGATCGGAGCACTAAAAAATGCTTCACCCGCTTTGCTTCAGGCAAATCTCGCCACGGCATGGACGGAAGAGTATGGTTTTTTTACCGTATTCGCGCTTTTCTTCCCGGCGGTGACCGGTATTATGGCCGGCGTGAACATGTCCGGCGATCTGAAAGATCCGCGCAAATCCCTGCCGCTCGGGACCCTGCTTTCCATCGGAATCACCTTCCTTATTTATGTAGGCGTAGCGCTTCTGCTGGCCTTTTCAAATTCAAGGGAAATACTGTTGGGAAATACCTTTGTCATGAAAAATACCGCCTGGTCGCCTGCGCTTGTGTTTGCAGGGGTAATTGCGGCAACCCTGTCCTCCGCACTTGGCAGCATGATGGGAGCGCCCCGCATTCTACAAGCCTTTTCGCGGGATAATGTCTTCAAACGCCTGGAATTCTTCGCGAAGGGGAGCGGAGCCTCGGGAGAACCGCGCCGCGCTATCATATTGACCTTTATCATTTCAAGTATTGGGATCCTGGCAGGTAATTTGAATACCATAGCCCCCATCATTACCATGTTCTTTTTGCTGACCTACGGGACTGTTAATCTGGCTTGTTTCTATGAGATGATCACACGGAATCCGAGTTTCCGGCCGGCATTCCGCTTCCATCACTGGAGCATTGCACTGCTGGGTGCGCTGGGTTCCCTGGCGGTCATGTTCCTGATAAATGTACTCTGGGCACTGATCGCTATTGTTCTGGCAGCGCTGATGTATTATCTGATCCTGCGCTCCGAGATCCTGGTACAATGGGGCGATATGAACAGCGGACTGGCTTTTCAGCGCGCAAGAACATCCCTTTTGCGGCTGGAACAGGAAAAGTACCATCCCAAGAATTGGCGTCCTTCCATTTTAGCCCTTAGCGGTGGGAGCTGGAATCGCGCCAATCTGCTCCACTATGCCTGTGCGCTATCGGCCGAACGCGGTATCGTTTCCCTGGCACAGATCATTAGCGGGGAGTTGGAGGACCGCTTTGTCCGACGCGCAGAAGCGGAACGCCTGATGCGAAAATTCATTCGGGAAGAAAACCTGCCGGCATTTCCGGTCGTGATCGTAGACGAGAATTTCTCCGAAGGTCTCAAGGCATTGTTACAGGCACACGGTATCGGGGGATTAAAACCGAACATGCTTCTGCTGGGCTGGACCCGCGATACGGAAAGCAGCGGGAATTTTCCCCTAATTCTGAATTTGGCAAAGAAACTCAACCGCAGCCTGCTGGTCGTACGCAATCTGCATGAAGATGAGGGCTGGACGGCGGATCCGGGAGAGATCAACATCTGGTGGAACGATTCCCTGCACAGTTCATTATCCCTCATGATGGCCTTTTTATTGCATCAGAACCGTGACTGGCGCGACAAATCCCTGCGTATTCTGCGCCCTGTAGCCGAAAAAGCCGATGTGCTGAACCTGCGTTTTGAAATGGAAGAAATGCTGAAAAATGCCCGTATCGATGCCGATATCCTGATCCTTCCAAGCGCTGACCCCCTTCAGGCAGTGAAGGAAAATTTGGGTGAATCCGCCATTCTCTTTATCGGTTTCGATCCCGCAGAAGATCCTGGGGATTATGCCGCACAAATGGTGGAATTAAAAAGTTATATGGATTTCTCCAGCGATATCGTTCTGGTCTATAATGCCGGGGATGTATCGGCGATGGATTGAGAAGAACAAAAAGAAGTGAATTGATTTATGAAAACCGAAACAGCCCCCAACTTCTGCCGGATCCGGCTTCTGAAAGCGGAGGACGAGCCTGCCTTGCAGGAACTCTGCAGATCCTGCAGGGATTACTGTAAAATGGTAACCGGTCGGGAACCCCGGGTAAGTGATGCAAAAAGGATACTTATAGACTTGCCGTCGGGAAAAACGAAAGAAGACAAATTTGTTTACGGGATCTTTAAGGCGGACGATCAATTGATAGGAGTGATGGATATTGTCCGTGATTATCATGATACAGGAGAGTGGACCATCGGTTTGCTGATGATCCGTCCGGATCAACGCGGTAAGGGCTTTGGCCGGCGCATGCATGCCTTCGCCCGGAATTTGCTTATCAAAGAGGGTGGATTGATCCTGCGTATTGGTGTCCTTGAAGAAAATGAACGGGCATGGAAATTCTGGCGGGAATTGGGCTATGTGGAGCAGAAATTCGTAACCCGCCGCTATGAGGGACGGGATCATTCAGTCGTAATTATGAAAATGCCGGTTTCGAATAAATGTCCGGATTATGCGGAAACCCGGGATCTTTCAGATTAACGTTGATAAATCGCGGATCTTGCGGTATATTTTTATCGAAACAATTAAAAACCGGTGTAACCCGGAAACAGAGAAAGTGAGGAAGATATGGGAAAACAGGCAGTTGACATCCTTGATCTGGATGTAAAAAAACTCATTGATATGCTGAACGCGGCATTATGCGAGGAATGGCTGGCCTATTACCAGTATTGGATCGGTGCAAGAGTGCTGGAAGGACCCATGCGAACAGAAGTCGAACCCGAACTTTTAATCCATGCAAATGAAGAACTCAACCATGCTGTCCTGGTCGTGGATCGAATTACTCAGCTCGGCGGTACGCCGGTCCTGACGCCCGAAGAATGGACCAAGTGGGCACGCTGCAAATACGAGACACCCTCCGATCCTTATGTGGAAGAGATATTGAAACAGAATCTTGACGGAGAGCGTTGCGCGATCCGCCGTTATCAGGAGATCGCAAGTTTTACTAACGGCAAGGACCATGCGACCCATCAGATGGCAATTTCCATTCTAAACGATGAGCTGGAACACGAACAGGAGATCGAGGACTGGCTGAACGATATTAACATTCTTAAAGAAGACATTAAAAAGTTCAGGTTATAATATATTCTACTTTTGAGCAGCAAAATACAGTGTCAGCCGAAAGGCGGGCACTGTTGTTTGATCGCTTTATTTAATTCACGGACAAGCTGTTGCCGGGAGATATACGGACATGAAAATCCTCGGGAGTGGAGGAGTAATTTGGGTCAAATAATTTGACTCAAATAATTTGACTCAAATCAACAAATAAAAGACCAACCGTGGCTTTTTTAAGCTTCTGACTTCTTGTTTTTTCTGTTGTACCCCGAACAGGAATCGAACCTGTAGCCTACGGTTTAGAAGACCGTTGCTCTATCCAATTGAGCTATCGGGGCTCATGTCGGGGCGAGAGGATTTGAACCTCCGGCTTCCTGCTCCCAAAGCAGGCGCGCTGACCGGGCTGCGCTACGCCCCGGTTTGACGCGGTACATAAACCTCGTCAAGTGAAAGCGGGGCACAAGGCCCCGGGAGGGTGAATGATGGGACTTGAACCCACGACCACTTGGGCCACAACCAAGCGCTCTGCCAACTGAGCTACATCCACCGTATTAAAGCCCGTTAATATAAGTCAAAGCTTTTGAGAATGGCAATAGTTTTTTCTTTAAACGGAACTGTGCTCAAGCAGCATTTCGGGTCTTGCACAAACAACACCGGGCTGTGCGCAGACGGCTGCGGCCGCGCGGTTCGCATATTCTGCGGCTTTTTCCAGGGAGAATCCGGCACTGTACAAGGCACTCAATACTGCAATGACCGTATCGCCGGCACCGGTAATATCCACGGTTTTAAGCTTGTGAGCCGGAAAATAGTGTGCCGCGTCCGCCGTTTGCAGCAACATGCCTTCATGTCCCAGGGTGATCAGGAGATTCTCACAGCCCAGCTTTTTGCGCAGGCCGGGGGCAAGCTTTTCGGCATCTTGGTGGCCGGCGATCTTATTGCCACTCATATGTTCGCATTCCGTACGGTTGGGCTTGATCAGAAAAGCGCCTTTATATGAAAAAACATGGTCAAATTTGGGATCGACAAAGACGGGAACATCGGCATCTGCCGCCAGGCGCATGATCTCCGGAATGATACGCGGCGTCAAAACTCCTTTGTTGTAATCCTGAACAATGCAGGCATCCGCGGTTTTAAAAGCGCGGCGGATCTCCTGAAGTATCTTGTCTTCAAGATGCGGCGGCAAAGGATCCCGCTGTTCATGGTCGGAACGTAAAAGCGGCTTTGAACCGTCAAAAAAGCGTGTCTTGGATGTGGTCACGCGCCGCAGGTCCCGCAGGAGTCCGCTTTTCTTGACACCCGCTTTTTCACAGAGGTATTCCAGACGAAAAGCTTCAAAGTCATCGCCCAATACACCGATGATCTCGACCGAAGCATCCAGGGAACGGAGATTATTGCAGACGTTCAGGGCACCACCGGGCTGTTCCAGACGCCGGTTGATATCCAGGACGGGTACCGGCGCTTCGGGGGACATCCGGTGGACTTCGCCGTATTGAAAGACGTCCAGGATTACGTCGCCGATCACGCAAAAATGCCGGTTTCGTATTTTTTGCAAAGCCTTTTCCAACATGTTTCAATTTATGATAAAGCCCTTTGAAAAAAAAGCGAAAAGCTTGAATAAAAGCATTTATAAATCTGTAAAAAAAACGTATATTAAAACATAAATATTTTTGTTATGCGAGGTGTTGTTTTGCTGAACCGAAGAATCGACCGATATAATACGGATTGCCTGAAATACGACGCGGTGGAAAATGTATTCGGAACGCGTGATGTAATCCCGCTCTGGGTGGCAGATATGGATATTCCTGCTCCTAAAGCAGTCCGCAAAGCATTGATCCGTCGTGTACGGCACCCCGTTTACGGATATTCCCTGCACAATAAATGCTTTTACGAATCCATTATCAAATGGCTGGAACAACGCTTCGATTATCATGTCGAAAAGGAATGGATCACCTGTACACCGGGAATTGTACCGGCCATCAATATCGCGATCATGGCCTTGAGCGAACCGGGGGATGAGATCATTATACAGCCACCGGTATATCCTCCCTTTTTTAGCGCTGTTACGGATCAGCACCGAACACTGGTGAGCAATCCGCTTAAAGAAAAAGAAGGTCGCTATGAGATGGACTTTGAGGATCTCGAATCAAAGATCAGCAAAAAGACCCGCATGCTGATCCTCTGCAATCCGCACAATCCCGTCGGTCGTGTGTTTACCCGCAAAGAATTGAGCCGTCTCGGCGATATTTGCCGGAAAAATAATATCATTATTGTCTCGGATGAAATTCACGCAGATATCGTTTACAAACCGAACAAACATATTCCGATCGCATCGATCGATAAAAAATATGCCGATATCACTATTACCTGCATGGCACCGAGCAAGACTTTCAATATTGCCGGATTTGCAACATCCGAGATCATTATTGAGAATGAGGAAGTTCGTCGGGAATTTCGCCGCATCACCCAAATATTACATATATGTAACGGGAATATCCTTGGCGACGCGGCACTGATCGCTTCCTATCGCCATGGTAGACAATGGCTGAAAGAATTGATGGAACTGCTGGAACATAACATTGATTTTGTCATTTCCTTCGCCCGGGATTATATCCCCTCTCTAAAGATCCTGCGGCCGGAGAGCACTTTTTTGCTGTGGCTGGACTGCCGGGAATGGGGTCTTTCGCAGAAGGAACTGAACGATTTTTTTATTCATGAAGCCAAGCTCGGATTAAATGACGGAAAGAGTTTCGGCGATTGCGGCGAAGGTTTTATGCGCATGAATATCGGGACCTGTACCTGCACGCTGAAAAAAGCGATGAAGCAATTGCAGACTGCAGCCGAAAAACGCGGACTGATCTGATCTGCAATCTCTACGAAGATCTTAACATCTCGAAAACTCGGCAACTCGACATTCTTTTAAACCTTGAGCACTGAGCACTGAGCAACGGAGAAAGGGAGAAGGGGAGTAAGGGAGAAATCGACAGCTCGGCGTATCGACATTTTTTAATAGCTTGAGTCAAGTTTGCTTTCTTAATTACTTTCACCTTATTGACTCAAATGCAAGGAGAACAATTGACTCAATCATAGAACGACTAATCGACTCAATCAAAGCCCGACGAATTGCGTCAATTGATTAGAACTCTACACCTCGACATTATAGCTTTTTCATTCCATCCGGGCTTAATAATCCTTACATTCCGCCATGAACAAAATTCCTGAACTGCTGGCTCCAGCCGGCGATCTGAATACCGCACTGACAGCCTTCCAATACGGTGCGGATGCCGTATATGCCGGTCTGTCGAAATTCAATGCAAGGGAACGGACACAGAATTTCAGTCGCGAAGACTACGGGAAATTAATGGCCTCCGCAGCGGCGGACGGTAAAAAAGTCTATCTGACGTTCAATACGCTTATAAAGGAAAACGAACTCGCCGAAGCCCTTGAGGATCTCTACGGCGTATGCCGGCTTTTACCCGATGCGGTGATCGTGCAGGATCTGGGCGTTCTTTCCATGATGAAACGCTTTTTTCCGCATATCCCGGTGCATGCCTCCACACAGATGGCCATTCACAACAGCGCCGGTATGGATGCGGCCGAAAAACTCGGTATCGAACGCGTAATCCTCGAACGCCAGGTAAGCATGGATGAACTGAAAAACATTCGCAAAAAGACCCGACTGGAAATGGAGGTCTTTATTCACGGAGCGCTTTGCTGCAGTTTGTCCGGAGTCTGCCTGTTCTCTTCGTGGATGGGCGGCCACAGCGGTAACCGGGGCAAATGCAAACAGCCCTGCCGCCGGCGCTACTATGGTCCGGACGGCAACGGTTTTTTCTTCTCAACGAACGATCTCTACGCGCTGGAACATATCACGGAGTTAAAAAAGATAGGAATCGAATCACTCAAGATCGAGGGCCGTCTGCGGAAATCCGATTATGTGGCATCAACGGTTAGCGCTTATCGCATGATCCTGGATGCGGATGAAAAGGATGTTCCGGAACTGCTTCCTGAGGCGAGAGCCATGTTGAGCGGCGCGCTGGGGCGGCGCTGGTCTTCGGGCTTTTTTGATCAAAAATCATACGATCAGGTCATTGAGCCCGCACATCCCGGCGTATCCGGAAAAGCTTGCGGCATCGTAAAGGATTCGGTGAAAAACGGATTTACTATGAAGACCTTTCAAACGCTGTATTTGGGAGATAAGATCCGCATCCAGCCGAAAAGCGGTGATGAGGGACCGGCGCTCACACTGACCAAAATGAGCATACGTAAAAAACAGGTTTCCCGCGCCGCCGGCGGAGAAGATGTATTTATTCACTGTGATAAATCCGTACCGGCAGACGGACTGGTATACAAGATCGGGACTTCTGTCAGGGATATGCGCGGACGTATGGAAAATCTTCCGGCACTGCAGGACCGCATCGATTTGAAGATCACCCTGCAGCAGCATCAGCTTGCAGTGAAAATAAAGCATCACCCGCACTTAGAACCGATCATTCTGAATACGGAGCTTCAAATTGCGCAAAAACATCCGGTAACTGCGGAACAGATCAATGGGGTTTTTCAAAAAGCCGGCAATATGCAGCTGGGTGTGAGAAATACGGAAAGCGATATCGGGGGAAACTATTTTATGTCCCAGCGTGATATCCGCCAACTGCGCCAGCGCCTTGATGAGATACTGAAACGGGAATATGTGCCCCTTCCGCAGCCGAAGCTGCAGGAATATCCGCTGCCCAAACAGCAGCAAAAAGCAGAGCATTCCCTGGCGGTCAAAGACCGGAATGCGATACCCCCGGGCTTTTCTTTTGACAGGCTGGTACCGGACGCTGAATTCCGCGCGGATGATGAAATGCCGCTGCCCTTCTTTTGTCCGGAAGATAAAATGGATTCACTGAAAACAGAGATTCATCGGGCTTATCAAAATGGAATCCGCCGTTTCCGCGTAACGGCCCTTTTTCATTTCACCTTGCTGGAAGCATATCGGGATATCGTTATCAGCAGCGCGTTCCCTCTGCCTGCCTCCAACCATATTGCCGTAGAAAAATTGCTGGAGCTCGGTGCGAAAAAAGTACAGCTTTGGGTGGAATTGGAAAGATCTGTTTTAAAAATGCTTGCACAGCGATACGGAGCATTGGCGGAAATATATGTTTACGGACGCCCCCCCATACTGCAGACCCGGGCGCAGCTGCCGGTCAGCGGGACCATCAATGACAGCCGCGGCGCAGCTTTTCATATCGAAACGGGGAACCCGCTTTCATTGTTATATCCGGAAGCCGTTTATGCGCTGCTGCTCGAGAACTTTCCGCCGGTATCCACATTTACGGACCTTAGGCATGCCAGCCGGGACGAAAAAAACGCCTCAACATTCAATTACGAACGCGAACTTGCGTGAGCACTGAGAAGAGGAAGCTAAGAAGTTGAGAACTTAAGAACTTTTAGTCAGCGGAATAATCCTGAATATTGAATCTTAAATTATAAATCTACTACAACTCGACACATCGACGCCTCAACACCTCGACAACAATATTACACCGGTTTTGAGATCATTCTCAGGAATTCTTCGCGGGTTTCGGCATCGTCGTGAAAATCGCCCAGAACGGCGCTGGTGGTCGTAATGGATTGCGATTTCTGTACGCCGCGCATCTGCATGCACATATGCCGTGCTTCCATAACCACACCGACCCCGATAGGTTTCAGGGTTTCAAAAAGTGTATCTGCGATCTGCTGGGTCAGGCGTTCCTGCAGCTGCAACCTGCGGGAGAACATGTCCACAATGCGCGGGATCTTGGAAATGCCCAGCAGTTTTTTATCCGGAATATATCCGATATGTGCCACTCCGAAAAAGGGAAGGAGGTGATGTTCGCACATGCTGTAGAATTCGATATCCCGCACAATGACCATGCCGTGCGCATTTTCTTCAAAAAGCGCACCGTTAATGACGTCCTTGACATTCTTGCGATAACCGCGGGACATGTATTCCCATGCGCGTGCAACGCGTTCCGGCGTTTTGATCAGTCCCTCGCGTTGCGGGTCTTCACCCAGTTCGATCAATAATTCCTGTGTAAGTTTCTCTATTTTATCGTGATCCATATATCTTCCTTTGTTTCAGGGCTAAATGTAAGTGAAACAGCCGGATTATACAATGGAAAAAACAGAAGCGGAATGTCGGTTTCAAAGGGATCCGGTCGGGATAGAGGCAATAAGCATAGCAGCCTGGCAGCTTATCGGAACATGCGTTCGTTAAAAGGGAAATCATCGACGGAGACGATGCTGATCTTATTAAAATCGGGATGATCGGGATTGAAGAGATGGTTGTAATCTCCGGGAAGGACCGCAGAAGGTAACCGCAGAACGCAGGCCGCGTAGCGGCAAGAGGAATAGTGTAACACCACAAAACTGTTACCTATGTCCTGACACATACAACATACACTTTAAACCTGCAATTTTGAACCTGGAGCCTTGAACCTGGAGCCTGAAACCTGGAGCCTGGACCACGCAAAAAGTATCGAAAAAAATATTTTCATTCGCTGCGGCAAAAGCGTATATTTGCTAAAAATCAATAAGATGATCGCTAAGCATAAGAGGAAAGGTTGCATAATATGAAGCAGTATCAGGATTTATCGCTGAAAGGCCGCTTTATGGGACGGTCGCTTTCCGTGATCAACGATTTTTCTCTTGACGAATTGTGGTATCTCTACCGGAAGACCGAAAAGCTTAAGAAAGCGGTAGAGGACAAGGAAGACCTGAGTCCCTTCAAGATCAATGACGCGAATATCGGGTCCTATCTGGTCTTTGTGGAACCCAGCACGCGTACAAAAGAGTCCTTTTTAAACGCCGTTAAATTCCACAATATCAAGACAAATATCTTTGATGCCGTCACTTCCTCTTTTAACAAGAAAGAAAGCTATGCGGATACCTTCCGGATGCTGACCACCTACAGTCCCTATTCCCTCTACATCATTCGTACCAAGCTTGAGGGCGTTACCCGCTGGTTGGACTATGATCTTGGCATGTTCGCCGAGCGTATGGGAATCTGCAAACCGGCTTTTATCAATGCGGGCGACGGAAAGCATGAACATCCCACACAGGAGATCCTGGACGAGTACAGTTTTTTGGAACAACTGAATTTCCGGCGCGACCGTATCCACATTGCGCTGGTCGGCGACCTGTTTCACGGACGTACGGTACATTCCAAGGCCGATGGGTTACGTATCTTTCACGAAGTTCATGTTGATCTTATCGCTCCCGATGAACTCGGTATGCCCCCATATTACAAGCATAAAATGGAAGCCAACGGCTTTGTCATCCGCGAATTCGATTCCATTGAAAATTATATCCGCCAGGAAAAGATCGCGCCTGTATGGTACTTTACCCGTCTTCAGTTGGAGCGCATGGGGGAGGATATCCTGCAGCACGTGCAGCGCCTGACCCGTTCGGTCACTTTCCGCCGGGAATGGATAGACAGCATGCCGGAAGGCTGTAAGTTCTATCATCCGCTGCCGCGCAACCGGGAATACCCGACAATCCCGGTTTTTCTGGACAAGACGTCCCTCAACGGCTGGGACCTGCAGGCTATGAACGGTTATTACACCCGTGCCGTTCTGGTCGGCATGCTCGGCGGACGTCTGGGCGAAGATTTTAGAGGTAAAACTCCGGATCTGACGAAGAAAAAAATCCATTACATCGAGGAGGTCCGGGATTATCGCAGCAGTAAGAAAGAATACAAGATCGGCACCAAACCGGTCGAGAACGGAATTGTCATCGATCATGTCGGCAAAGGGGAGGATATCCCAACCATCTGGGAACATATCTACAAGACCCGGAAGATCCTCGGCCTGAACGTGGTCAGTTCTCACGGAGTCTATCTGTCACATAAGGACGGAAAGTACAAGGGAGTCCTCTCTCTGCCGGATATGGAGCAGTTTGATCTAATCAAGATGAAAAAGCTGGCCGCCATTGCACCGGAATGCACACTCAATATCATTCGCGACAGCTTGGTAGTCCAAAAATACCGCATTCACTTTCCGCCCAAGATCTACGATTTTGACGAAATCAGCTGCAAGAATCCCGATTGCATTTCGCACCCGGACCAGCATGAGAACGCAACGCCCTATTTTTACAAGACCGAAGCCAACACCTTTATCTGCAAATACTGTGATAAAGAGCATAATTACAAAGATATATGGGATATTTGACCATGAGGGAAGATTCAAAGGACATTGCAAGGCAAATAGCGGCGGCGGCCATAAGGATCAAAGCGGTAAAACTGCAGCCCGACAATCCTTTTACCTGGGCTTCGGGTTATAAAATGCCCATATACAACGATAATCGTCTTTTTTTATTTTATCCGGAATACCGTTCACTGATCTGTTCGGGATTTGCGGCCCTGATCCGCGAACGGGACATCAAAGCCGATATTATCGCCGGTACGCCGACCGCCGGGATCCCGCATGGAATTTTACTGGCGGAGCGTTTGGGCAAACCCTTTATTTATCCCCGTAAATCACAAAAGGATCACGGAATGCAGAATAAAATCGAAGGCATTCCGGATACTTCGCTGCTAAAGGGAAAAAGGGTGCTCATGATCGAAGATCTGATCTCTACCGGTGGCAGTTCGCTGGAAGCTTTGGAAACCCTGCGCGGAGCCGGCGCGGATGTCGATACCTGCCTGTCCATTTTCAGTTACGGCTTTCAAAAGGCAGAAGATTGTTTTCATCAGGCCGGCGCGGAATATATTTCTTTGCTGACCTTTGATATTCTGTTGGAAGTTGTGGAAGCATCGGCGTATTTTAACAAGACACAGATTGAACTGCTGCGTGCATGGCAGCTGTCGCCTTTTGAATGGGGTGAACGTTTCAGCAAGGAGGGATAAATGAGTTACTGCGATTATTTGCGTGAATCTGCGGAACGGGCGGGAAATGTAGTCTGCCTGGGACTGGATCCGGTCATGGACCATATTCCCGCTCGGCTGGGTTACCGGATCGACGAGATCATCCCGAATTTTTTTGAGCATCTTTTTGATGAGCTGAGCAATCATTATCTGCGGCCTGCGGCCTTTAAGCCAAATCAGGGGTTTTTCATCAAACACGATATTCCCATGCAGGGCGATTTTAGCGGATCGAACGCTTTGTCAAAGACCATCAAGCTCTGCAGGGAATATTTTCCCCATACCCCCGTCATCTTGGACTATAAGCGCGGCGATATTATGCAATCCTCGCATAATTATGCCAAAGAAGGCTTTGAACGCTGGTCTGCCGATGCGGTAACCGTTTCGCCCTACATGGGCGGAGATTCGGTCTCGCCCTTTTTGGAATACAGCAGCAAAGGTTTGGGAACCTATATCCTGAACCGTACCTCCAATGCCGGGGCCCGGGACTTTCAGAATCTTGTTCTGCAGGACGGTTCCGCACTCTATGAGGCTGTGGGAAAAAAGATCATCGAATGGTCGGGAAAATATCCGGGAACGGGTGCGGTAGTCGGGGCAACTTCCATCCGGGAACTTGGAACACTCGCAAAACTCTATGCCGGTCATGATATCCCGCTGCTGATCCCCGGTGTTGGTTCCCAGGGTGGTTCGGCGGAGGATGTAGTTAAAACACTGAAAAAAGTCAAATACGACCTTCGCCTGATCCGTATAAATTCCTCTTCCGCGATCATTCATCCCTGGAAGAAAAGCGGTCATATTCCGGAAAAATGGGAAAGTACCTGCGTGGATGCCCTGCGGGAAATGATCGAAGCCTGCAGTTTCGAAGCCTGATCCCGCGGGAACAGCATCAGGTTATAATGCAGGATCCCGGGATACCCGTATTTTTATCTCATTGTTCTGCAACAGAAATATTTTTTAGCCATTCAAGTGCATTTTCCGGAAGATTAAAAACTTTAAAGCGATAGTGTTTGCTCCTGCTCAGGGATTCGTAGAGAAGCATAAAAGCAGTATTATTCGGCTGGTTACTGACGATAGCATTGTTGATCTTCCGGAAGCGGGGATGCAGAGAAAAATTAAATTCCGCAAGATCGCGGATATCACCGGGAGACATATCCAGAACCGCATCACGGGTATCGATTAAAATATTCAGGGATTCCGGGAGATCCGTATCGCGGTTGATGGACTCCATATAATCACGAAGATCGCGGAGACTGACGGTATCATTAAAGACCGTTTCAAGCATTCCGGTATCTGCATTGAATTGACTGCGGATCATTCCGGTCCCCCATGTTGAATCGGGGATATTTATTTCTGTACCAGTTCTCTGCCAAACGGTGTAAGTGCTACCACCGCCAGCTTAAAGTGCTGACGTGCAAAAGGGAGTCCAATGATCGTAATGGCCAGTAATATTCCAAAAATTACGTGAGTGAGGAAGATCCAGATCCCGCCGATCAGGATCCAGATAATATTCATGATCAGCGATAAAAGTGAATTCTTGGATTTAGAATCCTTTACAGTGGTGTTAAAGGGCATCAGGGTGAAAAACGCCAGCTTCAGGGTTTGTATTCCGAAGGGAATGCCTACGATGGTCACCATTAGTGCGATACTGGCCGCGAGATATTCCAGGGCAGTAACGAAACCGCCGAATATCAGCCAGATAATATTGCCGAGAAATTTCATGGGTAGCTCCTGTGATTAATTATTGGTAATTTAATATACAAAGACAGATGCAAAGGATGAAGTAAAATATTGCGTCAATGCAATACAAATGTCATGCAAAAAATGATTTAAATATCCACTGAATCGCCCATAATAAGTTCCCCCTGAAATTTTCCGGAAAGCGTTGTCCGGAATAATGAAATAGGGGAAAACGCTATTCCGAATTTTTCCCTTATTTTTTAGGGTCTTTTATGTTATTTTAAAAGCTAATAGCTTATTGAGGAAACGGAAGCGATGCGAAGCAGAGAAGAGATCAGAAATTATTTGCTGAACGGCGAAATAAAACTTGCAACGGTATCGGGTGTATTAACAACAAAACCCGCACTGATCCGGCGTATTGATGAAGACGTTCCGGCTATTTCGGTCATTACGACCAAGAGTTATCAGGTCCGTCCCAATCCCGGGAATCGCGAACCCATTGTTGCGGAGGTAGAACCCGGTTCCTATATCAATGCAGTCGGCTTGCGAAATCCCGGTATGCAGACGGCTTTCCGGGAATTACGGGCGCTCCTGAAGGAATCGCCGCTGCGTGCACTGCTGAATATTTCCGTTTCCGGGAATTCTCCCGAAGAATTTATTCGCCTGGTAAAAAAATTCTCACCTATTGCCGATATTCTGGAACTGAATTTTTCCTGTCCGCACGCCCAGCCCGGATACGGTGCTTCGATCGGCAGCGATGCAAAACTGGTTGCCGAATATCTGCGAGCTATACGAGCGATGACGGATCGCCCGCTTTTCCCGAAACTTACGCCCAATGTCAAAAATATCGCAGAAATTGCCCGGGCGGCAGTGCAAGCCGGTGCGGACGGAATTGTTGCCGTCAACACCTTCGGTCCCGAAGCTTACCGCGAACCGCAGAGCGGGGAACTCTTACTTTATAATCCCAACGATCACAAGGGCGGACTGAGCGGAGAACATATTTTTGATCGTGCGCTGCAAAAGGTCCGGGAGATCCGCGAAGCCTTGGGACCGGATATCCCCCTGATAGGTATGGGCGGCGTCAGTAAAGGTGCGCAGCTGCGCCTAATGCAGAAAGCGGGTGCGAACGTTGTCGGTATCGGTTCAGCCTTCGCCCGGGTAAAAACCCGGGATTATCAGTCATATTTAGAGGCACTGATATTTGATGCCGAAAATCATACCGATAGCGCCGCCGCCTTTGTTTCCGTCAAGCGCCAGGCAAAATACCGGCCTTACCGTGTCGTTGAGGCCAAACATTTGAGTGCCGGCATGCTGACCCTGGAACTCGAGGGAGAAGCATTCCTTTTTGAAGCCGGGCAGTATGCCTTCCTTTGGATACCGGGTGCAGGAGAAAAACCCCTGGGTCTTGTCAGTTCTTCACCTCTGCGCTTTATTATCCGAAAACGCGAACATGATCCCGCAAAGCGTGCGGGAGAATTTACGCATGCGGCATTTCAGATCAGGGAAGGCGACACGGTCTATGTCCGGGGACCCTATGGGAAATGCCCTCCGCTGAACAGCAAGACCAATGCCCTTATTCTAAGCGGAGGAACGGGAGTGGCCCTGGTACCGCGTCTCGCGGAGCATTTGAATTCCCTGGGACGCATTGTCCGCGTTTTTCATGGTGTGATCGACGAAAAAGAAGCCGCATACCGCGAACTGATTGAAAATTATGCGGAATACCGCCTGATACCGGATAAAGGTAAACCCGGACGGGTATTGGATGCGCTTTCGGAAGTTCTGGATACCCTGGAAAAAGAAGATTGCGCCGTCTATGCCATCGGCCCCGATATTCTTATGGAAAAAGCCCTTGCCCTTGCAGTAGAAAAAGGCTGTGCCTCCGCCTGTTGTTTTGCCTCGCTGGAAAACAATCACATGTGCGGGATCGGTATGTGCGGTGAGTGCGAGTGCGGCGGAGTACTGAGCTGTAAGGACGGAACCTTTTACGACTATGAATTTTTGAAAAAACATTATTTTCCATCAATATCCTCTGACACAAACACGGAAAGGTAGCATCATGTTGAAACGTAGTATTTTATGGCTGATGATCGCTCTGACCATCGTTTCCTGCGCCAAGAAGGAAAGCGCAGATGCACAGGTCAGTATCGCCGAAATCGAAATCACGGGCGCAGCAGAAAAATCAGCGGAAAAGAAAGCAATTGGACCCGAAGATTATGCCGTTTGGGAACGGCTTGCGGATCCCAGTATATCCGCGGACGGGAAATGGGTCTATTTCATCAGCAATCCCAATCGCGGTGATACCAAACTGACGCTCCATCATGTGGAAAGCGGAAAGCAGCTGCATTTTGAACGTGCAAAGCGGGTAAGTTTTTCACCCGATAACGATTATCTGGTCTTTTTACGTTCCCCGCGCTTCGAGACCACCCGACAGGCAAAGATCAAGAAAGTCAAAGCCGATAAAATGCCCAAAGACAGCCTTTGCGTGTATCTTTTTGATGCCGATACCCTGCTGACCGTTCCCCGGGTAAAATCCTATTCGGTCAATAAGGAAGGGAATGCATGGATCACTCTGCACCTGGAAAAACCGCTTCCACCTCCCGCAGACACCAGTGCCAAGAAAGATACGACAGTGGTCCCGGATTCCTCGCTTGCACTGACAGAAGAGCCGGATACCACACAAAAGAAGGTTGAAGTAAAAAAAGAAGAGAAAACTAAGGTTAAAAAAGCCAAGATCCGCGAAGAAGGAACGCCGCTCTGGATCTGGCATCCCCTGGAACAGGATACTCTGATCCTCGAATATGCCGGCTCTTATACGGTCAGCGACAATGGAAACCGTGTTTTGGCCAGCACCAAGCTCAAGGGCGATCCGGATTCTGTCCGTATTACCCTGATTGAACCGGAAAAAGCTGAAATTAAGGTAATTCTGGAAAAAGCCGGTGAGGCCAAATCCTTCCGGTTTGATAAAAGCGGGGATCAGCTCGGCTTTTTATTTTCGGGTGATACCAGTAAACAAAAGATATTTGAGATTTATTACTGGAAAAAAGGAAGGTCGTCAGCAAAAAGCTATTTGACCGAAAAAGCAAGCGGTATACGGGAGGACTGGACTATCAGTTCCGTTCGTTTCCCGAGTTTTTCCAAAGACGGTAAATACCTGTATTTCGGTACTGCGCCGCGAGTACTGGAACCTGAGGAAGATACGCTGCTGAGTAACGAAAAAGCCAGGCTGGACGTCTGGTCCTGGCATGATCCGCTGCTGCAAACACAGCAGAACAAGGAACTAGCACGGGAACGCAACCGGAACTACCTGGCCCGCGTCGATGTCGGAAGTAAGAACGTAATCCAGCTGGCTGATGAAGAAGTGCCAAACCTGAAGATCAGTTCGGACTATGATGATGCCTGGGTTGTCGGAGAGAGCAATCTGCCCTACCAAAAGCTCATTTCCTGGGAATCTCTGGATTATTACGATTTTTATCTGGTGAATACCCGCAGTGGTGAAAAGATCAAGATACTGGAGCGCAAAAGCTATGCCCCCAATCTCTCCCCGCAATATAAATATATGGTATGGTACGATTTTGCGGACAGCAACTGGTATGTTTACGATGTGGAAGGACAAACACAACGCAATCTGACCGCCGGGATAGAAGTGCCTTTTTATCAGGAAGACGAAGACCGTCCCACACCCGCGGGTCCGCACGGTTTTGCTGCATGGGGACTCGGAGATCACTATGTTTTTCTCTATGACCGATATGATATCTGGAAATTCGACCTTCGGGGTGAAAAAGAACCATTGAACGTAACCCGGGGCGCCGGACGCAGAAACAAAACCGTTTTCCGGTATCTGCATCTGGATTCCGATCTGGATTATGTACCGATCCGGCCTATTCTGCTCTCGGCATTCAACGAAAAGACCAAAGCTTCGGGATATGCATCCGGCGATATGTACGAAGGCAAAGAACCGGAAATGCTGGCATTTTCCGATCATCAGTATACTCGACTGAGCAAGGCGAAAAATGCCGACATATTGATCTGGCGCAAAGGGGATTTTCGTCACTATCCCGACCTTTGGGTCAGTGATCTGAGCTTTAAGCATAAAAGCAAGATCTCGGCATTGAATCCCCAGCAGTCGCAATACCGTTGGGCTTCGGTGGAACTTGTCGAATGGAAAAACTCCGTCGGCACGGAGCTCCAGGGGATGCTCTATATCCCCGATGATCTGGATAAAAGCAAAAAACATCCCATGATCATTTATTATTATGAAAAATATTCCGAATATCTGCATTCCTATGCCATTCCCACACCGAGCTATTCCACGGTCAACCGTATTGTTTATCCCAGCAACGGATATATCCTTTTTATCCCGGATATCATCTATAAAGTGGGATATCCCGGGAAGTCCGGTCTGGACTGCGTCATGAGTGCTGTGGATATGCTCCTGGAAGAATATTCCTTTATTGATGAAGCAAAAATGGGGATCCAGGGACAGAGCTGGGGCGGATATCAGACCGCGTATTTTATTACGCAGACCGACCGTTTTGCAGCTGCAATGGCAGGTGCGCCGGTCAGCAATATGACAAGCGCATACGGGGGTATCCGCTGGGGTAGCGGTTTGGTACGCATGATGCAGTATGAAGGCGGACAGAGCCGTATCGGCGGAACCCTCTGGGACAGTTTTGATCTCTATGTGGAGAATTCCCCGCTCTTTTTTGCCGACCGGATCAAAACTCCGCTTCTGATGATGCACAATGACGAGGACGGTGCGGTTCCCTGGACACAGGGGATCGAAATGATGACCGCAATGCGCCGTCTGCAAAAACCCGCCTGGATGCTGGTCTATAACGGTGACGATCATAACCTCAAAGAGAATAATTGGGGCAATCGCATGGATCTGACCATCCGGATGATGCAATTCTTCGATCATTACCTCAAAGGTGCACCCATGCCTCGCTGGATGAAGGAAGGCATTTCCGCGATCGAAAAAGGACGGGATTACAAACTGGACCTGGTAAAAGAACAATAAATGAAGTACCTGCGCAAAATTACACTGGCACAGCTTCCGACACCCCTGCACGAGCTTCCGGCTTTTGCCGGAAAGCTCGGTTATACGGGGAATATTTACATGAAACGCGATGATCTGAGCGGCCTTGCAGCCGGAGGAAATAAAAGCCGTAAACTGGAATATATTATGGCAGATGTCCTGCGGCAAGACGCCGATACCGTGATCACTTGCGGCGGATTGCAGTCCAATCACTGCCTGCAGACCGCAGCTGCTGCAAAAAAGCTGGGACTGGATTGTCATTTGGTGCTTTCGGGAGAAAAACCCGGGAATATCAACGGAAATTTATTTCTGGATATGCTGACGGGTGTAAGAATCGACTTTGTCCCGCGCCCCGAACGTGAATACCGCATGGAAGCGCTTGCGGATGTATTGCGCAAAGAAGGGAAAAAACCCTATATCATTCCGGTAGGCGGCTCCAATGCTTTGGGAGCCGTCGGCTACGTGATGGCGATGAGCGAGATCCTGCGGCAGTTTGAACTGATGCGCATTGACTGCGACCGAATTGTGATCGCAGCGAGTTCCGGCGGTACGCTTGCGGGATTGGTTCTGGGTGCTGCGATTGGCGGCTACAAGGGAAAGATCACGGGTATCAGCATTGACAGGAGATCTCAGGGTAGGGATGCCTTCCCGCCAAAACTCGCAGAACTGGCAAATCGATGCGCGGAATTGCTGGAAGTTGAAATCCGCCTGAAAGCGGAGGATTTTGAACTGGAATACGGATATCTGGGAGCCGGATACGGAGTGGTCGGCGAAAACGAACGCCACGCTGTCCGTATGCTGGCCGAAAGTGAAGGCCTGTTTGTGGGTCCCGTTTATACCGGCCGGGCTCTGGGTGCACTGATCGATTGTATCAAAAAAGGCAAATGGCGGAAGGAAACGATCTGTTTCTGGCATACCGGCGATATGGCGGCGTTGTTCGATTACTCTGCGGAGCTGTTATAAAGACAGGATAATTGGATATTATTTTAGACAGGATAAAAGGATTTACAGGATAGCTTTTGGAGACAGGATAACTGGATATACAGGATAGCTTTTGGAGACAGGATAACTGGATATACAGGATAGCTTTTGGAGACAGGATAACTGGATATACAGGATAGCTTTTGGAGACA
>JAQULT010000007.1 GCA_028718545.1 Fidelibacterota bacterium | reverse complement strand
GCGCCGTCGGTGCAGCGTTCCGTCTGATGGATCAGGACCACCTGGCGTCCCGGTTCCGCTTGTCCGGCGGAAAGTTTACGCTTCATTTCCCGCATACTGCTGATGAGAATATTGTTCGCTTTGGGAATATTCAGTTCGTAGTAGGGGTCAGCGCAGAGCTTCTGCTGCTCTTCGCGGATCAGGGCGATATCCTCATCGCTAAGTCCGGTATAAGGATCCGAATCGGAGGCATTTTTCGGCCGAGGGAAGGCATGGATAAAGTAAAGATTGGCATGATTCAGATGACGGATCTTTGCACAGGAAGGACAAGTGCCGCAAGCTTCGCCGTCACGGGGATCGCGGCATAGCAGCATGGAAGCAAAATTCAGGGCAAGAGAGGTCTTCCCTGCACCGTCCGGACCGCAGATCAGATAAGCGCTTCCGATACGGCCGCTGCGGATCAGATGCCCGAAGGCCCGGTAAAGGGGTTCCTGATTGATAAGCTCGAAGATCATGATTGTCTCAGTAACTCCTCGGCCGTTTTACGGCCCGCTTCGCTGGGCTCCTTTGCGCCGAAGAGGGCGGCGATCTCTTCCACCCGAGCCGCGGGGTTCAGCTCCCGGATCTCCGCAAAGGTCTCTTTTTCATTGCTGCTCTTGTCCACCCGGAAATGCCGTTCTCCCATTGCCGCGATCTGTGGCAGATGCGTGATACAAAGGATCTGGTGATGCTGCGCAAGCTCACGGATCTGTTCACCGACCACATGGGCGATGCGCCCACTTACGCCGGCATCGATCTCGTCAAAGATCAAGGTCGGGGTCTCATCATTCCGGGCCAGAACGGATTTGATGGCCAGCATGATACGGCTAACCTCGCCGCCGGATGCAATGCGGACCAGAGGTTTAAAATCATCGCCGGGATTGGTGATGATCAAAAATTCCACCTCATCAATGCCGTTGATGGTCGGTTCTACGCTGCGCCCTTCAAAGGGAATGTAATTCAGGCCTTCGCAGGGTTTCTGGCGAAATTCGACCTTAAAGCGTGCATGTTTCATTCCGAGCAGATGCATCCGCTGTTCTGTGTTTTCCGTAAAGACAGCGGCCGTTTTCTCCAGTTCACGATGGAAGCGCAGGGCTTTATCGGCGAGTACGCGCCGGCTTTCTTCAAGGGATTTCCGAAGGCTTTCCAGACGGGTGTCGTAATCAGCCTCGCTGTTCATTTCTTCTTTGAGCTGTTCGTAATATTCGCAGAGTTCAGAATAATCCATATTATGCTTGCGCATCTGATAGTGTATGGATGCGGTACGTTCCTGAAGGCCTGCAAGCCGTGCGGGATCATGTTCCAGGTTATCGCGGTATTCGGCCATACTGCGGCCCACTTCCGTCAGGGAGATCAGTGCGCTCTGCAGTTCGCGAGCATGCTCCTGATTGGCCGCATCGATCTGCAGAAGCTGCTGCATCACTTTTTTCAGTGCTTCGATCTGGTGTGTCAGCGCCTCGTCGTCTTCGTAGAGTGCGCGGGCGATCTGATCAGCCGCGGCGGCCAAGCGTTCCCGGTTTTCCATGATACTGAGTTCCTGCTCCATTTTTCCCAGTTCATCCGCTTCCGGCCGGATGGCATCCAGTTCGCGGAAATGGAATTCCCGCAGTTCGCGCTCCCGCAGATAGGAATCGCGATGCTTTTCAAGTTCCCGGTATCGGTTGAGCTGCTGACGGAAATGCTGATAGGCTTCGCGATAGGCGCGGATAGGTTCATGGTCCGCAGCGTATTTACCCAAATACAGTAAATGGTTTTTGGGTTTGAATAATTTCTGGTTCTCGTGCTGACCGTGCATTTCCACCAGATAGGAAGCAAGGGTTTTGAGTGCCGACAGCGGAATAAGTTCGTCATTGAAAAAAGCGCGGGATTTGCCGTTTGCATGCAATTCACGGCGGATCAGCACATCACCGCCGGCATATTCGAGTCCCGCTTCCGTCAAAATCTGCCCGACTTCCGCATTCATGTTCAGGCTGTCAAAAAGCGCCTCTACAACGGCTTTCTTTGCATGATGGCGCAGCAGGTTCAAATCCGCCCGGGATCCCAGCGCCAGCCCCAGGGCATCGATCAGAATGGATTTTCCCGTTCCGGTTTCACCGGTAAGAATGGAGAGGCCGCGGCCGGGTTCCAGGCGCAGGGACTGAATGATCGCGATGTTCTCGATACTCAGGGAACGTAACATAGATCAGTCTTCGGAAACTTCTTTAACAATAGGCTGAAGTGCCTGGGGTTCGTTTTCGTCTTTGCGGAACAGTTCATCCAGTTCCCGTGCGCGCGGCAGGTCCGCCGGTGAACGCAGTCCGAAATAACGCAGGAATTCTTCGGTCGTGACATATAGCAGGGGGCGGCCGGCAGCATCGGAACGTCCCGAAACGCTGATCAGTTCGCGCTCCAGCAGCGTATTCAGCACGGCGGCGCAGTTGACGCCGCGGATATGTTCGATCTCCGGTTTGCTGATCGGCTGCTTGTATGCGATCACCGCGAGAGTCTCCAGTGCGGCATAGGTCAGCCGCGCCCGGACATTGCGGTTAATGTAATTCCGCACGACCAGTTCGAATTTATTGTCGGTAACGATCTGAAAGCCGTTCCCGGCAGGCATAATATAAAAAGCGTGTTTTTCGCTGCGGTAACGCTCGTTCAACGCCTCGACCGCCGCATCAAGATCGATCCGGTGTCCTTCATCCAGGCATTCTTTCAGCCGTTCCGGTGTCAGCGCCACATCCGAAGCGATCAACAGCGCTTCCACCAATTGCATATCCAGCAATGTGACCGACCCTTTTTCCAATTCAAACTCCCGGTTCTACCTGTTCCATAATGAAATCGCTGAAAATCCCGGCCTGCAGGACCCGGATACGCTGGCTGCGCATCAGTTCCAGGATGGCCACCAGGGTCACGACCAGGACCATCTTACTTTTGATCGAACGAAGCAGCGTGGAGAAATTCACCTGGCGATTTTTATGAAAGTAGGAATATATAAAGTCGATCTGGCGGGTGATACTGGTCTCTTCGGGTGCAACCTCGTGCGGATCGGGTACCGCGGGCATACGGTCGAGTGCCTGTTTGTAGGCGTTCAGAATATCAAAAAGCGAAACGTGATTCAGTGCGTCCTCCGGAAGAAGATCGTGATCGATATAGGACCAGTTGGGGCGCCGGGGAAATTCGCCGGCATGCCGGTCCTCAAGCTTTTTCAGCTCATTGCCGATCTCCTTGAAATAGCGATACTCCAGCAGCCGCTGGACCAACTCGTTCCGCGGGTCTTCGATCTCTTCCTTCTCAATGGCATCGCAAACGCGCGGGATCAGCATTTGCGCCTTAATGCGCATGAGCATGGCGGCCATCTCGATAAATTCGCCGGCGATCTGCAAATTCAGTGTCTTCATCAGGTCCAGATATTCCAGATAATCGCGGGTGATCTTGTTGATGGGAATATCGTAGATATTGATCTCATCCCGCTTGATGAAATACAGAAGCAGGTCGACTGGGCCCTCAAAAACATCCAGACGGATCTTGTAACTCATAGTTTCACAACTTCCTTACAACGTTAAAAATACACTTTTTATCCTGATAATAAAACAAATTATTTCGGTCTGCCGGCATCTGTGACAGTACGCACGAATTCCGCGAATGTCCGGGGAAAGGACAGGCGGGGAGCAAGCGGGAGAAAACCCGCCGGCGAGGAAAATTCCCCCCAAAAAAAGACACTCCTTTCGGAGTGTCAGGATTGCGCTTTTTCTTATTTGCGGTTTAGATGGCGTCGGTCTCGACCAGTTTTGCCAGGATATCGGCATAAGGGATCAGCAGGTACTTTTTGCCCGCATATTCAACCTCATCGCCGCTGAAGCTTTTATACAGTACGGTATCGCCGACGGCGACCTCGGCATTTTCGACATTACTGACGGCCAGGACTTTGGCGGTCTTTTTCTTCTCTTTTGCGGTATCCGGAATAATGATGCCGGCTGCGGTGCGCTGTTCTCCGGATTCTTCGTTGATATCCAGCAGAACATAAGGTGAGACGGGTTGTAATTCTTTCATATGCATTCCTTTCTTATTATCCTTGAATTCCCAGAAGGTAATTGATCCTTGCCTTGTCAAAGCCTACGACCATCTGTCCGTTGATATCGGTCTGCGGCACGCCGCGCTGTCCGCTGCGGCGGACCATGGCTTCGGCCGCCTGCATATCCCGGGACACGTCAATATCCCGGAAGGAGATCTGATGCTGGCGCAGATAGTTTTTAAGGGTGCTGCACCAGGGGCAGCTGGGCGTAGAGTAGACCGTCACGGGCTTTGTTTCCTGCGTTTCCCCGCTGTCTGCGCCTGAAACAAAAAGCTGCGTGAACATATTCCTGTAATGTGCATTCCCGCTGCAGCCGCGGATGCTGTTCTTCAGTATCGCATTATCAAAAACCAGCAGGTTCGGAACGGTATTGATGCCGTATTCGGGATGAATGTCACGAACCTTGTTCACATCTGCAAAAAAGACCGGGACCGGACTGCTGTTCGCAGCCTCGCGAATGTTGTTCACGGCGCATTCGCTGCTCTCGCTGCCGGCCTTGTACAGAAGCAGATAACATTTGGGGTGTTTCTTCAGTTCCTGCTGCAGTTCGGTATAGGAATGGATCTCCCGTATAGCTGCCATTTTTTTCTCCTCATTCTAAAAGGTTCATTCCCAAACCCGCCCCGGCAGTATATAAGTCCGGAAATAGCGACATGTTCCCGCGCATGGCATGAAAATAAGAATTCCCGTCAAGCGGGATGGAAATGCTTTCCGGTCAGTATTTAAAAGAACTTCCCCCAAGAAATTCCTTAATGATGGAGGTTGAGGGGATCAGATTCGCCTCAAAGGGAACGAATAATTCCAGCAGGCGGTACAGGCGTTCCGCTTCGACCTTTACGGGCGATTCCAGGGGAATGGCGGAGAGCTTGTCTGCCAGTACACCGCGGAAGACGGACCATTCATATTCCAGGGCGCTGTTGAAATACAGGTCCGCGTTTTCCTGGAAGGGAAAGATCCAGCGAGCTTCGCCGCGGCGTACAGAGGGCCAGCGCAGCAGCGTATTTTCCAGGCTGTGCCCCCGGAATTGCAGATCCCGGTACATACGTCGCAAAAGGCGGGTATCCGAGGTCGAAACCCGGTTGTAAAGATTAAAATTCAGCTGTGTAAGCGCAGAGATGTAAATCCGGCATTTCTTGTTATCCGGGATGCTGGCGGCCAGTTCGGGATTCAATCCGTGAATGCCTTCAATGATCATGACCGCATCTTTGTGCAGAACCGTAGGATCCTTATCAAAGACCTTTTTCCCTTCATTGAACATAAAGCGCGGCAGGTGAACCGCTTCTCCCCGGATCAGGGCGCTCAGCTGTTTATCCAGCAGGCTATGGTCGATGGCATGAAAATGTTCAAAATCGTATTCGCCGTGTTCATCGCGGGGCGTGTCTTCGCGTTCCACAAAATAATCGTCCAGCGACAGATGCAGGGGTTTCAGTCCGTTGATGCGCAGTTGCAGGGAAAGCCGTTTCATAAAGGTTGTTTTCCCGGAGGAAGAAGGCCCGGCGATAAATATAAAGCGGTATTCGGGATTCTTGCTGATGGTGTCGGCGATCTGTGCGATCTTTTTTTCGTGCAACGCTTCGTACAGGTGCACGGCTTCCATATGACGACCCTGCAGGGCGCGTTCGTTCAGATCCGATACATTCCGTATCTGCAGCATCGTACCGCGTTTTTCGCTTTCACGAAAGACCTTGAAGAGGTTCGGACCCGGTGTAAAGGGCGGAATACTGTCGGGATAATGGTTGTTGGGAAATTCCAGGACGAAGCCGCTTTCGTAGGGCGTGATGCGGAACTGCCGGATAGCGGCGGCGGAGGGGGTCAGAGGAGCGATAAACCAGTGCGGGAAACCGCAGAGATCGTAGATCCGGATATATTTTTTGGAGCTGTTATGCAGGACACGGAAGCGTTTGTAATCGAATTCGCGGATCTGGGTGTGGGAGACCAGGCGTTCTTCGAATTCGAATCCGGCTTCGATATGTTCCCGCATGGTCGTTTCAAGTCGCTCCAGATAATCTTCCGGGAGCGAGGCCGGATTCGTGGCTTCACAGAAGAATCCCGCGCCGTAGGAGTGTTCGACGGATATACGTGTATCCGGGAAAAGACCTTCGGCCGCCATCAGCATCAGGGCGGTCGTACTGACTGCCAGACACTGTGCTCCGTGCGGATCGTAAATGTCATAGAAAGAAATAAAACGCGTCCCGGGCGGGATTACATTATTCAGGCTCTGCAGTTCGCAATCACAGGACATGCAGAGGATATGTTCTGCATGCTCGCCGAAATAGCGCCGGGCAATATCCAGTCCGCGCTCACCTCTGCGCAGCCGGATCTCCTGTTTCTCTTTATGATAGATCGCCTGCATATTCTTACCAACGCACGTTCAGATCACGGTTGGCCTTTAGTTCGTCGATGCGCCGCACGGGTGTATTCTGCGGTGCGCTTGTCAGCAGTTCGGGATGTTCGCGGGATTCTTCGTCGATCTTCCGCATCACGGCAATAAAATGGTCAAGCGAGGCCTTGTTCTCCGTTTCTGTAGGCTCGATCATCAGCGCTTCATGGACGATCAGCGGAAAGTACACCGTCGGGGCGTGCATGCCGTAATCCAAAAGGCGCTTGGCGATGTCCAGCGCACGGACACCGCGCGATTTCTGACGGTCTCCCGAAAAAACGCATTCATGCATGGGCGGCGTTTTATAGGGGAGCTCATATATATCCTCCAGCGATGCCCTGATATAATTGGCGTTGATGATGGCGTGCTTTGCTACATCCTTCAGGCCGGCTTCGCCGAGCATGCGGATATAGACCCAGGTTTTGACTATGACCGAATAGTTACCCCAGAAAGCCATGACCTTTCCGATGGATTCGGGGTGTTCCCAGCTGAGATGGTAATTATCTTTATCTTTTATAACCCGTGGAACCGGCAGATAGGGGACAAGTTTTTTTACCACGCCGATGGGACCTGCACCGGGACCGCCGCCCCCATGGGGCGTAGAGAAAGTCTTGTGCAAATTGATATGCGTAATATCAAAATGCATATCCGCCGTCTTGACGATTCCCAGCAGTGCGTTCATATTGGCACCGTCCATGTACATCAGACCATCCACGGAATGGATCAGTTCCGCGATCTGCAGGACGTTCTTTTCGAAAATGCCCAAAGTATTGGGATTGGTGAGCATAAAACCCGCGACATCATCGTCCAGTTTTGCACGCAGATCGTCCAGGTCCACCAGTCCTTCCGGCGTGGAAGCCACGGTCACGGCCTGGTAACCGCCGATATTCACGGAAGAAGGATTGGTGCCGTGTGCGGAATCCGGGATCAGGATGCGGGTCTTGTGATTCTTTTGATGTTCGTGATACTGCCGCATGATCATTACGCCTGTCAGTTCGCCGTGCGAACCCGCCGCCGGCTGCAGGGTAAAGGCGTCCATACCCGTGATCTCGCAGAGGAAGCGTTCCACGTCATGATAGATCTTCAGAGAAGCCTGAATATTCGCATCAGGCTGCAGGGGATGCACTTCACTGATGCAGGGGCTGGCGGCGAAGGCCTCGTTGATCTTGGGATTGTATTTCATGGTGCAGGAACCCAGGGGATAAAAATCCTTATCAACATGGTGGTTCAGCGTGGAGAGATTCACATAATGCCGTACCAGCTCGGGTTCGGCGACCTCGGGCAGTGCGCAGGGTGAGGTTCGTAAATGATGAGCGGGTACAATCTTTTCAATGGCCTTTTCCGGGACATCCGTTTTTGGAAGCACAAGGCTCTGCTTTCCCTCCGCAGAGCGTTCGATCAGCAGTTTTCGGTCTGTCATAATGCATCCTTTTGCTTTTTCAGAGCAAAAAGTTATGAAATAATTTTTGACTATCAAAATGCTTTTGTATTATTCAAACTAAATCGGAGAGGTCAATGAAGAATTCGCAAATTAGTTTATTTCTGCTCACTGCAATAACACTGTTACAGGCCGTGCCTGCGAATCCCGAACCGGGGATCGTACGGTATCCGGACGGAAGAACCTTAAAGGTCTATTTGCGCGGTGACGAAAATCTGTCCTGGCATGAAAGCGCTGACGGAAAGGTCCTGCTGCGCAATGTTGCCGGCATTTTTGAGTATGCGCTTCAGGACAAGCAGGGAAAACTGACCGCTTCCGGTATAAAGGCGCATGATCCGGCATACCGGGATCTGCACGAAGAAACTGTTATTGCCACAATTCCGTATCCGCATCTGGAACCGGGTAAACTGAAAGGCGCAATGCCCAAAAACAGCGGGAACGCTCCTGCCGCACTGCCCTTTGGGCAAACGGATTTTCCCACCCTGGGCGAACAGAAATTTCTACTGATCCTGGTCGAATTCTCCGATAAGTCCTTTATCCATCGTCCGGAGGATTTTGACAGTCTGATGAACGGAAACAGTTACAGCTACAACGGAGCGGTTGGCAGCGTAAGCCGGTATTACCAGGACGGTTCTTTCGATCTTTTTAAACCGCAATTCGACATTGCCGGCCCGGTAGTGCTGGACAGCGGCTGGGCTTTCTACGGGAAAGGGGATGATGAAAATATTCAGCGCTTTGTCTACGAAGCCGTGACCAAAGCCGATCCTATGGTGGACTATTCGCAGTATGATAATGACAATGACGGTTTTGTGGACAATATTTATTTTATCTATGCAGGATACGGCGAGTGTTTTTATGGTGCGGACGAAAACACCATCTGGCCGCACCGCTGGGTGTATTTTGCCAGCAACCTGGTCGTTGACGGGAAACGGGTCTACGATTATTCGACATCGATGGAATTATATGGGATCAGCGGTACGACAAGAACCAGCATCGGTGTAATCGCGCATGAATTCGGGCATGTTTGCGGACTGCCGGACTATTACGACACCGATTATGAAGGAAGCGGCGGAAATTGCGGGGGCCTTGGCAACTGGGACCTGATGGCCGGCGGATCCTGGAACGACAGCGGAAAACGTCCGCCTCTGTTCAATGCCTGGTCCCGGGCCTTCCTGCGCTGGGCGGAACCGCAGATCCTGGAAGGAACGGAATCCGTTGTACTCAACCCCGCACACAGTCATAATGAAATCCGTTATTTTATGAGTTCCGGCATCGGCGAGTTTTTCATGATGGAAAATCGTCAGCGCACGGATTGGGATGCCGCCATTCCGGGACACGGATTGCTGATCTTTCATATAGATATGAATCACAGCGGCTGGAACAACAATACACTGAACTGCAATCCGAGCCGCCAGGGTTTTGATCTGGAAGAAGCAGACGGACTGGGAAACCCCGGTGAAGCCTATATCAATGCGGGCGATCCTTTCCCGGGCACCAGTGCAAACCGCTTTTTTACGGATGAAAGCAATCCCAACGCGCTGAATTGGGCGGGAGAGCCCAGTCGCAATCCCATCCGGAATATCCAGGAGATCGGCGGCGTGATCAGTTTCAGTTTTGGCGATCTGCATGTCGATGTCCCGGAAGGATTCAGTGCTGAAGCGCTGGGGCAGGACAGTATCCGCCTCCGCTGGCGCCTGAACGCGGCCGCCGACTCGGTACTGATCGTTAGCGCCGGCAAAAACACCATTACCTTCCCGCAGAATCGCCAGAAATACCGGGTCGGCGACAGTGCAGCCGGCGGCGAAGTGATCTATAAGGGCCTGGATACGGTTTTTTACCATAATGCGCTGGATGCCGGCAAAAATTATTATTACGGCATTTATGCTTTTGAGGACAGCGCCTATACCTACTCCGAAAAGAGCCCGGCCGCAGCGAAGACGGAATCTCCGCTTTTCTATTCCGAAACCTTTTCCGACGGCCTTCCGGCCGGATGGAAGATCCTGGACCGCAGCGGGAACGGGTCCTGGAGCAACGAGAATCCCCTGAACCGCAGTTTTGCATCCAGCAGCGCCGGGAACGGCTTTATGCTGATCGACAGCGAATATCTGGGTGAGGGTAGCCTGGATGCCGAACTGATCACCCGCTCCTTTAACTTTGCCCTCAGCCGTTCGGTTTCACTGCGTTTTGAACATCAATTGGAGATCCGCTCCCTTACCCTTGCCAGGGTATTGTACACCGTAAATGACGGGCAGACCTGGTATGAAGCAAAACGCTGGACCGCCGCTACGGATGGAAGCGAGACCTGTGAACTGGACCTGACGGCAGCCGTAGCGGGATTCCGGGATGTCAAATTCAAATTCAATTTCCGCGGCAGTAACGAAAAATACTGGTGCATTGACGATTTAAGCATCAGTTCGGCACTGAATGACGGTGTATCAGCCGCCTTCCATGTGACGGAGCGCAGTGGTTCCAAACCCTTTACTGTTGAATTCATGAATACCAGCGTGGCCCAGCCGGGAGCGATCGATACGCTGGTCTGGGAACTTGGGGAGGGTGATTTTGTCACGGAATTCGAACCCGTTCACTGCTATACCCGTTCGGGTCTCTACAGTATTTCTCTGATGGTCCGCTCCGGGGAATTGCAGTCCAATTATTCCCGGGACAACTTTATTCAGGTCTTTAATGATGCACCGGTATTCTGCGGTCCCGGCGATACCCTGGATGTCCGTATGAACAGCGGAACCACGGTCAATCTCAAACAATATTTTTCCGATCCGAACGGGGATCCGCTAAGTTTTTCCTGGTCCGGCAACAGTTCAAAGCTGACGATCGGCACCCTCAATGATTCGCTTGTACAAATTACACCGGGAGTGGATTTTCTGGGTACGGAGCGGGTACGTTTTATTGCCGAAGATAATGAGGGCGATACGGTTTCCCGTCTGCTGGATATCTGGGTCAGCGAAACGGCGGCCCTTCCCGGTCTGCCGGCAAGTTTTGCGCTGGAACAGAATTATCCGAACCCCTTTAATCCCGAAACCCATATCCTTTACCAACTGCCCGAAGATGCTTTTGTCAATCTGCAGATCTTTGACATGCGCGGCCGCAGGGTGGCCGTAGCGATCAATACGCGGCAAAGCGCCGGCTATTATCGTTACACATTTGATGCAAAGATCTTGCCGGGCGGTATTTATTTTTACCGTCTGAAAGCGGGGAATTTTGTTCAGACACGGAAAATGCTGCTATTAAAATAAAAGCGGTGCAGTCTTTAGCCGATCTTCATAGCCGTTCGTACCCGTTCCATCGTTTCGGCAGCTTCCCTGCGGGCTCGGTTTTCGCCGTCCTCAAGGATCTCAAGGATCATTGTATCCGTAAGTGCCGCACGTCTTTCGCGATGCGGAGCAAAAAAGGCCGAGATCCTGGCGGCGCAGTTTTTCTTACAGTCCACACAACCCAGGACGCCGGATTCACAGTCGCGGCGGATCTGCGGTACCTCGTCTGTATTAAAGACATTGTGATAGGTAAAAATGGTACAGATATCCGGCCGGCCGGGATCGTTCCTGCGGATCTTCTGCGGGTCCGTCACCGCCATGCGCACGGCCTGCCAGATCGCTTCCGGCTCGTCGGACAGATAAACGGTATTCCCGAGAGATTTGGACATCTTGGCCTTGCCGTCCAGTCCGGGCAGGCGCGAAAAACGCGTCAGCTTGGTCTCCGGTTCCGGAAATACCACGGCATAGGTGCTGTTAAATTTCCGGGCGATCTCCCGGGTGATCTCGATATGCGAAGACTGATCTTCGCCAACAGGAACTGCATCGGCGCGGTATAAAAGAATGTCCGCCGCCTGCAGAACGGGGTAACCCAGGTGCCCGTATACAGTAGTGGCAATATTCAGGTCGCGGATCTGCTCCTTGAGGGCGGGATTCCGTTCCAGACGTTCTTTGCTGATCAGCATGGAAAAGATCAGATACAGTTCCGTATGCTCTTTGATCCGTGACTGCCGGAAAAGCGGACTTTTAGCCGGATCAATGCCGGCGGCGATCCAGTCTTTGAGCATATCCAGAGTATTCTTCAGCATCATGGAAGTATCAAGCGAAGTCGTCAGGACATGATAGTCCGCCACCAGATGAAAATTCTGATAATGCTCCTGCAAAGAAACCCAGTTTTCGAGTGCGCCCACAAAATGGCCGATGTGCAGTTTGCCGGTAGGGCGCATGCCGGATAGAATTCGTTTCTTCATAAGAGCCTCACAATAAGCTTTCGATCGAGTAAATGCCTTCCAGCATATCGTCGAGTTTTTTTAAATAATGGGCTGCCTGCGGGTCGAAACTGTTGATCCTGACCTCTCCTGAGGAATGAATATATTCCGGGGATTTCCGCATAATGGCCACATGGGTAATACGTCCTTTTTCATTCTGAAAAAAAGCCAGATCGCCGGGCCGGGCAATTTCCGGGGTCAGGGCGTGTTTTTTCAGAACCCGGATCTGTTGGGAGGCGTCGCGGGGCAGCGAAAGTCCCGCAATTTTAAAGCACATCTGCGTCAGTCCGGAACAGTCGCAACCGTTCTCGGTCTTTCCGCCCCAGAAATACGAAGCGCCCAGCAGACGCCCGGCGGCGCAGAGAATTATATCACGGGGATCCTGAATACCCATCGGTTTCTGCCGGATATGCCCGTGCCTGCCGTCCGGCAGCAGAATCTCGAATTCGTTATCCCGGTTTTCCAGGTAAGGGATTTCGGCTCCCATGGCAAGCACCGCCAGACGCGGTCCCTGAAAATCCTTATTGGTAAATACGGATAAAAAGGGTGTATGTATCAGAATCTTTGGAAGACTGTTCAGCATCTTTTCCGTTTCATTATTACAATCCACGGTTGAAAAATTCTGGGTCCATCCTTCGTATCCGTCTGGCAGGCGAAGCTGAACCCAGTCTCCGCGGACATCCTGCACTTCGGCAATCTCGCCGATCACGCCCTGGGTGACGATCTGGGAGGCAAAAGCGGCATCTTCGTAAATATTGGCAAAAGGGGTTCGGATGATCTTTTTCATGGTACCTCTCTTTTAGTATAATATAAGATAAAGCAACCCGCCCAGCAAGCCGCCGGCGACCGTATTGCAAAAATTTACGACATCGTTATTGATCATACGGTATCCCCGTTCCAGAGGAATGATTTCCTGTCCGCAATGGCTGGTTTTTTCGGTGATCTTACGGCAGACCGGGCAACGGTACTGTGCCTGTAGCGTTGCGCCGAGCAGGGAATCCATCAGCGCTCCGCACAGGCCTGCCGCTGTAATCAGTCCGGCAAGGTACAGGGGCATATGCAGGCCGGCAAAGATCTGCAGCGCGAATTTACCCGTCAGGGCTATGATAAAGGCACCCAAGGCCGCTCCCAGGGTTCCGATCAGGCTCAGTCCGCCGGAGCTGCCCATGGGAACTTTCTTGAATCCCAGAATACTGCGCGGGTCTTTCCGGCTAAAAGCGCCGATCTCTGTCCCCCAGGTGTCTGCCGTTGCCGCAGCAATGGCGGAGAGAAAAATCATATACCAGAAGATCTCGCCATCCGGCCAGACCGGTTCAAAAAAGTGCCAGCACATGGTGGCGATCATCGCTACGCCGCCGTTGGCAAAGACCTGATATATATCACGCTTTCCGGTCTTTTCAAAAATGGTCTCCAACTTTTTCTTATGTTTCTTTCCGATCTTGGTAAGGATGGAGGAAAAAATGAAAAAGACTACAACTGGTGTCATCCACTCCGGGCCGCCGAGTCCGAAGACCACGGTGCCCAGCAGCCAGGCGCCCATCGCTCCGGAGAGACTGAGAGTCCGGGTTTTATAAGCCAGATAGGCGATCAGGACCGTAATGCTCATCCACAGCATCAGCTGAAGCTGCAGCTCTCCTGTGCCATTATAAAATGCATCCAGGATCACCGCCGCACCGATAGGGACCATCAGATTGTCAGTGCCGCGATGGGAGATCGTTTCCGCCCCTGCGGAATAGATCGCAGTAAAAAAACCAAAGAGCAATGCCGTTGCCCAGCTGATATCCGGCTGGTCAAAAAGCCCGCGGAAGAATTTCATGGCCAACACGGCGACGACGAATGCGGTAATAAACATTGCACTGCTGCCCTGCAGGGATTTTTTTTCGCTGAGGATCTTGAACAGCAAGGGTTTTTTCCGGGATTCGCCCACCCAACTGGCGACCGGATCGGCAAAGGCCATGATCAGCATGGCGCTCAGCAGAATGGCCGGGTCCTTGTCCCAGAACCAAAAGACCAGAATGAAAAAAGAAACGGGAAAATAGACGGTGCCGTAGGAAATACGGTCTGTCTCATGAATGCTTTTGATCAGATTAAAACGAATGGCCAGGATATTGGCTACGGTAAAAAGCAGGGTAAGCGTAAGGACCGGGACACGGGAAGTAAAAATAAAGGGTGATGCGCAAACCAGACAGCCGACCAGGATATGTACCAGGCGTCGGGTGTGATGCGGATGGATGCGCAGAAGCGCGAGCAGAGTACTTGCCAGTGCCAGGATCAGCAGAATGGCAGAGGTAAATACGATAAAGAGTCCCCAGTCCGAGTGCAGTAAAAAATCCATAACTTCCCCGTAATAATGCCTGAATTTTACAAGAAAAAGCACGGACTTGCAAGGTGAGAATGTAAAATCATGCGATACGCACACGGACTTGGGGGAAGCCGAAATGTTAAGGATTTAATTCTTTGATATAGGATGAATTATGAATAAAATAGTTATTATTATCCTGGAGCGGTTTTATGGCAGAGTCAATTTTTATCGGTTTAATACAGAATATTGCGGTTCTACTTTCCTTTACATTGATCTATGAATACTTCTGGAACAAGGAAGAGGATATCCGGAATTATTCCGGGAAGATCGTAACCGGGATCGCGATCGGATTGATCGGGATCTTTCTGATGACCATTCCCTGGATCCTGAGCGAGGGATTGGTTTTTGATATGCGCTCGGTGCTTCTGTCGATATCCGGATTGTTCTTTGGAGCTATTCCAACCTTAATAGCGATGGTTACGACGGGATTATACCGCATCCTGGAAGGCGGAAGCGGAACGACCATGGGCGTAGCCGTGGTTCTCAGTTCGGGTAGTATCGGATTGTTGTGGCGCCATTTTTTTCCGCCGAAAAATATCCGGAAACCGTTCTGGAATCTTTTACTGCTGGGATTCATTGTTCATGCGGCGATGCTGCTTTGTACAATTTTTCTTCCTACGGAAGTGCGAATCAACACAATGCGCATTATCGCATTGCCCCTTTTGTTGATCTATACGCCCGGAACCATGCTTTTGGGCTTGCTGATGCTGAAACGCTGGTCTATCTGGCAGACGCAGAAGGATAAAGAAGAAAATGAAAAAAAATACCGGGCTCTGGTCGAAAATGCCGGCGAAGGGATTGCCGTCAGTCAGGACGGATATCTGCGCTTTGCCAACCAGCAGGTCGAGAATATTACCTTGTACAGCCAGGAAGAATTGTGTTCCCGGCCATTCCTGGAGTTTATTCATCCCGAAGACCGGGAAATGATCCGGGAACGCCAGACCAGCCGCTTGAAAATTGAAGATTTCCCGGAATGGAGTTCTTTCAGAATTCTTGATAAAAGGGGAAAACTCAAATGGCTGGAATCCAATGCCGCGCCGATCGACTGGGGCGGACATCCGGCGGTATTGATATTTATACGGGATATGACGGAATACCGCGAAACCCAGCTGCAACTCCGTATCGCAAAGGAAAAAGCGGAGGAAAGCGACCGTTTGAAATCCAACTTTCTTGCCAACATGAGTCATGAAATACGGACCCCGATGAATGCCATTATCGGTTTTTCGGATCTTATGACGAACAGGGATTTGTCAGATACAAAGAAAAAAGAATACCTTGACATGATCCGTCAGTCCGGTTTGCGTCTTTTACGTATCATCAACGATATTATGGACCTATCAAAACTGGAAGCCGGATCCATACAGCTTCATCCCGCAATGTTCCGGCTCCGGGATGTTCTGGAACACAGTATCAATTCCTTCCGGAGCGGGGAGCTTTTACAGGGGAAAGCCGGACTTACGTTGCGCCTGCATTTCCCGGATTCCTTAGCAGATACCGATATCTATGCTGACGCTTTCCGCTTGCAGCAAGTGCTGGACAACCTGATCGAGAATGCCATCAAATATACGGATAAGGGCTTTGTGGAAGTCGGCTGCAGTATGACGCAGGAGGGTGAAAGTGCGGAACTTCAGATTTATGTCAAAGACAGCGGACCCGGTATTGCTCCCGAAAAACAGTCGATTATCTTTGAACGTTTCCGTCAGGCGGATGAAGACAATTTCCACGAAGGCGCGGGACTCGGCTTAAGCATTTCACGGGGAATTGTTGAGCTGATGGGCGGAAATATCCGCCTGGAATCGATGTCCGGAAAGGAGAGCTGCTTTCTGTTCAATATTCCCGTTAAGCTCCGGGACGAAGAGCACAAAAATTACCGCAAAAAAAATCTACCGAAGCCGGACCTGAAGAATACGACTGTTCTGGTTGCGGAAGACGATCCCGGTTCCTGTTATCTGCTGAAAGAATATCTGAAACCCTGCGGCGTTGAACCGCGAAGGGCAGAAGACGGTAATATGCTGATGCAAATGCTGGCGCATGAATTGCCGGACCTTTTGCTGCTGGATATCAATCTGCCCGGAAAAGACGGTTATGCCTGCCTGAAAGAAATTCGTGAAAAGGGTTACCACATGCGTATTATTGCCCAGACCGCCTACGCAATGCCCGATGAGAAACAACGCTGTCTTGAAGCCGGCTGCCACGGCTATCTTGCCAAGCCTTTCTTTCCGGAGGAGCTGTACAGTGAGATCATCAAGGTTATGAAAAATGAGGAGAAGGAGTAGAAAATGAAAGAGATCGTTCGTATTGACAGTCGTCAGAGTGCAAAAATTATCGCGATCACGGGTTTTTTTATCATGTTGATCTTCGGACTTATCGGACTGATCCTCCTGCTGACGGGATTGGCTTCGGATTCGGCATATACCCTATATATGGGTCTGGCCTATCTGCTGCTCCCTTTCTTATATTTACCGCTTGGGTATTTTCTGTTGCGTTTTTATTTCTGGATCTACAATCAATGTGCCGCGCGATGGGGGGGTATCCGTATAGAATTCAAAGACAAAGAGATGCAATGAAAAAAATTGATAAAGTGGTTTGGGGCGTGATCGGTGCAGGAAATGTCTGCGAGAAAAAAAGCATGCCGGCCATGCAGATCATTCCGCATTCCCGTGTACGTATGGTGATGCGCCGGAATACCGAAGCCTGCCGGGATTTTGCCCGCCGGCACAAGATACCCGAATGGACCACGGATGCTGCAAGCTTGTTCGAAGACCCGCAGATCAATGCGGTCTACATCGCTACACCGCCGGACACGCACGCCTATTACACGCAACTTGCCGCAAAAGCCGGGAAAGCGGTCTATGTGGAAAAACCCATGGCAAGGAATTATGCGGAATGCAGGGAAATGCTCCGGGCCTGCAGGACAGCGGGAGTTCCGCTTTTTGTCGCATATTACCGTCGCATGCTTCCCCAGTTCCGCCGGGTGAAAGAACTGATCGACAAAGGAGCTGTCGGCACGGTCTGCGCGGCGCATATCAGTTTCTACCGGCCGCCTTATGCGGAAGATGCCCATCCCGAAAGAAACTGGCGGGTCCGGCCGGAGATCTCCGGCGGCGGACATTTTCACGATCTTGCATCGCATCAGCTGGACCTGATGGACTATTTGCTCGGACCCCTGAAGCATGTGCGGGGAAACGCCCTGAACCGGGCCGGTCTTTATGCTCCGCCGGATACGCTAAGCGCGACATTCCATTTTGCCGGAGGAGCCGTCGGCAGCGGCAGCTGGTGCTTCGTTTCCTCCCCGGAAGAGAATGTCGATCAGATCAGTATCAGCGGGACAGAAGGATATCTGAATTTTTCTACCTTTGCCAATGCCCGCATCCATTGCGTCTCGGAACAATGGGGTATTCTGCAGGAAGAGTATGCCCTGCCTGCCCATATACAGGAATATCTGATCCGGACCCTGGTGGCGGAATTGCGCGGAGAGGGTTATTGTCCCAGTACGGGCAGCAGTGCCGCGCGGACCAGCCGGGTCATGGATTTGATTTGTTCCTGAAACGGGGATTGCGTAATTTAACGATATGCTACAAGCGGGATTTTAACAGATAGAAGGGAATCTGCGATGTTTGAAGCGCTCAGTAAATATGATCCGATACTGCTGGCCTTTCTGGCGAATATGTTTACCTGGATGATGACCGCTGCAGGAGCGGCCATGGTCTTCTTTTTTAAATCTATCAACCAAAAAGTGTTCAATGCCATGCTGGGTTTTGCGGCGGGCGTGATGATCGCCGCCAGCTTTTGGTCACTGCTGGCTCCGGCCATCGATATGGCGGAACGCAACGGGCAGATACCCTGGATACCTGCGGTTATTGGTTTCCTTCTCGGCGGAGCCTTTTTGCTGCTGATCGATAATCTTTTACCGCATTTGCATCTGGGGCTGGACAGCAAAGAAGCGGAGGGATTGCCGACAAACTGGCGCCGCAGTGTTCTGCTTGTGCTCTCTATTACTATGCACAATATCCCCGAAGGCCTGGCCGTCGGCGTGGCCTTCGGCGCCGCATTTCACAATCCCGAAGCCGGTGCTTTTGCAGGAGCGATCGCTCTGGCGTTCGGTATCGGGCTGCAGAATCTGCCGGAAGGCGCCGCGATCTCCATTCCCCTGCGCCGGGAAGGCCTTTCGCGCTGGAAAGCCTTTCACTACGGTCAGTTATCCGGAGCGGTGGAGCCGCTGGCCGGAGTTCTGGGTGCACTGCTGGTCCTGAAAATAACTCCCATACTGCCCTACGCGCTGGCATTTGCGGCCGGCGCCATGATCTATGTGGTTGTGGAAGAGCTGATCCCGGAAGCACAGCGCGGACACGAAACGGACTGGTCCTCCATCGGTGCCATGCTGGGCTTTGCCACCATGATGCTACTGGATGTGGCACTGGGCTGAAATTTGCGAATGCCCTGAAAGGAATAATAATGGAATCTCTGGAAATCCTGATCTTATACGACAACAGCAGCGCGGACCCAAACATCAGGGCGGACTGGGGTTTTTCGGCCCTGATCCGGACCGGAGCGCGGAATATTCTCTTTGATACCGGCGCGGATGCAACCATCCTGCTGGCGAATATGAAGTATCTGAATGTCCCCGCTTCCACGATTAACACCATCTTTATTTCTCACCACCATTTCGATCATACGGGTGCACTCTCGACCTTCCTGCATGCCCAGCCGCATGCCGAGATCTTTATTCCCCAGTCCCTGCGTGGGCTGCGCCGCCCGGAGCATATCTTTCATATTGACGGAGAATACAATTTTGACGAAGATATTTATTCCACCGGTGAACTCAAGGGTATCGAACAATCCCTGTTTATTCAAACTCCTGCAGGCTTTGTTCTGATCGCCGGCTGTTCGCATCCGGGACTTGAATACATTCTGCCCGTCGTTGAAAAGCACGGGCACATTCATGCGTTGATCGGCGGTTTACACGGTTTTAACGATTACCGTTTGCTCGCGGATATCGACTATGTCTGCCCTACGCACTGCACCCGCCATATTGCGGAAATTGCCGGGCGCTATCCGGATAAATATCTTCCGGGCGGTGCAGGCAGGCAATACCGCTTCCCGAATAAAAAATAATAAGTGAGGAGTGCCGGCTTTCGCGATTTTAGGCCGGAAGGCGAATAAAAGTGGAATTCCCGGGTTTAAGCATTGAAGTTAGAGGGAAATTGAATTAAATTAAACTTTTTGAAAAGGTTGCGGAATGATCGCGGTAATACAACGCGTACAAACGGCAGAAGTCAGCATTGCCGGCAGGAGCTGCGGGAAGATCGCGCAAGGTCTTTGCATCCTGTTGGGCGTGGCAAAGGGAGATTCGGAAGAAGACGCAGACTTTCTTGCGGACAAGATTAGCGGACTCCGGATCTTTGCCGATGCGGAAGGGAAAATGAACCGCTCCCTGATCAATACGGGCGGCGCGGCATTGATTGTTTCGCAATTCACCTTATGCGGGGACTGGCGTAAAGGCCGTCGTCCCGGTTTCAGCAAGGCAGCGGAGCCCCGGGAAGGCGAACGTCTTTATGCGTACTTCTGTGAACGGCTGAAAATGACCGGTGTCCCCCTGCAAACGGGCGAATTCGGCGCCATGATGCAGGTGTCCCTGGTCAACGACGGCCCCGTTACCTTTGTGCTTGACAGCCGAATAAATTAAATGAGGAAATCTATGGAAAGAAAGATCCGAGTAGTATTGGCAAAGCCGGGACTGGATGGTCATGACCGGGGAGCGAAGGTTATCGCAAACGCCATGCGGGATGCCGGAATGGAGGTCATTTACCTGGGACTGCGCCAGACGCCGGAAATGATCGTTTCGGCCGCGATCCAGGAAGATGCAGACGTGGTATCACTGTCCATTCTCTCCGGCGCACATATGACCATTTTCCCCAAAGTGCTGGATCTGCTGAAAGAACATCAGATGGAAGATATCCTGCTGATCGGCGGCGGCGTGATCCCCGAAGCGGATGCCGCGGAACTCCGCAAAAAAGGTGTGGCCGAGATCTTCGGTCCCGGGACGCCGACTACCCGCATTGTCGATTATATTCAGAAATGGTTTCAGACCAGTCCAAGAAATCAATAAATTCGAAGGGGGACAAAATGAGGGTGGTGAAAACGAGCATCAAGGAATGGCCGGAGGATGATCGGCCTCGTGAAAAATTGTTCCGGCAGGGTGCGCAGAGCCTGAGCAATGCCGAACTGCTGGCGATCCTGCTGCGTTCGGGAAGCGCCCGGCAATCCGCCCTGGATATCGCCAAACAGCTGCTGTCCGAATATGGCGGATTGCTGCAGCTGGGGACAATGACCACGGCAGCTCTTTCAAAACATCACGGACTTGGACCCGCAAAGGCGGCGACAATGTCGGCGGCCTTTCAACTGGGAGCACGCTTTCACGAGTGTCTGCAGACCAATGATATGCCAGTGATCAGCGGGCCGGAAAGCGCCGCTAACGCTTACGGGGAACGCCTGCGGTTGCTGAACAAGGAGATCTGCAAGGTGATCCTGCTGAACAGGGCGCACCGGGCTTTCCGGGACTTCAACATCTCCGTCGGCAGTATCAGTGCATCGATCGTACATCCCCGGGAAGTCTTTAAACCGGCCGTCGATCACCTGGCTTCCGCCATTATTCTGATGCACAACCATCCCAGCGGGGAATTAAAGCCCAGCCGGCATGATATTGAGGTCACCCGCACTATCCGCCAGGCGGGAGAAATTCTGGACATCCCGCTGCTCGATCATATCATCATCGGGCACAGCGGTTTTTTGAGCCTGCGGGAACAGGGCTATATGGAGTAAAGCATGGAAACGCTAACATTTTTATCAACAAGCCGGGATATTCTGGAAAAACTGCACAAGCAGGATCCCGCTTTTTTACTGAAACAGGCCGCGCTGTTACTGGAACGGTATCCGGAACAGGCTCTGGTACACTATGTGATGGCGCTTTGCCTTCATCAGAAGGGAGATATTCCCGGAACCCTGCGCCATCTTGCCGCCGTCTTGCAGCGGGACCCCTCCTTTGTCTCCGCCGCCGAACTGTTGCTGGAACTGAACAAGGACAATTATTCTATCGGGGAGTTGAAATATTTGTATTCGCTGATCGCCGCCCATAAAGCAGTGCCTGCGGAAGGTCAGCAGTATCTGCGGAAATTTCCCGATGTAGCGCTAAAGACCGATTTAAGTGTCCCGGAAAACGGAAAAAGCAACGAAGTAGCTCCGGAGACCTTGCCGGGATCGGACGACGATGCGTATATCCGCCACCTTCTTGATGAAATGGAACATTCGGAAAAAACCGAAATATCGCAAACGCAAGCCGAAGCAGAAACTGTGACCACGATCGAAATCGGCGAGGACGCTCCGCCCCTGCCCGGAGAAAGCATTACGGATAAAAAAACGTCAGCTCCCGCCTTCTCGGAAATAACGGTGCCGGCGCCGAAAGAAGATACCCCCGAAGAAAAAGCGCCTGCCCCCGTTACGCGGGAAATACCCGATGCGCAGCCCGGAATCTATCAGGCACCGCGCAAACAGGCACCGCCGCAGAATAACAAACCCGGCGCAGCGGCGGCCTCTTACAGCGTAGAGACCCTGACCATGGCGCAGCTATATATGCGTCAGGGACTCTACGAATATGCCCTGGACATTCTGCTCAAGCTGCAGAAACGCGATCCCGGTTCCGAACGCATCCGTCAGGAAATTGATCGGGTGAAACAGTTAATGAATGAAGAAATAAGGGAATGATATGAATCAGGAACGCTTGATACGTTTACGTCTGGAACTGGAAAAGTACGATCTGGATGCAATGCTGGTACGCTATGCTTCCAATCTGCGCTATATCTCGGGATATTCCGGTTCAAACGGTCTTGCTCTTATTACCCGGAAAGATGCATTTTTTCTGACCGATTTTCGCTATAAAACCCAGGCGGAACAGGAAGTGACGCAAATGCAGTTGCGGGTTCCCCGGGAAGCGGACCTCTTTGCGGCACTCGCGGAGACGGCTGTTCTGAAAGCGGGTATGGTCTGCGGGTTTGAAGGCAACCGCCTTAGCTACGAGTCTTTTACCCGGCTTGGACTGCTGTTCCCGGGAACGGAATTCCGGGACATGTCAATGTTAATGGAAACACTGGCCGCGGTCAAGGAAGAATCCGAGATCCTGGATCTTGAAAAGGCCGCCGGGATCACGGATAAGGCTTTTATGGAATTGCTGAACGAGATCAAGCCCGGGATCAGCGAACGGCAACTGGATGCAAAGTTATCCTATATTATGAAATCGCTGGGAAGTGAACGTGACAGTTTCGATACCATTGTGGCTTCCGGCGTGAACGGCGCTAAACCGCATCATAAACCCGGTGACAAGCTTTTACGTGAGGGAGAATTCATTACCATCGATTTCGGCGCTATGTATCAGGGCTATCACGCTGATGTTACCCGTACCGTTTGCCTGGGAAAAGCCGATGCGAAACAAAAGGAAATCTATGATATCGTCCTGCAGGCCCAGCTGAAAGCGCTTGCCTTTATCCGGGCGGGCATAACGGGCAAAGCCGCAGATGCCGTCGCCCGGGATCTGATCGTGCAAAAAGGCTACGGGGAAAATTTCGGACATGGACTGGGGCACGGACTGGGTTACGAGATCCATGCCGAACCCCGGCTGTCTCCGAAATATGAAGAAAAACTTCAGGTCAATCAAATAGTAACAGTCGAACCCGGCATCTATATCCCCGGCTGGGGCGGTGTCCGTATCGAAGATAATGTCGTGGTTAAAGAAAAAGACTGCCGGAATCTGACCACGGCACCCAAAAACTTGTTGGAGCTCTAAACCTTCTGAATATACATGAATATCTGTAAATACTGCATCTCGGACCTGGTCTTTGATCTCGGGAATGTCCTCGTCGCTGTCGATTACCGGCGTTTTACGGATTTTATGGACTGGGACTACGATCAGTTCATGCGTTTTTTAGCTACGGATTTATTCCGGGATTTTGAATGCGGACGCAGAACAGAAGCGGAATGTTTTCGGGAGATGGCAAAATTCCTATCCCTGAAAGAAAGCGATATACCCCGCTACCGGGCAAATATCCACCGGGCTTTCCCGCTTTGGCGGGAGATCCTGGAGCTGCTGCCGGAACTGCGGAAAAAATATCGCCTGTATTTATTTTCCAATACCAACAGCCTGGATTTTAACGCCATTTCACGTCATATCCCTTTTCGGGAGCTTTTTGACGGTGTTTACACGTCCTTTGAACGGGGGTGTTTAAAGCCAGAGCCTGAAGCCTATGAACATATCATGCGGCTTTTTTCCCGGGATCCCGGGGGCATCCTGTACTTTGACGACCGTCCCGAGAATATCGAGGCGGGGATCCGCGCCGGCTGGCAGTCCGTACGGATAGAAAACCGGGAAAGTATAGGAAAAATAATCCGGGACCTTTGCGAGGATCTCTGAATTCGGCTCCGGCTCAGTGCAAATCGTGAATCTTGAATCTTAAATTTTGAATCTTAAATCGAACCGTTCGCCATGGCCATTCCCCGCAGAAAAGCCTTTTCGTTGAGCGTATAAAAAGCCTTGTTCTTGATAATGAGTGGCAGGGCTTTCAGAATGTAGTCTTCCGATAAAAAACCGCACATCCGGACATAGGCGCCCAGCATGATCATATTGGCGGCTTTGGTCGCCCCCAGTTTATCCGCTTCCGCAGTGGCCCGGAGACCCAGAATCCGCACATCTGTTCGATCCGGCTTTGTATTGATCAGTCCGCAGTCGTAAAGAATGATCCCGCCGGGCTGAACATCCGGCTCAAAGCGCTTCAGCGAAGGCTTGTTCATCGCGATAAGGACGGAGGGATTGTCGATAAGCGGAGAGGCTACGCGCTGATCGGAGATCTTGACACTGCAGTTGGCCGTTCCGCCGCGCATTTCGGGTCCGTAGCTGGGCAGCCAGCTGACCTGATATCCGTGTCCCATGGCAATATTCGCCAGCGCATATCCCAGACTCAAAACTCCCTGTCCGCCGAAGCCTGCGATCTTGATATCGTCACTGACCGGACGGATCTCCGGCAGAGGAATGCCCTGGAGATCGTCACTGAGACTTTTAATGTCCAGCAGTTCATGGTATTGGTTGAAATGCGGCTGTGGACGCATCTGAATCAGCGGCTGACGGTCTTCGGAGACATCTTTTTTAATGCCGGGTTCAAAATAGCGCGCGAGCACGTCCGTGATCCATTTTTTCGAATTTACGGGAGTCATTTTCCATCCTGTCGGGCAGGGGGAGAGGACCTCCACAAAGGAAAATCCTTTTTTCTCAACCTGAATGATCAGGGCTTTGCGCACCGCTTTCCGGGTGCGGGCGATGTTCTTGGCATCGGTAAGCATCACGCGCTCCACATATACCGGCGCTTCCAGGGTGGCAATGATCTCAGACATGCGCAGCGGGAATCCCTCATTTTGCGAGGAGCGGCCGCGCGGCGTGGTTGTGCTCTTTTGCCCGATAAGAGTGGTGGGGGCCATCTGTCCGCCGGTCATTCCGTAAATGGCGTTGTTGACAAAAAATACCGTCATCTGCTCACCGCGGTTGGCCGCCTGCAGAATTTCATTGGCACCGATTGCCGCCAGATCGCCGTCACCCTGATAAGAGATCATGATCGAGTCCGGATTTGCCCTTTTATAGCCCGTAGCGACCGCAGGAGCGCGGCCGTGGGCAGATTGGATATTGCCCACGTCAAAGTAGTAATAGGCGAAGACCGAACAGCCGACCGGCGAGATCAGTACGGTACGGTCCCGGATACCGAAATCGCTCAGCGCCTGGGCGATCAGTTTGTGCAGGATCCCGTGGCCGCAGCCCGGGCAATAATGCGTACTTTGCAGCTGCATTCCCCCCTTGCGGGTAAAAATATCGTAAAAGCTGTCGGATTTTTGCAAAATGCTGGTTTTCATAAGATCCTCTACTGACTTGCTTTAAAGGTTTCAACGATCTCTTTGACGGAGGGTACATTCCCGCCCATGCGGGTATGCAGATGTACCGGTTTTCTGCCGTTGACCGCCAGGCGCACGTCATCTACCATCTGTCCCGCACTCAGTTCACAGACAAAAAAGCTTTTGACGCGCTTTTCATCGGCAAATGCGGTGATTTGCGGAGACGGGAAGGGGAACAACGTGATCGGCCGCAGCAATCCCGCTTTAATGCCTTCCGCGCGCAGGGTTTCTATGACCGAATGCAGAATACGGCTGACTACGCCGTAGCCGATAAAGATATGTTCCGCATCTTCGCAATGGATGCATTCGCTGCGGGTCTCGTGTTCGCTGATTCGGGCATATTTTGCCTGCAGTTTCTGGTTGTGTTCCTCAAGTCGGTCCGGTTCCAGTTCGATGGAACAGACCAGATGATGCGAGTCCGCTGTTCCCTTCAAGGCCCAGGGCCGGTCGGGAATATGCTGCAGCGGCTCCGGGAATTCCACCGGTTCCATCATCTGGCCGATAATGCCGTCGGCGAGGACTACGGCGGGGTTTCGGTACTTATCGGACAATTCAAAAGCAAGCATGGTCAGATCGCACATTTCCTGGGCACTGTTCGGAGCCAGGGTGATCAGGCGGTAATTACCGTGCCCGCCTCCCTTAACAATCTGATTGTAGTCGGACTGTTCCGGCGCAATATTTCCCAGACCGGGACCGCCGCGCATGATATCAATGATGACACAGGGCAGTTCTGCGCCGGCAAGATAGGAAATACCCTCCATCTTCAGGCTGATTCCCGGACTGGAACTGGCGGTCATGCAGCGAAATGCCGAACTGGCCGCACCGTAGACCATATTAATGGCGCCGATCTCGCTTTCCGCCTGCAGAAAAGTTCCTCCCAGGAGCGGAAAATAATAAGCGGCGGCTTCGGCGATCTCACTTGCGGGAGTAATGGGATAGCCAAAGAAATTCTTACAACCTGCCAGCAGGGCGCCGCGCACGACGGCTTCATTTCCTTTTATGAGTACTTTCGACATAAGGACCTCTTTATGCTTTTTCTTTTAACAGCTGATGGCATGCAATGCAGCGCATCCGTGACGGATCCCGGTAATCGGGAAAGAGCAGGACCTCTCCGCCGCAGTGGGAACAGTGGCCTTTTTCCAGGCCCTCCACATTGCGGATCACCGTAATGGCCCCGGGTTCGGGACAGGTATAAAAACAGCTGCCGCAGGCACTGCATCCTTCGCCCTTGTAACGCGCAGGACGATAACCCATACTGTTCAATGCGTCGGCAAACTCAAGTACATTCAACGGACATGCGTCGATGCAAAGCCCGCAGCCCTTGCATTCGTCCGCAAGTACGATGACATGATTTCTGATCGCCATAAATTCTCCTTAAAAAACAAAAAGGTCGTGCGGTTAAAAATCCCAGTAATTTGACTATTTCCAACAAGAGGAATCTACAAAAAAGGCAGACTACAAAAAAGAAAATAAGTTTGAAAGACAAGGCCTGAGCGCCTTTGTACAAGTATCAATAAAGCATTTGACGCATCGAAGAAGTTTCAGAAAAAAAAGAGCTTCATTGCAGATACGATATTAAAAACCGCGAAGGTCCGACAATTTTTCAAATCAGCCGGAAAGAAAAAAAAGTGAAAACGGATTGTTTTTTGACCGGGCAGGTAAAAAAAGCACGGAACCCGTTTAGCGGAACAAACGGAGAATATCGTTGACGACAGCCAGAATGATCAGTCCAAAAAGAAGGAACATACCCGCCTGCTGAATGATCATCTTTGTCCTGACCTTCATTTCCCGGCGCAGGATGCCTTCGGTGATAGCAATAATAATATGCCCGCCGTCCAACCCGGGGATGGGGAGGATATTCAGCAGCGCCAGATTAACGCTCAATATGCCGATAAGTCCGATGAACGGCAGAATGCCCGCTTTGGCAGACTCGCCGGCAAGCTGTCCGATAAAGATCACGCCGCCGACGTTTTTAAAGCTTTCCTGGCCGGTTACCAGCAGCTTGAGAGAGACAAAGGTCATGTTAAACCAGTATCCGGTGGTTTTGAAACCTTGTCCGATCGCACGGAAAAACCCGGCTTTTTCGATCGTCACCGCCGGGGAAACCCCGATAACGCCCACCTCCCGGAGTTCGCCGTCGATAATGGTCTTTTGCAGCAGGGGTGTCAGCAGGACATCCCGTTCCTGCCCGTCCCGGATAAAATGGATACGGATCTCGCGTTCGCCGGCGGTACGGACATAAGCGGCCATTTCATCCCAGCTGTTAACGGCAGTATCGTCAATCCGGACAATACGATCACCGGCCTGGAGTCCCGCTTCGGCGGCCGGAGTGTTTTCATAAATGGTCTCGATCACGGATTCCGGACTAGTGACCGCAATGCCCTGGATGCCGCTCATCAGGGAAAAGATCAGAACGGCCAGAAGCAGATTCATCAGAATGCCGGCTATGGTAACAAAGATCTTTTGTCCCATGGGTTTTGCGCGGTATTCCCAGGGCTGGGGTTCGCTTCCTTCAAAAGATGCGTCCATGCTTTCGTCGATCATCCCCGAAAGGCGCACAAAACCGCCAAAAGGAATGGCGCCGATCGCATATTCGGTATCGCCGCGGCGGCGTTTGAAGATCGTCGGCGGGAAACCGATAGAAAAGGTTTCCACGCGAATGCCGACCGCCTTGGCGGCCAGAAAATGCCCCAGTTCATGGACAAAGACCAGGATGCTTAAAACAATGATTGTTGCGATCAAATATATCATTCCGTCTCCAATTCCGTATTAAGGGGTCAATGTCCGGTCCCAGACGACAGTTCCCGAAGAACTGATCTTTGTGATATAAAAGTAGTGTAAATAATCGTAATAGTAAGTGCCGCTGACCACGGAACTGAGGAAAAGGATCTCGCCGGAAGGCAGTTCGAGGATCCCGTTCGATATCCGGGAATCAAATTCGCGCATCCACAGCAGTTCGGCATCCGGGGAAATGGCGGCGACCCATGCAACGGGCTCATCGAAGAGATAGGCATAACTTTCGTCCCGGTTTCCCGCCAGTATATAATTCCCGCCGGAATGCCGGATCAGGGAATTAGAGGATTCGCGGAGCGTCTTGCCCACCGGAAGTGTCCAGATCTTCTGACCGCCGGATGAAACACGGACCAGATAGACCTGTTCTCCGTAACTCAGGGACCAGTCAAAATTGCTGGAGTCGTACAGTGCAATTGTACCCATCAGCAGGCTGGATGCGTCCGGTAATTCCAGAGCGTGCCGCAGATAATCAACACGATCTCCGCCGTATCTGCCGGTCCACAGGGTATCACCGTCCGCTGTGATCCGAACGGCGAACATGTCGTTACTGCGGTCCTGCGTCCAGATATTTCCCAGAGCAATGCAGCCGTTGTCTGCTGTTGGCGTTCCGCTTTCAATATTGTGATAACGGGCGCCGACATCCAGGGAACGGGTCCAGAGGGTATCGCCGGCTAGATTTTTCTTCATGTAGAGAAAAGCATTGGGAAGGGTATCGCGGAGTTCGTATCCAAAATAGAACATATTGCCGTCATTTGCCGGGCAAACGCTCGAAATACGGTCCGGAAAGTTTTGCTGACGGATATCCAGGCCTTCGGGACTGATCTCCCTAAGCGTGTTGTAATAAGAATAGGAATCGTCGCTGATATTTCCCGAGAAGAGAAAATTCCCGTTCGGAAGCCGGTAGAGATTATTGATATTGGGACGGTATGCCAGCGGCTTTCCCGGGGCGCGCAGGATCCCGGCTTCACTGTCGGTACGGATAAAGAGCAGGGTGTCGGAATAGTTGTAATTCCGGGCATCGTAGACCGACTTGATCGCGGGAATGACGAATTCGCCTTCTTCAACGGCGGGATAAATACCCAAAACCTGAACCATGGCGTCCTCTTCAAGAGGCGGACGCGTGCAGGTGCCGGAACTCATCAGGATGAGGAAGGCCATCAGGATCCAGAACGATCGTTTCATAATTCCCTTCTTTGTTGCGCGATTTAAAATAATTAAAAAGCTTCCTTTTTACAACGTTTTCATTATATTACTTTCCAAGAATCACGGGGCCCTGTGTGAAAAAGATCACAATTATTCTATCGCTGATCCTTCTGCTGAATATTCCTCTGCTTGCCGCACCCGGCTCGGTTTCCGGATTTGTCAATAATGAAGCCGACGGTGAACCGATCCGTTATGTCAACGTGTTCCTCGATGATACGCGCATGGGTGCGGTCACCAATCAAGACGGCTACTATATCATTCTGAATGTCCCCGAAGGCGAATATACACTCACCGTTTCCATGATCGGCTACCGGCTGGAAAAACGCCCCATACGGGTGGGATCCGGCGAATATGTCAAGGAACATTTCAATCTGGTGCCGGAAGATATCCGGCTGGATGAGGTCGTTGTCACCGCCGAGCGCGAGAAATTCCGGCAGGAGATAAAGATCAGTACGGTCACCATGGACCAGAGCCAGCTGCGCACCGTGCCGGTTTTGGTGGAGGCGGACCTGTTCCGCGCCATCCAGATGCTGCCCAGTGTCAGTACGGGAAGTGATTTTTCCAGCGCCCTCTATGTGCGCGGTGGCTCACCCGATCAGAACCTGATTCTGCTGGATGGCATTACGGTCTATAATCCCTACCATTTTGGAGGACTGTTCTCAACCTTTAATACGGACGCCATCAAGGAGGCGGAGTTTATTGCCGGCGGCTTTTCCGCCGAATACGGCGGACGCATGAGTTCGGTTCTGGACATTCAAAACCGGGAGGGCAATGCCAGGGAATATCACGGCAGCGGCAATATTTCCCTGTTATCCAGCAAATTGCTTTTTGAAGGACCCATTCCCCGCGGGTCTTTCATGATTTCGGGAAGGCGCACCTATTTTGACGCTATCTGGGAGGCCGCCCGTACCGTCTACAATGGTATTGCCCAGGAAGATATTCCTTTTAGTTTCCCCTACTATTTCTACGACCTGCAAGCCAAGGTCAACGTCGATATTACCGATAAACACAGAACGACCCTCAGCGGTTTTTATGGAAACGATGTGCTATGGTTTAAGGAGGAATTCAAAGAAGGGACTCCCGGTCAGCCGGGGTACCGCTACGATTATTACGGTTTTGACTGGACCTGGGGAAACAACACTACCAGCCTGAAACACCGCTGGCTGATCCGGCCCGACCTGATCGCAAAATTCTTTGTGGCAAGAAGCCGCTTTAATTTTGACGTGGATTTCCTGATCAAGGAAGAATATTACAATGATCAGGATTCCATTGATGTCAAGAGCGGCATGCAGCTGAAGATCTATGACTATATTTCCGACTGGTCCGAAGGTCTTGACCTGATTTGGATGCTGAACCCGAAACATACCCTGGAATTCGGCGGCTTTCACAAACATATCAATTTTGAACTGGGCGCCGGCCTGAACGAATTGTCGCTGCTGGACAGCCTGAACCGAGCCCGCGAATGGGGTTTTTATATTCAGGAAAAATACCGCCCTTCACCACTGTTCATCTTTCAGCCCGGACTGCGCCTGACGCGCTATTCCATCAAATCGCGCTGGTACCCGGATATCCGCCTGAAGAGCAAGTATCTTGCTACCGAAAAACTGGCCCTTACACTGGCCGGCGGAACGGTGCATCAGTTTTTGCAGACCGCCAATTTCGAGAATGAAATGGTACGCTTTATTGATCTCTGGTTCCCGACCCTGAAAGATCAGGAACCCAGCAAAGCGACCCATTATAACGCCGGTATCGAATACTGGCATAACAACATCCAGTTTACGCTGGAAGGCTATTATAAAAAATACGACCATTTGCTGACCATGAGTGAAGATATCGGCGGGGAAAGATTGCTTTCATTCATTGAAGCCGAAGGGTACTCCTTCGGTATCGAATTGCTGGCGAAAAAAACCACCGGGGACCTGACCGGCTGGATCGGCTATTCTTTTATGCGTACCCTCAAACGGGAAAACGAGGCCGCCGGCTGGTATCCGCCCAAGTACGACCGCACACATAACCTGAATGTGGTTGCCCAGTACGATATCAACAGGCAATGGTTTTTCAGCTCCTCGCTGGTCTGGAGCACCGGCAACCCCTATTCGCAGATCTACGGGAATTTCCATTATACCGATCCGCTGGACGCCTGGATCAACCGTATGGAGATCTACGGGGAACGCAACGGGGAACGTTACCCGGATTATTTCCGTTGGGATGCCGGCATTAACCGCCGGGGAAAACTCTTTAATCAGGACGTGATCTGGTATTTCCACGTGATCAACCTGACCAACCACCGGAATGTATTCCTTTATCTCTACGAAAACTATGACGCGCGTTTTGATCCGGAAACCAATTCCTCGGTGATCACCCGCCGCCCGATCAGCATGTTCCCCATTTTACCAACCTTTGGTGTGGAGTTCAAATTCTGATGAAACACGGAATAAAAATCCTGCTCTTCTTGAGCCTGCTTGCGCTGGCTTCATGCGATTATGTGGAGGAGGTGATCATATATCACGAACCCTACCTCAATATCTATGCGAATGTGACCGCCGCCGATAAAGACCTGAATTACGTGCATATCTTCCGGACTACGGGTTACGGGGAACCGGACCGCTACGAAACGGACAGCATCATTTACCACGAGTTCTACAATCCTTCCTCCGGGGACACCATCCGGTACGAAACACTGTATATCGATACCTCCTATGCCGTCAACGGTGCAGAGGTCTTTTTTATTCACGGCGGAGATACTCTGCATTTTTACGAGCGCTCCCAGGGTGTGTACGTCCCGCTGGACACTCATTTCAGCATCCTGACCGGTGAGGAATACCGGCTTTGGGTCAACACTTCGGAATTTGGAACCGCCAGTGCAACGGAGCTCGCCCTGGCACCTGTTCTTTGGCAGGAAAATACCCCTCTGGTCATTTCGCTGTCCAATCCGGACGATACGCTGAGATGGATTCCCGGCGCGGCGGCCTATAACTTGCTCTTCCGCTTCTTCTACCAGGATGAATACTGGGAATGGTCCTATGTTTTTTACGACACCGAAACCCGGGAGGCTTTCTGGGCCTACGATACCAGCGACTTTGACCCTCTTTTCAATCCGGATCCCTTTTATCAGTATCTGTACGGAGAATGGTCCGACAGCGATACCCTGGAACTGGATGTGGCCGTCGTCGCCTATTCGGATTCTTATCTGGACTACAAGAGCCTGGAGAACATGCAGATGACCACCGGGATCATCCGCTATCCCACTCTCAGTGATTTCCGGGTCAATATTGATAACGCGCTCGGAGCTTTTACCTCGATCTCAATATCGGACGAACGAAAAGTCTTCTTTATTCCCTGATCCCTATAGAACACATATCGGCTTTAGCGGTGCAGTTTTTTGACAAAGAAACTGCGGAGTTTCCGGATGTTCCGGAGCATAAAGGCGGTCAGGCTCAACGGCAGCAGGGCGGATATGACAATCAGAGACCAACTGAGGGAAAAACTGCCGTAAAGATAGCGTGTCAGGGTCAGTTCTACGGATACGGCACTCAGCGCTGCGGCACTGAGAACGATGGCCAGAAAATTGAAAATATCAAATACCAGGGATTTGATGATAAAATACGAAACGAGAATATAGAATAAAGTGCTCAGATAAATTGGCAGGACCATACGCATGATCACTTCCGAATTGGTCAGCAGGAAGGCGAACAGTGCGGTAAAGAGCAAAGAGGCGACGATATAGTAAAGGATCATGGGGATCCATTTTTTTCCGCGTTCGGAGATAAAGATCCCGTTCATGATGATCCAGACAAAGACAATACCGGAAGAAGCGAATTTTGCCCAGTGCAGATCGCCGGAAATGATAAAGTTCAAGACCAGCAGATAGGCCGCGGTCGCAAAAGAATTAAATGTATAGATGCGGAAAAAACTGGTTCTTACCCGGAAAAAATGCAGGGCAAGCGCAAACCAGAGATAAACCAGCGAAGCTACCGGAACCAGCGACCAGCTCAGCTCGCGGTTGACAATGAAATTCACCAGGATAAGAATGATAATGTACATTGAAAATACCGATGTCAGGATGATGCCGGTCAGCAGTTTCCGGATAGGATTGATCTCGGGATTCTTTAAATGCTGGCGGTACAGGGGATAGTCGGGTTCCTGTTCCTGCTGAAAGGAACTGCGGGCAGCGGGGTCCAGGACCAGCGTATTGCAGAGCGGACAGCGTTCATGATAATCGGCGAGTTTCACGCCGCAATGGACACAGTAAGCCATAATGGGACACCTCTAATTACTCGTTAACCGTACAGCCGCACCCAATTCGACAAGACGGCGGAACATGTGACGTTCTACCGGGGTATCCTTTGCTACCCGTCCGAAATTGATGCGGATCTCACCTTTATAGCCCAAAACCGCACAGGATGTCAGGGTCTGCGTGGGCGGTCCCAGCATAAATGCCATATCCTCCACATGCGCTTCCATTTCCGGAGGCAGCTGAACCGCACCCAGATTGGAGATGGTACCCGAGAATTGGGCGTGCCCCTGGGTCTGGGACAGATAACGGATCACCATGTCCTTGATGAATACCGGCGTATGCCGGATAAAGGGATTTTCACCCAGCGCACAGTTGTCAATGGACATACTTAACAGATGTTCTTTGCAAATATGCTGTTTCATGTAATTCTTCAGAATTTCACCGATATCGCTGAATTCAGTGATCATGCGCGGTTCGAAACGCGGAACGACAAAGAGGGAAAAATTCCCCATCGCAGGCAAGGGATACAGGCTGCGCATATTGACCGGGATCTCCATACCGACAGGACGGTATTTCCGCGGATTCCGCTGCTGGCGGAACTGGATATGCAAAAGAGCTTCGGTATAAAGTGCGGCGAGCAGTTCCGTAATGGTCAGTCCGAATTTTTTTGCGATCTTTTTCAGATCTTCCACCGAAGCCGTGCCCGTAACAATACGGAAAGCGCCCAGGGGAAGGAGTTTTCCGCGCATCTTGAATACCGGGTCCGGCTGAAAGAGCGTCCGTTGCCGGGGAATCTTGTTGATGCGGTCTTTCTCGATCTCCAGTACCCGCATAAAGGCATCCTCATATTCGCGGGGGTCTGCGGTATCGGCAGGATTGATGATCCCGTCGGGGAAAGCGGAAAGTTCGCCCTTCATCATAAGATATTGGGCGGTCAGGGTTTTCAGGAATTCCATGCCCCCGCTGCCGTCGGTCAGAATATGGGAAAATTCCACAGCGATACGCCGCCGGTATACGCGGACGCGGTATAGGAATCCGTTGTTGTAAACGGGATAAAGCCGTTCACAGGGATAGGGTGTTTCCGGCCAGAGCAAAAGGGGATTGTCATTCCGTTCGAGATAATGCCAGAAAAATCCGGTACGCAGGTGTACATGGAAGTAAGGGAAACGCGGACGGACAGCATTCATCGCTTCCAGCAGCAAGGCCTCATCCACGTCTTCCCGTAATGTCATGGAAAAACGGAATACATTGGTGTTTTCGGGGGATTCCAGCGCGGGATAGATCTTTGCCGATGTGTCCAGACGGTACCAGGAACGGCTTTGAGCCGGGATTTCACGCTTCGGGTCTTCCATGGGGCTCCTGTGTTACATGCACCGATAATGATACAATGAAAATCGCGGAAATTGAAGGAATTTTTATTGCGGTCACCTGAAAATATCCATGTATCCGCCGGCAATATTATTTATATTGGAGCATGAATACGATACGATCACAGGAATGTTCGCAGCGCATACGGAAAGAGGCTGCGCAGTTGCAGCAGAAAAAATTCCGCACGCAGCGCAAGATGCTGCTGATCGAAGGGCTCCTGCCCCTGCAGGAGGCAGCACAAAGCGCTTACCGGATCGCGGAGATCTTCTATGATCCCGGTTTACTGGAAAAGCCCGGTACCGCGGAATTCATCGCCGGGATCCAGTCGAAGGATAAGGCACGCTGTTATTCGGTCAGCAGCCGCGAACTGCGGGAGCTTTCATCCGAGGTCACACCGCAGGGCATTGTTGCCACAGCGGAACAAAGCGTTTATGAACCCGGCGATCTGAAGGGAAATCTGCTGCTGCTGGACGGGATCCGGGATCCCGGCAATGCGGGGACCCTTTTTCGCATTGCCCACTGGTTCGGGCTGGGCGGTCTGCTGCTGACAAGCGACAGCGTGGAAGCCTTCAATCCCAAAGTGGTCCGCGGGAGTATGGGATCCGTTTTTCATCTGCCTTTTTTAGAATGCGGAGAAATTCCGGAACCGCTGTTGCGGGAACATACGCTGATCTTGAGCAGGGTGCATGAAGGCAGCGATATCCGCGAAATCCCGCGCGAAGGGATACAGCCTTTTATCCTGGCAATCGGAAATGAAGCGCGCGGCGTCAGCGCGGTCTGGAACGATCTGCCGCACCGGGATCTTACACTGCCGGCACCCGGAACTGCGGAATCGCTGAATGCCGCCGTTGCCGCGGCCGTTATCTTAACTAAACTTCTATATTGATATGCATAAATACCGAATTCTCCTGTTCTACATAGCACTTGCGGGATGTATCCATGCGCAACAGCGCTTCACACTGATCAATCCCACCTATCTTGGCGGAGAAAAACGGAACTATTACGGCAACGTTGCGCCGGAAAAACTGGATATTCTCTGGAAATGCGACCTGGGCCGGGGTATTACCCGGATCAGCGGAAAAGAACGGGTCTGGAAAGGCAGCGGCTGGACGGGACAGGTACTGATGTACCGCGAAGCCGGCAAAGACTGGCTGATCCACGGCGGTTTGGATCATCATCTGCGGAAAATCGATGCGGAAAACGGGACAGTCATCTGGACCTATGAATTTCCCGACGCCATTAAGGGGACCGGGACACTCTGGGCATACGAAAGCGGCGGGGAAGAACGGCTTCTGGTCATTCAGGGCAGCCGCCGTGACACCCGCTACAATACCTGGTACGCCAGGAATTATCCCCTGCGTGCGGTTGACGCTGAGAACGGCAAGGAACGCTGGCGCTATCCTGTTCTGAGGGACCGCAGTTATTCCGTGGATGCGGATGCCTCCGCATTGATCTATAATGAGCTAGTTTATATCGGACTCGAGAACGGTAAGGGCGTTGTCTTTGATCCCCATCCGGACAATACGGAAAGCCGGGAAGATTTCCGGGTACCGCGGACAAGAGAAACATTTCCGCTCTATCACGAGAATGATCAGCGCCGGCAGGGACAGAACCTGGTCACGGAATCTTCGCCTGCGCGCCTGGGCGAACGCATTTATTTTACGGCGGGATCCGGACATGTTTACGGGTATCACTTGGAAAAGAAGGAGATCGACTGGGACTTTTTTGTCGGCACGGACATGGACGGCAGTCCGGTCGTGACCGCGGACAGCTGCCTGCTGATCTCCGTGGAGAAAGAGTATAACCCGGGTTTCGGCGGTGTCATGAAGATCGATCCTTCCGGGCCGGCCGATTCTTCCTGCGTGCGCTGGTTCTTTCCGACCGGAAATGACAGCGGTGCCGGAGCACTGTGGGCCGGCGGCGTGATCGGCAGTCCGGCCGTCAACGATATCACCCGTCCCTCCCGCATACCGCCGCTTGCGGGATTCACCGGGATCGACGGATACTTTTACCTGGTTCGCCATGATTTTTGTGATACACTGCGAGTTTGGGGTCCCAACCGGCAATACCGTTATCTCAAACCCAAACTGCTGGCAAAACGCTGGGCGGGACAGAGCATTTCCACGCCCCTTTTCGTGGGTGATAAGATCATTGTAGCAAGTTACAGCGGGATCCTGCTTTTTCGCTATGATCCGGAACGTGGCCTTGAGCTTCTGGAACGGCGCTATATCGGCGATGTGGAGTCTACACCTTTTGTTTTCAATAAACGCATTTATGTGGGTTCCAAGGATGGATATCTCTATTGCTTGGGAGAAAAATAGGGAAAAACGGTGACAGGATTTCGGAACGGAAAAGTTCCGCAAACACGTTTTACCGATGAATGGAGAGAATCAAATCGTGGGATCGTCCCACATATATTTCAGCGGATTGACGGCTTTCCCGTTACGCTGGACCTCATAGTGAAGATGCGGACCGGTGGAGCGGCCGGTACTGCCGACCTGTCCGATTATGAATCCACGCGTCACGGTATCGCCCTTGTTCACACTGATCTTGTTCAGGTGGGCATAGAGCGTTACAAATCCGTAACCGTGGTCGATCTTGATCACATTGCCGTAGCCGCCCTGGGAGTAGCCGGCATAAATGACCTTTCCTTTCCCGGATGCCCGGACCGGTGTTCCGCGATTGGCAGCAAGATCAATACCCGAATGGTAGCGCTCCGAATCCGTAAAGGGATCGTTACGATAACCGAAATAAGAACTGATGTAATAACTGTCCGAGGTCAGAGGAGTAATGGCCGGGATGTATTCGAGTCGGTCCTTATAGCGCTGAATGTCGAGATAAAGGCTTTTATAATTTTCCAGTTCGACCGAGACCCGGGTGCTTAGGGTCTGAATATCGTTGTCGAGTGCTTCGATCTCGTTGCGCGGTGTTCCCGGTGCCGCCATCTGTACACGTCCGCCGACACCCAGATTCTCGATATTCAGGTCGTGCTCCGGCAGATCGGCATAAAGACGAATATTGTTATTCAGTTCAACCATAGAATCCAGATAAGCTTCCACCGTATTCAGCTCGGTCTGCAGGTCGTTGATGGTCCGCAGTAAATTCTTATTGCGGATCTGATTGTTCGCCTGAAAGCGCGGGGAAAGGTAGCGGTATCCGATATAGGTTGCGCCCAGGATCAGAAGCAATAAAAGCAATCCGGAAAAAATTCCGGTAAAAATCAGCGAAACACGCGAAAAACTGAACTCTCGGGAATCCTTTTCGGTGAGGTAGATGATAGTATGTTGTTTTTTCCTTCCCACGTAGAAATATTAAGATGATTCCGTTTTTTTTGCAAGTTATTTTTAGTCCGTACCGACAATAAGAGAGAACGCGGATATTGGTATCAGAGTGCTTGTTTTTTTAAGCTGTTTTCAATAATATATCTTGATGACTGCAGAACTGATACTTGCCTTGCTTGGACTTGTTCTTTCCGCCTTTTTCAGCGGATCGGAGATCGCCGTGATCACGGCAAATCCTTTGCAACTGCAAAAATGGCACACCGAAAAGCGGTCTTTTTCCGCTTCCGCATTGAAAATATACGAAAACCGCCAGCATTACCTGACACTGATCCTGATCGGGAACACGCTGGCAAATGTAATGACCACAACCTTTGCGACGCTTATTTTTACACGTTACGGGGTCTTTAACTGGTGGCAGTCCACGCTTCTGATCGCCGCGGGGATTCTGCTCTTTGGGGAAGTGCTTCCCAAATCCCTGATCCGCTCGCGCTCCAACAGTTATCTGCTCCTCGCAACCCTGCTGATCAATCCCCTTCATTATTTGCTCAATCCCATTGCACGCCTGTTTGAATCCATGACCCGCGCCCTGATGCGCTTGTTCAAAAGCAAACAGGAACCCATGAATATCATGATCCGGCGGGAAGAGATCGAGAAAAGTATTTACGACAGTTATCAAAGCGGGGTTCTGAACGAGGCAAAGCAAAAATATATCGACAATCTTTTCGATTTCTCGGATACCAGTGCCGGCGAGATCGTCACGCCGCGTACCGATATCGCAGCCTTGCCCGAAGATGCCGATTTTCTCCAGTTGAAAAAAACCTTTATTGAATCCGGATTTTCCAAGATCATTGTTTACCGTGAAAATATTGACTTCATTATCGGATATGTCTCCCTCCGGGATATTTTCGGCGCGAAAAAAAGCATCCGGGATATCCTGCGCCCCATTAAATTCTATCCCGAGACGAAAAGCGTCATCGAACTGCTGAAGGAATTCCAGCGCAGCGGTACCAGTATTGCCGTGATCGTGGACGAGTTCGGCGGAACCTCGGGCATCGTAACGATGGAAGATATCGTCGAGGAGATCTTCGGTGAATTTGACGACGAATATGATGTGGGCGCCATGGACGTGCGCCGGCAGCCCAACGGCGATCTTCTGATGAGCGGGAGGGCCGAGATCGATTACCTGAATGACGAATTCGGTCTGAAACTGCCTGAAGGCGATTACGAAACGGTGGCCGGATATATCCTTGATGCCATTGACCGTTTTCCCCGTACGAACGAGGTCATTAACGTTCAGCGCCATGAATTCACCATTGTAAAAGCAACCCCGAAAAGTATCGATCTGATCAAATACCGGCAGCTGCCGGCGGGCAAATAGCATGAAACAGGTCGACCGCTATATGCTGCGGCAGTATCTGAAGAGTTTTCTCTTTATTATGCTAACATTTATTTGTGTTTTCCTGTTGGTGGACCTGGTGCAAAAGATCGCGCAGTTCCTCGATAACGGCATGCGCTTCTTTGCGGTTGTGCAGTATTATTGGCTGATGATTCCCTGGATGCTGCACTGGTGTTTTCCGGTTTCGGCCCTGCTGGCCGTCGTGTTCTTCTTTGGTCAGACCAATAAATTCAATGAGCTTACCGCCATGAAAGCCGCCGGATTCAGCCTTTACCGCCTCTCGGCGCCATTTTTGCTTTTTGGCCTGCTGCTGAGCCTGTTTTCATTCTTTTTTGAGGACAGGGTGGTCGTGCCTTCCCAGCAGGCAGTTACGGAATTTATGGAAAACAATATGCGAATGACGGGCAGCAGCTCCGAACAGCGTATTCACCGGCAGGTGTATTTTCAATTGCCGGATCACCATGTGTTTACCATTCGCCAGTATAATATCAAAACAAGCAGGGGCCGTTATGCCGGACTGCATCGTATTGTCAACGGCAGGATCGTTGAGCGCCGGGATGCCATGAACGTACACTGGCTCGAAGAGGAAAATAAATGGATGTTGCTGCAGGTACAGCATCGGATCTTTGAAGGGGAAACGGAAATATTCAGCAAACAGGATACTGTGGTCCTGGCGCTGGATGTGAGTCCCCGCGAATTGCGGCAGAAAAGCGTTCGCCCCGAAGAAATGCCCTTTCGGCAACTCCGGGGATTCATTGAGCGTTCCCGGCAGCTGGGCATGGAAACCGCGCGCTGGGAAACCAACCTTTATTTCCGCACGGCGATGAACTTTGCCTGCTTTATTGTGATCCTTATCGGCATCCCGCTGGTCAGCTTTCAGCGCGGTGCGCGCGGTTTTGGCGCCGGTATCGCAGCGGCCCTCATTCTGCTTTTCAGTTTTTATGTGCTTCTGACCTTTGGCAAGGTTCTTGGCATTGCCGGCGAACTGCCGCCATTCTGGGCGGTATGGATCCCGAATTTCTTCTTTATCCTGATAGGATCGTTCATGTTCCTTTCCATAAAAAAATAATATCCCTTTGATTGGAAATATTCTATATTCCGGGCGATTTTACTGGAGGTGCCTATGTCCGAGCGCGACAACATAAAACGGAAAAATGTGATGGACTACATTACCATCGTCCTGGGTTCGCTGATCATGGCATCAGCGCTGATGTTCTTCCTGATTCCCAACAAGATCTCTGCCGGGGGGATCTCCGGTATCTCGACCATTTTCTACCATATTTTCGGCTGGAAAGCCGGTATTAGCATGCTGGCAATGAATATTCCGCTCTTTATTATCGGGATCCGCATCTTCGGTAAAAAATTCGGACTAAAAACTCTCTGGGGCATATTCTGGATTTCCATCTTTACCGATCTTATCGATGTGGTCATCGATATCCCGCCAGCGACCCATGAGCCTATGCTGGCGGCGATCTACGGCGGCCTTCTGCTTGGTATCGGACTGGGCATCATCATGAAAGGACGCGGAACTACCGGCGGCAGCGACATTATTGCCAGGGTCATGAACAAATACCTGCATATTTCCCTGGGCAACTCCTTTATTGTGATCGATACCGTCATTATCATCAGCGTCGGCATCGTTTTCGGGAATGTGGACCTGATCCTTTTCTGCCTGATCTCTCTGGTCATTTCTTCCAAGATCGTGGACATTATCATCGAAGGCAATCCCAGCGAAAAGGCCATCACCATTATCAGTATGAACGGAGAGCAGATTGCCGGACGGATCATTAACGAGGTAAAACGCGGCGTGACGGCAAATATTTCCCGGGGTTTGTATACCAACCGGGAAAAAATGACCCTGTATTGTGTGGTGGCCACCCGCCAGATCGAGCAGATCCGGCGTATCGTTAAACAGGAAGACCCCTCCGCTTTTGTGACCGTTACCAATGTTTCCATCATGCAGGGCGAGGGTTTCCGCGCGCAAACGACGCTTAATGAGGATTGAGGCTAAGATTAAGGCTGAGATTGAGGTTGAGATTAAGGCTGAGATTGAGGATTAAGGAAGCGCCGGGGATCAGGATTTCTTTTTTATGCGTTTGTATTCCCGCAGAATATTCGTGAACTGCCGTTCCTGGCGGCGCCGTTGATAATCTTCCATCTGGTAGTGCTCCGATTCTTTTTTCAGGCGCAGATAATTGTCAAATTTTGTGGGAGACAGCCGGCCGTCATCAACAGCCGCCCGAACGGCGCAGCCGGGTTCGTTCCTATGGCTGCAGTCGCGAAAACGGCAATGTTCGGCAATAGCGATTATATCGGCAAAAGTCTGTTCAATACCGGCATCCGCAGCGGTCAGTCCCACCTCCCGCAAACCGGGTGTATCAATAAGAAAACTGCCGTTCTCCAGCCTGATCAGTTCCCGGTAAGTGGTCGTATGAATGCCTTTGTTACTAGCCTGGCTCAGAGGGTTGGTCTGCAGCAGGGCTTTGCCGGCCAGCAGGTTGATGAGGGTCGACTTTCCCACGCCGGAGGAACCCAGAAAGCAGTAAGTCTTCCCGGGGAGCAACATTTTGATCATTTCGATCACTCCTTCGCCGCTTTTTGCCGAAAGGCTCAGCAGGGGCAGGTCCGGATGGCGCTCGCGGATCGCGGCAAGGTAAGCTTCGCGGGAATCCGCATCGTAGAGATCGCTTTTATTTAGAATAATATAGGGCTTTATCCCGCCTTCATGAATAATGGCAAGATAGCGTTCCATGCGGTTGACGCTGAAATCCTCACTGCCCGCCATGACAATAAAGGCGGCATCGAGGTTCGCGGCGATCAGCTGTCCGGCGCCCGAACGGCCGCTGAGCCTGCGTACCAGGGTGCTTTTTCGCGGCAGGATGCTTTCGATCACGGCCGATGTGCTGTCGGCGGGGATCAGGATCACCCAGTCGCCAACCGCCGGGAGGGCTACGCCGGAATCGGCAAGAAACAGCATTTTCCCGCTGACTCCCGCGGCATACACCGCATGCTCGCTCTGCACATTGTAACGCCGGCGGTGTTCCGCAATGATCCGTCCGATACAGGCTTCCTCAAGGGGAAGCGGAATTTCCGCATATTCCGGAGGGATCCGGAACTTCTGTTCATTCATAGCACTATCCCGCTGAGAAAACGGACAAGTCCGTAAATTAGCGGACCGATCAGGCGGCTGAAGACCGGATATCCGATGGCGCGGCCCAGCAGGACGATACCAAAGAGGACAAAACCGCCGTAACGTTCCAGTTGATCGACGATATAGGTTTTACTGTCCGGCAAAAATCCCCTCAGGATCTTGCTGCCGTCCAGCGGCGGGATGGGTATAAGGTTAAAAATCCCCAATCCCACATTGATGAGTAGAAAGTAAAAGAGATTCAGTTTAAGAAAAAGCAGTATTCCCGTATCGTTGCTTAAAGGAACAAGCCCGGGAAAGATCCGGAACAGCAACCCCGCCATCGCCGCCATCAGAAAGTTGGATGCGGGACCGGCAGCCGCCGACAGGGCAAGGTCGCGCTTGGGGTGACGGAAGGCATGGATATTGATCGGGACCGGTTTTGCCCAGCCCATGCCGACGACAAAGAGCATCAGCATACCGATGAGATCGATATGCGAGAGCGGATTCAGGGTCAGCCGGCCCAGACTTTTTGCCGTATTGTCGCCAAAACGCCAGGCGATATAGCCGTGCGAATACTCATGCACGCTCAGACTGATCAGAATGGGCAGCAGCATAGCCAGGATATTGAGAATATTTGAACTCATTTTTGAAATTTTTCCCTTGGATGAAACGTTTTATGGACTTCCTTCAGATAATTGCGGTCCAGGTGCGTATAGATCTGGGTCGTTGCAATATCCGAATGCCCCAGCATCTCCTGAACCGCCCGCAGATCCGCGCCGCCCTCCAGCAGGTGCGTGGCAAAGGAATGCCGGAACACATGCGGACTGACAGGCTTGTCGATGCCGGCAAGGCGTACATAATTCTGAATGATCTTCCAGACCCCCATACGGCTCAGCGGCGCACCGCGCTGATTCAGGAACACGTAATCTTCGGCCTGGATCGTCCTCGCGTATTCCGGCCGTACATGCCGGAGATAGCGCTGCAGCCAGTCCCGCGCCTCGTTCCCGAAGGGCACGACCCGTTCTTTGGAACCCTTACCGATCACCTGTACCCAGCCGTCTTCGAGCATCAGGAACGGCAGGCGCAATTCCAGGAGCTCCGAGATACGCAGCCCGCTGCCGTAGAGCAGTTCCAGTAGGGCGCGGTCCCGCAGCCCGGCATCGCTTTCGGTATCAATGATCTCAAAGATCGCTTCAATATCGGGGATATCCAGGATCTTAGGAAGGCGTTTCGGCAATTTGGGAGTGTCAATGTTCTCGCTGACATCTTTGGAACAGTAGGCTTCGTTGACCATGAAGCGGTGGAACATACGGATCGCGGAGAGGTTTCTTGCAAGACTGCTGGGCGCCAGCGGGATACTGCTCAGGGATTCCAGATAAACGATGATCATTTCCTCGCTTACCGTTTCCGCTTTATTGATACCCCTTTCCTTTAGGAACTGAAGATAACGGAGGATGTCATTTTTATAGGAAGCAACGGTATTGGGAGCCAGTTGCCGTTCGCCCTGCAGATGGTACATGAAATCCTGAAAAATTCGCCGCATGATCTTATACGCTCAAAAAAGCGTCCTCGATCTTTTCACAGATGCGGTGCCCCGTCATGATGTGGACTTCCTGTATGCGCTGAATGCAGTCGGAAGGCACGATCAGGGCGATATCGGCCAGTCCGGCCGCTTTTCCGCCGCCTTTACCGCCAAAGAGGATGCTTTCCATGTTGTATTTGCGGGCACTTTCCAGTGCGGCAAGAATGTTGGGGGAATTTCCGCTGGTACTGAGGGCGATCAGAATATCGCCGGGCTTTCCCAGTGCTTCGATCTGCCGGCTGAACATCTGCCGGCTGTCCGCATTGTCATTGACCCAGGCCGTTAAAAATGCCGTATCCGCGGTCAGCGCCAGCGAAGCCAGCGCCGGGCGGCTGTAGCGGAGCCTGGCGAGCAGTTCGGCGGAAAGATGCTGGCACTGGGCGGCGGAACCGCCATTGCCGCACCAGAAGATCTTATTGCCGTTCTTCAGGGCGCGGATCATCCGCTCCGGTACCATATCCAGGGTCCGGAGAAAAGCACCGTCATGCTGCAGACGCTGCAGCAATTCCTGTATTTCACGGAATGTCTTTTCCATACGTTACCTCGTGATCATAGCCGGCTTCCTAAAAAGCGTTCCGGGAAAAATCCCGGGCCGGCCGTATTATGTAAACCAAATAATAATAACACATCTATTTGCGGAAAGAAACATTTTTCACTGCAGGATGGATTCCCGGGAGTTTAATGATCATCGGAATGTGCCCGGGGTTTTCCCGTACCCTGCATCCGGATTTATTTGAAGCGGCTTAAGAACGCAACAAAATCGTCCATTTCCTTCCGGCTGCGCTTTTCGGTCACAGCGATTAAAAGCTGATCCCCGCGCTTCGGATCAAAACGCCCCAGATCGATGCCGGCAAAGAATCCGGATCCCGGTGCCTTTTCCACGATCTCCGCGGCGGGGACCGGCGTACGGACAACAAATTCCTTAAAGAAAGGATTCGGCGAAAGGGGAGCGTAGCGCGGTAAGGCAATGATCTTGTCAAAGAGGTAATGTGCTTTTTGCAGGCAGAGTTCCGCAACCTGACGTAATCCTTTTCCGCCCATCAGGGCAAGATAGACCGTAGCTGCCAGTGCGCAGAGAGCTTGGTTGGAGCAGATGTTGGAGGTTGCTTTTTCCCTGCGGATATGCTGCTCGCGGGTCTGAAGGGTAAGGACAAAAGCGCGTTTCCCGTCACTATCTTCGCTCAGACCGGCAATGCGTCCCGGCATCTTGCGGATATATTCGCGGCGTGCCGCAAAAAGTCCCAGATAGGGACCGCCGAAATTCAGGTGATTCCCTAATGCCTGCCCTTCGCCGAAAACGATATCGGCACCGGCTTCGCCGGGTGTCTTCAGCAGAAGGAGGGACAGCGGATCTACTCCCTGAATAAACAGCGCCTTTCCTTCATGGGCAAGGCCGGCGAAGGCGGAAGTATCTTCAATGCATCCAAAGAAATTCGGGCTCTGGACCAGAACGGCCGCCGTATCTTCCGTCAGCATTTCGCGAAGTGCCGCGGTATCCGTGATCAAACCCTTCAGCGGCAGGGTTTGCAGGCGGATATTCTGTGCGTGCGCATAGGTTTCCAGGGTCTGCCGGTACAGCGGATGCACGGCTGCCGAGATCAGGATGCTGTTTTTCCGGGTGATATTCCGGGCCATCAGTACGGCTTCGGTCATGGCGGTGGCGGCGTCGTACATTGAGGCGTTGGACACATCCATTCCGGTCAGGGTACAGATCATGGATTGGAATTCGTACATGACCTGCAGGGTGCCCTGACTGACTTCCGCCTGGTAGGGAGTGTAGGCCGTGGCAAATTCAGGCCGGGAAGTAATAAAGTCCACAACCTTGGGAATAAAATGCTCGTAAGCTCCGCCGCCAAGAAAACTGACGGTCTGGTGGCAAGCCCGGTTTTCTGCCAGAAGCGCCTGCATTTCCTGCTGGATCTCCAGTTCGCTCAAGGGCTCCGGTAACTGCAGTCGTACCCCGCGCTTCAGAGCTTCGGGAATATTGCCGAGCAATGCTTCAAAATCCCGAACGCCGATTTTTTTCAGCATTTGCGGGACATCATCACGTCCGTGCGGTAAAAAAGGCATGTATTACTCCGGTATAAACGCGTTAGTCGGAAAAATCGCGGTAAGCGTCGGCATCCATCAATTCATCCAGTTCGGATTTGTCGCTGATACGGATCTTCATGATCCAGCCACGGCCGTAGCAGTCGCTGTTAACCAGTGTCGGTTCTTCCTCAATTCCTTCATTGACCTCAATCACTTCCCCGGAAACCGGTGCGTTCATATCCGAGACCGTCTTGACGGCTTCAATCGTTCCGCAGGCTTCGCCCTGAACGGTACTGCTGCCGACTTCCGGCAGGTCGACAAAAACGATGTCGCCCAGTTCACCTTGTGCAAAATCGGAAATTCCGACAGTGGCAATATCGCCGTCCACCTTTACCCATTCGTGTGATTGTGCGTACTTCAGGTCTTTTGGAATTTTCATGGTTTGCCCTTTCTTTAAGGATTATTTATTCACACGCTCCAGATAAGAACCGTCCCGTGTGTCAATTTTAATCATATCTCCCTCGTTAATGAAAAGGGGAACATGGACTTCGAGCCCGGTCTCAACCTTGGCAGGTTTCTTGACGTTGGTCTTTGCGGTATCGCCGCGTTCTCCGGGCTCGGTATAGATCACCTTCATTTCCACTGCCGTGGGCAGTTCAATGGCAATGGGACGTTCCTGATACATCAGCACCTTGACCTCGTCATTTTCCCGGATGTAATTAATGTCGTCGCCCATGACGGTCTCTTCAATGGGTATCTGCTCGTAAGTTTCCGGGTCCATCATGTAAAAAAGATCTCCGTCGCGGTATAAATACTGAAGATAATGTGCTTCCACCCGCGCTTCGTCGACTTTTTCGCCCGAACGGAAGGTGTTTTCCAACACCCGCCCGTTCAGCAGGTTTTTAAGCTTAGTCCGCACCACCGCGCCGGCCCGTCCCATCTTACTGTGCTGATAACTAATGATCTTGTATAATTCGCCGTCATAGACAATGACCATCCCGGGTCTGAAATCTGCTGTTGAGGCCACGTTAACTCCTTTCAAAATAAATGATCCGTTTCAGGGAATAATTTACATACCGGCATTATTATTGGCAATAAAGAAAGCAGAATTTCCAATACGAATTGTAAGAAATAAATCGCACGGGCGTACTTTGCCATAAAACGCGCGGAACCACGCCATTATGGCAGATATAATCAATAATGCACTAAATAATGGCGAATTTATGCCAATATGGCAAATTCCTTTGCTTTGGCACACTTTTGGCATCATAGTGGGTGAGCATTGAAAAGCGGAAAACAAAAAACAAAGCGCGGTCAGGGGACCGCATAAAAAAAGGAGGTTTGCTATGTTACTGGCAAAACGTAATTATCCCACAAGCAGCGGTATGAGCCGTTTCTACAACAATCTGCTCGATGACTTCTTTATGGATCCTTTTTTCAATACCGAAAGAAGCGAGCCCGTACACTGGGCTCCGCGCGTAGAGGTCGAGGAGAACGAGGACGAGTTCATCATGAGTCTGGAATTACCGGGTATGAAAAAGAAAGATATTGATATCTCGGTCAAGGACAATGTGATCACGATCTCCGGAGAGAAGAAAGAACGTGTTCATAAGAAAGAGGCGCAGACGCACCTGAACGAGATCTGCTACGGGAAGTTCTCCCGGAGTTTCCAGCTGCCGAACAATGTCAACAGTGATAAGATCAAGGGCAATTGGGAAGACGGTATTCTGAGTGTTGCGATTCCCAAGACCGAGGTCGCGAAACCGCGTAAGATTGAGATTGAATAATACGAAACAATAATCCCTTCCTTACCCCGAAGCCCCGCTATTGAGAGCGGGGCTTTATATTTTTCCGGAAAAACCGGAGAGACGCAAGCCGTCCCTGCCGAAAAAGCGGCGCGAAATATTGCAAATATCCGATCGATCTTCATTGAATCCGCCGGCAGACCGAAGATCATCGGTAAATCACGGGAATTGACAAAAATTCATTATTTCTTTTCTTCGATGGGGTTTTTCTTGAAATTGTTCAGATAATTGCATAAAATCTGCAGTGATCAAGTGTTAATCAAGCAAGGAGAAGACAATGATAAATGCTTTGTACAAGATCCCGCATGCCGTTAACGAACGTGTTTTGACCTATGCGCCGGGAACGGCCGAGCGCGCCAGTCTGAAGGAAGTCCTGAAAGAGCTCCTTTCCCGCAAGATCGAGATCCCGGTCATCATCGGGGGAAAGGAAATTTATACCGGCAAAACCGCCGAAGTCCGTTGTCCGCATGATCATAAGCACGTGCTTGCCACCTATCACCTGGCGGGGGAGAAAGAGATCCGCCTGGCTATTGAGACAGCCCTGGAGGCGCGGAAAAAATGGGCGGATATGCCCGCGGAAAGCCGCGCCGCCGTTTTTAAACGCATGGCAGCCCTGTTGTCGAAACCTTACGGGGACCTGATCAACGCCGCCACAATGCTGGGGCAGAGCAAGACCGTGTTCCAGGCGGAGATCGATTCCGCCTGCGAACTGATCGACTTTTTCAATTTCAACACCTTCTATATGTCCGAGATCTATAAAAACCAGCCCGATTACAGTCCGGAAGGGACCTGGAATCAGCTGGAATACCGGCCTCTGGAAGGATTCGTCTTTGCCCTGACGCCCTTCAATTTCACTTCCATTGCCGGCAACCTTCCGACAGCTCCGGCCATTATGGGGAATACCGTTGTATGGAAACCTTCGCGGACCCAGATATATTCCGCGTATTACCTGATGCAGCTGTTCAAAGAAGCCGGCCTGCCGGACGGTGTCATCAATCTGCTGCCCGGCAGCGGCAAACAGATCGGTGATATCGTACTGAATCACCCCGATCTGGCCGGCGTGCATTTCACCGGCTCCACTTCGGTGTTCCAGCACATCTGGAAAACGGTCGGGAATAACATTGCGAACTATAAAACCTATCCGCGCCTGGTCGGAGAAACCGGCGGCAAGGACTTTGTCTTTGCGCACGAATCCGCCGATGTCGATGCGCTGGTAACGGCGCTGGTACGCGGGGCATTTGAATATCAGGGACAAAAATGCTCGGCCGCATCCCGGGCATACATTCCTTCCAATATCTGGGAGGAGTTCCGTGAAAAATTTGTCGCGATGGTAAAGAGCATAAAAATGGGTTCTCCCCTGGATTTTTCAAATTTCATGTGTGCTGTCATTGACGAAGCCGCTTTTGACAAGATCCGCGAGTATATCGAATATGCGGGAAAAAGTCCGGATGCCGAGATCCTGACCGGTGGCCGCTGCAACAAGTCGAAAGGATATTTTATCGAACCCACGACCATACTGACGCGCGACCCGCATTTCAAGACCATGGAAGAAGAGATCTTCGGACCGGTATTGACCATTTATGTCTATGATCCCGAAAGCTACACCGAAACACTGGAGCTTTGCGATAAAACCAGTCCCTATGCACTGACCGGAGCGGTTTTTGCACGGGACCGCGAGGCTATTCTCCGGGCCAAGGATATCCTCGTCAACGCAGCCGGGAATTTTTACATCAACGACAAGCCCACCGGTGCGGTGGTCGGGCAGCAGCCCTTCGGCGGCGCCAGGGCCAGCGGCACCAACGATAAAGCCGGTTCCTCGATCAATCTGATGCGCTGGGTATCCGTGCGGACCATCAAAGAGACCTTTAATCCGCCGAAAGATTACAAATACCCGCACATGGAAGAAGCGTAGAATATATTGTTGAGATGCAGAGCTTTCGATTCAACATTTAAGATTCAATATTCAAGATTATTCCGCTGACTAAAGTTCTTATATTCTCAGCTTCTTAACTTCCTCCTCTCCGCTTCTCCCATACTCCGTTGCTCAGCGCTCAGTGCTCAGCGTTCAAAGCTCAAGGTTCAAAGCTCAAGGTTCAAGGTTCAAAAGAATGTCGAGATGCCTGCCCGCCGCTGTGCC
>JAQULT010000006.1 GCA_028718545.1 Fidelibacterota bacterium | reverse complement strand
TGCATCTGATACCAGATCCCCGGAGCAAAGTAGCCCAGGTGCATATCATTGCACAAAATAGCCCGGCCGCTGCGGGTCTTAAAACTGTTGACGGCCCAGTTGTTGCTGCCGTGGAAAACGCCGCCCAGTCCCAGATCCTGCATTTGCCCGTAAACGGCCTGCAGACGCGAGGATACAAGAGTATCTTTCAGTCCCGGATAGACCAGGGTCCGGTGGATATCCCTTTCCGGAAGGAACATACGGGTTTTTTCCTCTCCGACGATCTGCTGCAGCTGGTGCAGGGTGATCTTGCTGCGGTAACCGGAGGTCAGATCCCAGGACATGTAGCCAATCATATTTACCGAGTGCTTGGGTTCCCAGGGTTCGGGTTCATAGCCCAGGATGGTAAATTCGGGCGGGAGTTTCTTTTTATGCGTATCGATAAACTGATTGACGCCGTCCGCAAAAGCCATCAGACAGAGACGCAATTCGGGCTCGAGGGTTTTAAGGATTTCTTCGGACTTATCGGAAATGCGAAGGGCGCGCATCTGAAGATCCGTTTCGACCATCCTGGAACCGAAGATCTCGGAAAGGCGTCCCAGCGTAGCGCGGCGCATCAGGTCCATCTGCCAGAGCCGGTCCTGCGCCATTACGTAGCCGACCGCCCGGTACAAATCTTCTTCCGTCTCGGCATAAATGTGGGGAACGGCATATTCGTCACGGAATATTTCAACGCGCGCCGTCATATTCCGCAGATCGACGTCCTTGTTGTAATCCGGCAGACCTTTGGATGCAATGCGGTCCACAACAAAAAGTCCGGCCAATAAAAGAACGACAACAACAAGCAGGCTGATCTGAATAATGCGCAGAAAAACTTTCATATTCCACTCCAATCCTTATTAAAAAAAATCGTATCAGGAGTTCATTGTCCGGAGGAATTCTTTATTACTTTTGCTGTTGGACATGCGGTCGATCATGAATTCCATGGCTTCCATGGGGCTCATTTCGTTCAGGAATTTCCGCAGGATCCAGACACGCGCCAGTTCTTTCTGCGGCATGAGCAGTTCTTCCTTGCGGGTGCTGGATCGGTTGACATCAATGGAGGGAAAGATGCGGCGGTCGCTCAGGCGGCGGTCAAGCACCAGTTCCATATTGCCGGTACCCTTGAACTCCTCAAAAATCACATCATCCATGCGGCTGCCGGTGTCGATCAGCGCGGTGGCGATAATGGTCAGACTGCCGCCGTTCTCGATATTCCGCGCAGAACCGAAGAAACGTTTGGGTTTATGCAGCGCATTGCTGTCAATACCGCCGGAAAGGATCTTGCCGGAATGCGGTACGACCGCATTGTGTGCGCGGCCCAGACGGGTGATGCTGTCCAGCAGGATCACGACATCATGGCCGTACTCCACCAGGCGTTTGGATTTTTCCAGGACCATTTCAGAGACCTGCACGTGGCGTTCCGGGGGTTCATCAAAGGTGGAACTGATGACCTCGGCATTCACGTGGCGTTCCATGTCGGTCACTTCTTCGGGACGTTCGTCGATCAGCAGGACCATCAGAATGACCTCGGGATGATTCGCCAGAATGCAGTTGGCGATCTTCTGCAGAAGGATGGTCTTTCCGGTCTTCGGCTGGGCGGTGATCAGCCCGCGCTGTCCCTTGCCGATTGGCGTCAGCAGGTCCATAATGCGCATGGCAAGATCATTTTCATCATAGCGCTCAAGATGCAGGCGTTCGTCCGGATACAGCGGGGTCAGGTTTTCAAAGGATTCCAGGGTCTTGGCATAGACCGGATCCATATTGTTGATGGCTTCCACCTTTAAAAGGGCAAAGAATTTTTCCCCTTCCTTCGGCGGACGCAGCTGACCGGCCACCAAATGTCCGGTTTTCAATCCGAAACGCCGGATCTGCGTCGGAGCCACGTAAATGTCCAGCTCGCTGCTCAGATAACTGAAGCGCTGGCTGCGCAGGAATCCGTAACCGTCCGGCAGGATCTCCACAACGCCCTCTTCAAAAACATGTCCCTGGCTTTCCGCCTGGGAAGCCAGGATCTTAAAGACGAGTTCTTGCTTTTTCAGGTTCTGAACACCCGGAACCTCAAAGTCCTGTGCGATCTCCTGAAGGTTTTTTAAATTCAATTCGAGAAGTTGAGAAATGGTAAAATGCGTTTTCTCTTCCTCGTTTAGCGTCGAAACTGTTTCTGTCACAGCAACCTCTATTTATAATCGTTGAGATATAATAACTTCGATGTTGTCACGTATTTTAATTAAGTTGCATCTTCTTGTCAAGATGAAATTTGAAAAACTTCTACAAAAAATATACAAGCAAAAAGAAAGGATGTTTCCGGAATTCCGGGGCGGGAAATTTTTTTGCATGCCTTAAGAAATTGTATTTTAAGTAATTGTAGGGGATGCAGGGATTGCGGATAAAAAATTAATTTGATTTTCATTACTACATGTTGTATAATCTTTGGTGTTAATTATACCATATGTTGTGTAATTGCTTATTAATCAAGCCAAAACGAGGAAACGATGTCGTTTAAAAACATGTTCAGGTATCGCGGCAAGTTCACAAAAATGGTGGGCGAAGAAAAGATCAAAAGCTACGAACAGTTGTATGATCATCTCCGCGAATCGGTGGAAGCCGGGGATCTGCCGCTGCATGAGGATTATTTGAACGGCAATGAGCTGGCCGAAAACATTTACAGCAAAAAATATTATTTGCGTGATTACGAGGGAAAACCCATTGAGGAACGTCCCGAAGATGTCTTTATGCGTATTTCTGCATTTGTGGCATCACAGGAAGTTTCCAAGATCAAGCAAAAGGAATGGGCTGAGCATTTTTACCGCGATCTTTACAACGGACACTGGATCGCCGGCGGCAGAGTCCTGGCCGGCGCGGGGGATCTATACCGGCTGAAAACCCTGGCAAACTGTTTTGTGACCGGGATCGAGTCGGACAATATCGAAGCGATTTATAAAACCGCCGCGGAATGCGCCAGGACCTATTCTTACGGCGGCGGTGTGGGTGTGGATATTACGCCGCTGCGCCCCCGGGATTCCATTGTACACAATGCCGCGGACAGTTCCACGGGTGCAGTATCCTTTATGGAGCTTTTCTCCATGACCACCGGCCTGATCGGACAGTCCGGCCGGCGCGGCGCCCTGATGCTGACTATTGACATCAAGCATCCTGACATCTTTCATTTTATCAAAGTCAAGAAAACGCCCAACTGGGTCACCCGCCAGATCGTGGAACAATGCAGCTGGAGCAATAAATTCACGGAAGAGCAGCTGGCCGAGATCAAACGGCAGGTCATGGACAATACGCAGATCCGCTTTGCCAATATTTCCATTAAGGTATCCGACGAATTCATGCAGGCGGTCAAAGAGGAGAACGAATACAAACGCGATACCGTTCTGGTCTACCGCAAACGCCACAAACTGCGCCTGACCGAAGCCCTGCAGGATGGCGGTTTCTACTATTCGCTCGGCATCCCCAGCAAGGATGTCGGGGATTACGAACTGCTCAAGACCTTCCCGGATACGGAAAAAATGAACGCTTGGCTCGATGAACAATTCGGGAGAAATGTGAAGGAAGAGGATCTCCGGGACAAGAATAAACGGGATGTCTACGGAGATTATCTGCTGGATGCCGGAAGCAAGGACTGGGAGCTGGCTTTGCGCTATGCCGGTGATTTTCTGCTTTATTTCGGCTCCGGACCTTCCGGCGAGATCCGCGATCTTGTCAAAGCCCGGGATATCTGGAACCTTTTTGTGGAATCCAATTACCATACGGCGGAACCCGGACTGATCTTCTGGAGCAAAATGAGCAAATATTCGCCTTCCAATTATGTGGACCGGCCCATTATCTCCACCAATCCCTGTGCGGAAGTTCCCTTGGAAGACGGCGGGGCCTGCAACCTGGGGTCCATCAACCTGAGCCGTTTTGTGCGCGACGGATTTACACCCAAAGCAAAGATCGACTGGGAACAGTTAAAGATATCGACCGGGAACTGTGTGCGCTTCCTCGATAACGTTGTCAGCTGGAACGAACTCCTGAATCCGCTGGAAAAACAACGCATTGCGGCACAGGCCACCCGCCGGCTCGGACTGGGGATCATGGGTATTGCCGATATGCTCTTCCAGCTCGGACTGGACTATGACTCCCGCCAGGGTGTTGAACTCATGGAAGAAGTGATGAGCTTCATTAACGATGTTGCCTATATGACCTCTTCGCAGCTGGCAAAGGAAAAAGGTTCCTGCGAGAGCTTTGACTTTGAAAAATACCAGCAAGGACCCTTCTTCCGGGAATCCCTGTCCGAAGAGACTCAGGACCATATCCGCCAGTTCGGCCTGCGCAATATTGCATTGACCTCTATTGCGCCGACCGGGACCATCAGCAATATCATTAAATCCTTTGAGATTGGAAAGACCAACTATATCGGTGTCAGCGGCGGCATTGAACCGCTCTTTGCGCTTTTTTATACCCGCCGGGCAGAATCGTTCGACAACCAGTTCTTCCAGGTCTTCCATTCCACGGTGCAGGCTTATTTGGACCTGAACAATCTGAACGACAAGATCCAGGACGTGAAGAAAGAATTCGATCTGGAAGATATCCTGCCTTCCTATTTCTTAAAGACCGCCCACACTATCTCTTACGATAAACGCCTGCAGATCCAGGCCGCCTGCCAGCAATTCATCGATCACTCGATCTCCTCGACCATCAATCTGCCCGAAGATATCGAACCCGAAGTGATCTCCTCCATTTACCTGGAAGCCTGGTCCAGGGGCCTGAAAGGTATTACCATCTACCGGGACGGCAGCCGTTACCCCATCCTGAGCCGGGAGGAAAAGAAAAGCGATTTCCAGGAATTCCGCGAAAAACGCTTTGAAATGGAGATCAGCAAGGACAAGGTGGTCGAGTTTACGGGAGACGAGGTCATGGTCCTGGAAGACGGCACTCTTTCGACCCCCTTCCATTATTTCCGCAAGACTCTTGGTGTAAACGATCCCAAAGAGATCGAGGTGGTATAATGTTAAATTACAGCAAAGAGTACCGCATCCGGGAAAAGAAGGTCGAAAAGAAGGACGGCGAGCGGCAGGCGCAGCCGCTGGTGCTCAAACGTCCGGATGTCGTGGACGCCAAGGTCTACAAGATCAAAAGCCCCTTTGTGAAATTCAACGTCTACGTGACCCTGGGATATATCATGGAATACGGACATAAACGTCCCATCGAGATCTTCATCAATTCCAAGGATCTGACGCATTCCGCCCAATATGCCGTACTGACCCGCCTGATCTCCGCCATTTTCCGCCGTGCCGGTGACGCGCAGTTCATTCTGGAAGAGCTGCGCAGTATTTACGATCCCAACGGCGGCTATTTCAAGGATGGTAAATATATCCATTCTTTTTATTCCGAGGTGGCGGACGTGATCGAACGATTCTTCCGGGACGAGGGAATTTTACAGGCGCCGGAACAGGGCGAACAGATCAGTCTGCCCATCAAGACCCAGTTGAGCTCGGTGCATACCGTTACCGATGACGAAGACGATCCCACGACGAACAACACTTTCAAGATCTGTCCCGAATGCAACAACCGCACCATGAAATACGACAACGGCTGCGAGTTCTGTGTGCAATGCGGATACACGAAATGCGATAAATAGTCGTGAATCGTAAGTCGTGAATTGTGAATCTTTAAGCGTTTTTTATTATTGTTTCTCGTGAAGGGAGCATTGGAGTATGGGAGTATCGGAGTGTGGGTGAGAACTTCCGACTTCTGACTTCTGATTCTATTTTCCTTTTGTCTTTTTCCTTTAAGCGTTTTACTTTCCATTCATGGAACGGGTGCTGTTTTTACTGAGTGTTTTTGTAATCTCCTTTACGGGAGCTATGATGCCCGGTCCGGTGACCGCGGTGGTGATCGCCAATGCCCGGCATTCCCGCTTTGCGGGTTTTGTCGTGGCTGCCGGTCACGCGGTGATCGAGATCCCGCTCATCCTTTTTCTGGCATTTTATGCGGCAAATTTCATGGAAGACCCGCTTGTTCACGCTGTCATTGCCTTTGCGGGAGCCGCCATGCTGCTCTATGTGGGCGGGGATATGATCAAAAAATCCGGCAGGGACGAAAGCATACGGACAAAGAATTATTCCGCTTTTCTGGGCGGTATTGTCACCAGTATTAATCCCTACTTTATCTTATGGTGGGCAACGACCGGTCTTGCCATGGTCCTGCAGGCAAAAAGTTTTGGCCGCGGCGTGCTGATCTTTTTCATTATTGTGCATTTATCCGTGGATTTTCTCTGGGACGGGATCCTGGGCTATCTGATGCATCGTTCCGGCGTTTATAACTTCCCCAGGGTCCGTAAAATCGTGACTCTGAGTTTAGGCGCCTGCCTGATGCTGGTTGCGCTTTATTTTGTTTTTTCCGGTATCAATGTATTGGGCGGCCGATAAAAAATCGATTAAATATTTGACATTAGGATAAAAATAAACGATATTAACTTGCTTTACTGGTGTTCATTCATAAGGGGTATTTCTGAACATTGAGAATAGAACTTTACAGGGTTTCCGTAATGCGGAAACCGGGAAAATAACGCACATCTGAAGGTGTGCGTTTTTTATATGGAATAAAAATTAGCGGAGGTCAAGGCTTCATGCAAAAAGTACTTCAACAGCTGATAGAACTACAGGAACTCGATACGCGGCTGGACATTCTGATCGCCCGGCTCGGAGATCTTCCGGAGACGGTCAAGACCATGGAAAAACAGATCGAAAACGAAAAAGAGCAGAACAAAATCCGGCAGACCAGTATTGAAGAGAACGAAAGTCTGATACGAAGCAATACGGCAAAGATTGAAGATTTGAAGGAAAAGACCGTCCGCTATAAGGAACAGCTTTACCTGGTGACGACCAACCGGGAATACGATGCGCTGACAGCGGAGATCGAGTTTAACGAAGAAGCGGTCAACAATGCCGAAGGACAGGTATTGCAGGCTGAAGAAGAGAATGAGCGTCTTCGTGAAGCGATGGGACACAGTGAAAAGACTGTTCAGGACATGGAACAGCGGCTGGTGGAAGTAAAGAATTCACTGGAAGAGACCCAGAAACAGACGGAAGAGGAAAAAACGGAACTTGAGAAAAAGCGCAGTGAATTGAGCGCCGCTATTCCGCGGAATTTTATGAGTATGTATCTGCGCGTCCGCCAGGCTCGCAACGGTCTTGCGGTCGTACCGTTGATCCGTGATGCCTGCAGCGGTTGCCATAACCGGGTTATTCCCCAGAAACGGGTGAATATATATAAAAGGAATCAGGTTATTACCTGTGACTATTGCGGCCGTTTTTTATTCGCGCCGCTTGAAAAGGTGGAAGAATAGCTTAAAGTCGGCGGGATGGCCGCCTCTCCCCGAAATATCGGGGCGGGGAGGAAAGTCCGAACTCCGCAGAGCAGGATGCCCCGTAACACAGGGAGTCCGTAAGGGCTGGATAGCGCAACAGAAAGCAAACGTCCCCGATTCGTCGGGGTCACGGTGAAACGGTGAGGTAAGAGCTCACCAGTTCCGGCGGCAACGCCGGAAGCTCGGCAAGCCCCATCCGGAGCAACACAAATTGGAAAGTATGCCTTGCTCGGGCGAACGCTTTCCTGGTCGTGGCAGGACCGGCCCGGCAACGGACCGGCCAGATAAATGGTCATCACTCCGAGCGATCGGGGTAACAGAATTCGGCTTATGACCGGCTTTAAGCTTATTAACCTTCCACAGCGAAACGAGCATAAATATTATGAAATGGATCTATCCCGACATATCCGCGGAAGATGTGCTTGATTACAGCAGACTATTCCGTCTGCCCCTGCTCCATACCCGCGTTTTGCTAAACCGGAACATCCGCTCGCTCCCGGCCCTGGAACAATACTTTAACAAGAAAGATGCCACCCTCTATGATCCCTTCCTGATACAGGACATGGATAAAGCGGTGGAGATGCTTATCCGCGGATGTAAGGAAAAAAAGAAGATCCTGATCTACGGGGATTATGATGTGGACGGCGTAACGTCGACCTCCATTTTATATCTCTTTCTCCGGACGCTGAACGAAAATGTCTATTATTATATCCCCGAACGGGAAAAAGAAGGTTACGGCGTGTCTACGGAAGGCATCGATCATGCCATCGAACAGGGAATCGATCTGATCATCACCTGCGATTGCGGTATCACTGCAAACGCGGAGATCGGCTATGCGGTCCGGAACGGAATTGCGGTTATCATCACCGATCATCATGAACAGGGAGAATCGCTGCCGGACGCAGCAGCTATCCTGGATCCCAAGCGACGGGAGGACAGCTATCCTTTCCGGGAACTCTGCGGCGCCGGTGTGGTCTTCAAACTGCTGCAGGCGATTTGCCTAAGCCTCTACGGCAGTGCGGAAAAAGCCGTTCCCTTTCTGGATCTTGTGGCGATCGGCACCGCTGCGGACATTGTTCCCCTTGTCGACGAAAACCGCTGCATGGTACGGGCGGGGCTGGAACGTATCCGCAGGCAGAACTGCCGCCCGGGGATTCTTGAACTCTTCAATGTCTGCAAGATGTCCGCGGAGGAGATTTCGGTAGTCAATATTGTTTTTGGGCTTGCGCCGCGGCTGAATGCCGTAGGCAGAATGGGGAATGCCAGCAGGGCCATCACGCTGCTGACAACCGAAGACCGCAAGATCGCGAGGGATTTCAGTATAATTCTTCATGAGGAAAATGCCGAACGTCAGCGCGTGGAACGCAGTGTTACCCGCGAAGCCGTTGCGCAGGTCCGGGAAAAATACGGCGAAAAATTACCCAAGGCACTGGTCCTGGCCGGCGAATGGCATCCCGGGGTCATCGGGATCGTTTCCTCCAAGATCAAGGATTGTTTTAACCGTCCGGTTTTTCTGATCGCACTCAGCGAGGGCGCAGGTAAAGGCAGCGGCAGAAGTATCACGGGTTTCGATCTCCACGCGGCGCTGACCGCCTGTTCAACGCACCTAAGTGCCTACGGCGGTCATCAGATGGCGGCGGGACTAACTGTCAATGAAGAGGATATCCCGAAATTTGAAGCGGAATTCCAGGCTTATGCCCAAGCCAATATCAGTGACGAAATGCTGGAACCCGTTATTGAAGTGGATGCCGGCATTACGCTTCCGGAGATCAATAGCCGCCTGATGGATTTTTTGCATGACATGGAACCCTTCGGACCCGGGAATATGCGTCCCAAATTCAGCCTGCATGGTGTCAGCGTCCGGAATGCGGCGCTCCTGAAGGATAAGCACCTGAAATTCACTATCCGGGATAACAATCTCAATTTGAACTGTATCGGATGGAATATGCTGACCAAATATGAAATGATCATGGATAGCAGTCAGCAGGTGGATCTTGTTTTTGTTCCTACGATCAATGTCTGGAATGATGTGAAACGCATTCAGCTCGTCATTAAGGATATTCGGCCGCATATCGCGTAATTTTGGTTGATATAAACTCCAAACTGTCTTATTTTCAATTTATGTATTTTACAGGATGATATTTATGGCTGCAAAAAAAAGAAAATCCATGTTTCATAAGTCAACGGAGATCCCGTTCTGGACTTTGTCCATACTGATCCTCGTGATCCTTTTCTCTGCGCTGATGGCGCCCAAGAAACAAAGTTACCGCTACAATTATCAAATGGGGGATATAACCCGGACTGATATTATCGCGCCCTATGATTTTGATGTACTAAAACCCGAAGCACTGATCCGGCGCGAACAGTCCGAAGCGCTGAAAAAAGTCGCCTATGTTTTTACTCTGGATGAAAGCGTCAAGGCGGAACAGGCCGAGCGCGCCGAATTGTTCTTTCAAATGGCAAAAACTTTGGAACAGCGCTATTATAAATACCAGGGGTCTCTTCAAACCCGGAATTTGGAACGCTATTCCGCACCCGATCTGAATAAACTGAACGAAACCGTGCGTACGGACAGCAATGCCTTTGTTGCTATCAGCAATGCGTTCCGGGAACAGTATAATATCACTGTTGCCGAATCACCGTTCACGGAAATATACCGACCGGATGACGGAAACCGCCTGGATATCTCCCGTATCCGCGAAAATTTTATTACGCATCTTTCCTCCCTGTACGAAAGCGGTGTTTCCGATATTCCCCTGGATTCCATCCGCTCGACGCAGATCGCCGTTCGCATTCAGGGAGTGGAGAAGCCCGGGACTCAGAAGAACATTTACGATATTGCCTCCGCCAATGCACAGCTGACGGAAAACCTGGTCAAGGATATTGAAGCGCACTCCCAAAAGATTCTGATCTCCCGTATTGCGGGGATACTGATAAAACCCAATCTGATCTTTGACAAGGAACGTACCGTAACGCGCCAGAAAGACGTGATCAGCCGTATCCCGCTGGTTGCGGGCAAGGTGTTCAAGGATGAAAAGATCGTCGGCGCCAACACGCTGATCACCGAGGAGATTTATCAGAAGATCTACTCTTTGAATGTCGCCGAAGAAAAGCGCAACGCAAATATCGAAGGCTGGAACGCCGTACTGAAGATCCTGGGCGATATCCTGGTCATGGTCGTGATCTATATGATCTTTGTTATCTTCCTGATCCTGTATGACAAAACCATTTTCAGCGATGTGAACCGTTTTTTACTTTTAATCATCTGCATGATGCTGAGCCTGGGACTGGGATCAGCGGTGGCCATGCTGGCTCCCGCCAATATTGCACTGGTCCCGATGACAATCACCGCAATGCTGCTGATGGTCTTTTTTGACGAACGGATCGCCATGGTCGGTTCAGCAGTGGTCCTGCTGGTTCTGACCTATGTGATGGGCGGCGCTTTTCGCTTTATCATTCTGCACGTATTCCCGGTGATGATGGCCATTGTCGCCCTGCGCAGCAACCGGAACCGGGAAAACGTCCTGCGGCCGCTGCTTTTTGTGATCATCGGCTATATTGTGGGCATTGCGGCAGTCGGGATCTCTTCTTTGGAGCAGCCTTCTCAGCTGCTGAACATGAGTGCCATGGCATTGGGCAATGCCGTTGTCTCCGTACTGGTGACTAATGGACTGATGATCATGCTGGAAAGGATCTTTGGAGTAACCACAAGCCTTTCCCTGCTGGAACTTTCGGATATGAACCGTCCCTTGCTGAAACGCCTGTCCCTGGAAGCTCCGGGCACCTTTAATCATTCCATTGTCGTAGGAAACCTTCTGGAAACGGCTGCGGAAAAGATTGGCGCCAACAGTCTGCTTGCCCGTGTCGGTGCCTATTATCATGACATCGGAAAACTGAGTAAAGCAGAGTATTTTGTGGAAAACCAGGCTTCCGGCAATAACAAGCTCGACCAGCTTAAACCACACATGGCGGCCAAAGTGATCATTTCGCATGTGCGGAACGGACTGGAGCTGGCAGAAGAGGAAAGACTGCCGGATCGCATTAAGGATTTCATTGCGATGCATCACGGGACCATGCTGGTGGATTATTTCTATCAGAAAGCCAAGGAAGAGACCGGTGAGAATTCGGTGCAGGAGAACGAATTCCGTTATCCGGGACCGAAGCCCAACAGTAAAGAAACCGGATTGCTGATGATCGTGGAAGCCGCCGAAGCGGCTGTGCGTTCTCTGGTAAAGCCCAGTCCCCGAAACATTGAATTCAAGATCGATGACGTTATTGAAAAACGCCTTTACGGCGGTCAACTGGATGAATGTCCCCTGACAATCGCCGATGTGCAGAATATCAAAAGGGCCATCTATCCGATGTTGGTGGGTCTGTATCACGAACGCCTGCCTTATCCGGATGACAAAAAGGACGAAGAGAAGGGCGAAAGAAAAGAGGAAAAGAAAGACGAAAAGAAAGACGACAAAAAAGAAAGCAACAGCAATTCCAAAGAAGTCAAACCATGAGCCGTTCTGTCCGGATCTTTAACGAAAGCAAGGAGACGCTTCCGCTTCCGGATCTGCGCATACGGCAATTATTGAGAAAGGTATTGCGGGCGCTGGGGCGGGAACACTTTCAGATCAGCGTGATCGCGACCGGTGACGACGCTCTGCGCGAAATGAAATTGTCCTATTTTCATGAGGACGTCTATACGGATATCATCAGCTTTCTCATCGAAGACGAAGCAGTGCCTGAGGGGGAACTGTACTGCAGTCCGGAACGGATTCGCAGTAACGCGGAAAATTTTGGAGAGCAATACGAACGTGAATTTGCGCGGGTCCTGATCCACGGCGTTTGTCATCTTTGCGGTTACGAAGACGGAAGTGAGTCGGAACGCAGGAAGATGACGGAACTGGAAGAGCGCTTTTTAACGCAATATTTTGACAGGTAGTCATGTCGCTTGGTTTAAGCATTATAATTTTTATTTGCCTTTTGATTCTGTCCGGTATTTTTTCGGGTTCGGAAACAGCCTTGTTCGGAGCCCGGAAAGATGCCTTACGCAGTCTGAAAAGCAACGCGGCCAAACGCACGCTGAAGCTTCTGGGAAAGCCGCAAAAATTACTGATTAGCATCCTGATCGGGAATACGCTCGTCAATATAGCACTTACCGTACTGACAACCGTCATTGTATACCGGCTTTCCAATCAATACGGGCTGCATCACCTGCTGACCGCTTTTCTCGAGATCGTGGTTGTCACACTTCTGGTCCTGATCTTTGGGGAGGTCATTCCCAAGACGATCTCCCTGCACAATGCCGAAAAGACCGGCATGCGCATGAGCATACTGATCGGCATTTTTTACACCTTATTTTTTCCGCTGACCCTGGTTTTGTACTTTATCAGCCGAATTGCCGAAAAAGCCCTGCGTATCAAACATGACAAGCTGATCCATAATGAGAATGACATCAAGACACTGGTGCAGATCGGCGAAGAGCGGGGAGAGTTTCAGGAAAAAGAGATCGAAATGATCACTTCACTTCTGGAATCAACCGAAACCTGTGTACGCGAGATCATGATCCCCCGGCCGGATATGGTTGCCGTGGATGCCGGCCGTTCTCTGGCAGATATCTTCAGCTTTGTCAGTAACCAGCGTTTTGCGCGTTTTCCCGTTTATCGCAACGATCTTGACAATATTATCGGATTCATATCCGAAAAGGATATTCTGGCTTACCTGGATGCAAAGGATGCGGTCACCATAGATGCCCTGATACGTCCGCCGCTCTTTTTGCCGGAGCAGTGTTCCGTTTCCAGGGCCATCAGTGTTTTTCAGGAAAAAAAGACCAAGATTGCCATTGTAGTGGATGAATACGGAGGGACCAGCGGTTTAGTAACGCTGGAGGATGCCATTGAAGAGATCGTGGGGGATATCCGGGATGAGAATGAAGCGGGAAGCAATATGCTGAAATGGCTGACCCGGAACGAATGTGCCGTCAATGCGGCCATTAATCTGGACGAACTGGAAGAGATCCTGGGTATAAAATTCCCCGAGGAGCGGGTTTACGATACCCTGGGCGGTTTTGTTATGGACCGCCTGGGACGTATTCCGGGGCGGCATGATGCATTCCGCTATCAGAATCATATTTTTATTGTCGATGAAATGGAGCACAAACGCATTCAGCGTATCCGCATTATACGCGCACAACATAAAACCGCGAATTCCCATGAAAAGCTTTGACGAACTGATCACTATCGTCCGCAAGCTGCGCTCGCCGGAAGGCTGTCCCTGGGACCGTGAACAGAGTTCGCGTTCGCTGGTGCCGTATTTTCTGGAGGAAGTCCATGAAGCCGCAGATGCTATTGAAGAAGAGAATGCAGAACATCTAAAAAAAGAACTGGGTGATGTGTTGCTGCATGTGGTATTCCAGATCCTGATCGCAGAAGAAAAAGGGGAATTCGGTTTTGAAGAAGTGCTGGAAGGCATCAGCGATAAAATGCGCCGGCGGCACCCGCATGTATTTCAAAAAGACCGCGAATACAGCATTGAGGAAGCTAACCGTGCTTGGGAAAAGGAAAAGCAAAAAGAAGCAAGGGAACATTTGCTGGACGGTATCCCGCACCGCTTGCCGGAGTTGCATCGCGCTTTCCGCATGCAGGAAAAAGCTGCGGCGATCGGTTTTGACTGGGAGAATGTAGCGGAGGTCTGGAAAAAACTGGACGAAGAGTTGGAAGAATTCCGGGCGGCAAAGGCTTCGGAGGATCGCGAAGCCATGGAAGAGGAGATGGGGGATATCCTGTTTGCGCTGGTAAATCTCAGCCGTTTTTACGGTCTGCATCCCGGGCAGGCATTAAAGCGCAGCAACAATAAATTCTACCGGCGATTTTCGGCTATAGAGGATCATTATAAGGCAAGCGGGAATTCCATAAAAGATGCCACACTGAGGGAACTGGACGAAGTCTGGAAAAAGATTAAACAAAAAGAAATACGATAAATGCGGCAAGACCTTAGGCATTTCCGGAGTGAATCAGGTCGGAGATTGGATTGACTCAATGCGATTGACTCAATGCGATTGACTCAATGCATTATATCTTACCCCGTCATTTTTCCCTTGATTCCTCATTCGTTTTTTTTAAATTATAATTGGCATATGCCAATAAAGGAGTATTGATGCCCCGGCCCGTAAAAACAAGATGGATATACGGAGATTTTGAGACCCGGTACTTTAAGCCGCGCGGTCGTCGCATGGCAGAGCTTGAAGAAATCGGACTGGAAGCCGATGAGCTGGAAGCACTCCGTCTGGCGGATCTTGAGGAATTGTATCAGAATGACGCCGCCGAAAAGATGGGAGTGTCCAGACAGACATTTGGCAATATTCTGAAACGTGCACGGAAAAAGATCGTAGATGCCCTGATCGGCGGCAAGGCGATTCGAATGTATCCGCCGGCCGGAGGACAACGGCAATGCCACCGTTGCGGACGTCCGTGGGCGGAAACCATCCGGGGACCGGCTGCTGAGGAATGTCCGGAATGCTCCAGGCAACAACCGGTATACAGCCACGGCAAGGGACGCGGCGGACGAATGAGATAAAAATAAAAATGAAAGGAGAATAAAATGCCAAGAGGAGACAGAACAGGCCCTGACGGAATGGGCCCGAGGACAGGAAGAGGAATGGGCTATTGTTCAGGATACGACAGCCCCGGATTCAGTAAATGCGGATTTGGCGGCGGCGGATACGGAGGCAGAGGCCTGGGCCGCGGATTTGGATTCGGCCGCGGTTTCGGCTGGCGCGCCCGCGCTCCCTACGATCCTTACCCCCGCTATAACGATGTTGATGACCTGCAGGTCCTGAAAGAGGAATCCCGGCGTTTGAACGAAGATCTGAAATCGATCAATTCCAGGATCAAGGAAATAGAAAAAACCTGAAGCCCCTAAACAAAACGGCAGAACATACTGACAAAGATTGCAGTTGATATCGGCCGGCAACGGGAAATTTGTACATGAAAATCAGTATTGCGAGCGGTAAAGGTGGGACCGGGAAAACAACCCTGGCAAGTAATCTTGCCGTGTATTTATCGGAATACCGAAATGTGGTGTTGGCGGACCTGGATGTGGAAGAACCCAATTCCGGCCTCTTTATCGCCGGAAATAAAATTTATGAAGAGACCTTCAACACCATGATCCCGGAATGGCAGCGGAATACCTGTACGCTCTGTAACCGCTGCCGCGAGGTCTGCAATTTTAATGCGATCACTCGCATCGCAGATGAAATTCTGGTTTTCCCGCAGCTTTGCCATTCCTGCTACGCCTGTTCGGAATTGTGCCCGGTGGGTGCCCTGCCGATGAAGGCAAAAAGAACAGGCTTGATTCGGCATTTTTCCCGTAAATCTCTGGATTTTATAGAGGGCATTTTGGATATCGGTGAAGAGCAGGCCGTTCCGCTGATCGAAGGAGCGATACACTATATCGACGAACATTTTTCCGCTGATATCCTGCGGATCTACGATGCTCCGCCCGGGACCTCATGTCCCATGATCGAAGCGGTTAAAGACGCCGATTATATCATCCTTGTCACGGAGCCCACTCCGGTCGGGCTCTATGACTTAGAACTGGCAGTCGATACTGTGCGTGAGTTGAGAAAGGATTTCGGCGTAGTGTTGAATCGCGACGGGATCGGCAACGGCGATGTGGAAGTCTATTGCCGGAAAGAACATATCCCGTTAATAGCCCGCATTCCGCAGCAGCGCCGCATTGCGGAGTATTATGCCGAGGGAAAATTGCTATATCAAAATTTTCCGGAGATCCGCAATGCACTGGAAGATATTATCCGGACACTAGGTATCGCAAGCGCAACCGCAAATACGGAAAAGGGCCGTCAATGAAAGAGATAGTGGTAATATCCGGAAAAGGCGGGACCGGCAAAACCTCCGTGACGGCTTCCTTTGCCGTCCTGGGGAATACGGATCTGGTGGTTGCAGACTGCGATGTGGATGCTGCGGATATGCACGTTTTTCTGGATCCGGATTATCGCGATCAGCATGACTTTTACAGCGGGGAACTGGCCCGGATCGATCCGGAAACCTGCATCCGCTGCGGGAAATGCGCGGAGGTCTGCAGGTTCGATGCCATCGATATTATCAAGGAAAGCTATCACGTGAAAGAACTTGATTGCGAGGGCTGCGGTTACTGCGCAAGGGTTTGTCCCGTCAATGCTATAAGCAATATTGAAAATCACGTGGGATACTGGTACCTGTCCCGGATCAGGACCGGAGCCGAAATGATCCATGCCCGAATGAATGTCGGAGCCGAAAATTCCGGCAAACTGGTGGCCAGGGTCAAGCAGGAAGCGGTGAAACTTGCGGAAGCCACGAATAAAAACTATGTTCTGGTCGACGGTTCGCCCGGTATAGGCTGTCCGGTGATCTCTTCGCTTTCCGGAGCTTCCTACGCCGTGCTGGTCACGGAACCGACACTGTCCGGACTTCATGACCTGGAACGTGTTTACAGTGTGGTGGAGCGCTTCAGGATCCCTGCCGGCTGCATTATTAATAAAGCGGATCTGAACATCCGGAACAGAGATAAGATCCTGGAATTTTTAAAAGAGAAAAACATTGGCCTGCTGGCGGAACTGCCCTACGATCTGCGCATCACCGATGCTATGGTACGTGGAAAAAGTATGGTGGAAGAACCCGCCATAGAGAGTGGAAAATTGCTTGAAAAAAGCTGGAAAAAGATCATTGAGATATTAAATGAAAAAGGAAAGGAAATAAAATGAAAATTGCCTTTAGTGCAAAAGGAAAAGGATGGGAAGATCCCATCGACCCGCGATTCGGACGAAGTGCGTATTTTTTACTGTATGACGAAGAAAACGACAAATTGTCCATCATTGATAACCGGGATGCCGAAAATGAAGCGCATGGCGCCGGACCGCGGACAGCTCAGCGCCTGCTGGATGAAAAGGTTTCCGTACTGATCACGGGAAACGGACCGGGCGGGAATGCCGCGGGAGTTCTGAGCCGCGCCGGTATTAAAGTCTATGCGGGTGCCGTATCCATGAACATCCGGGAAGCTTACGAAGCTTTCAGATCCGGAAAACTGCCGCTGTTTTAACCGAAGGAAGAGAAATCCGCGCTTGTAAAAGATCGGAAGAACCTGTAAGTTTTCTCGATAAGAGGCACAACAATAAAAAAAAGTATAGGAGATGGAAATGATCATAGCAGTACCGGTAAACGGAGGACGTTTATCACAGCATTTCGGACATTGCGAGCAATTCCGGCTTTTTCATACGGATAAGGATAAGAATATTCTGCGCAGTGAGGATGTGACACCGCCGCCGCATGAACCGGGTGTCCTGCCCAAGTGGCTCTCGGAGCAAAAAGCCGGGGTGATCATCACCGGTGGTATGGGAATGCATGCTCAGCAGCTGTTTAGACAATATGGCATTGAAGTGGTACTGGGAGCCCCCGCCGGCGATCCGGCCTGTATTGTCCGCGAATGGCTGGATGGAACGCTGGAAAGCGGCGCCAATCCCTGCGATCATTAAAAAGCGGCATATAAAGGAACACCCCGCCATCGGCGGGGTGTTGTATCCCCTAGGGGATTCGAACCCCTGTTGCAGGAATGAAAATCCTGAGTCCTGACCACTGAACGAAGGGGACAGATGTCAAAGCCCGAAATTATAAAATGTTTTGCATAGAGAGGCAAGTTATTTTTCATCTTTTTAAGGAGAATGGAATGAAATCCCCGATCTTACGCAAATTATACCTCTTGATGCTGTTGAGCAGCGTTTGTACGGTAGCCGCTGAAAACCTGCGGGAAGATTTACAGCAGGATATCCGTTACCTGAGCTCGGAAAAGTGCCGCGGCCGGAGTTATGCCGCCGGCGGGATCTTTCATGCGGAACGCTATATTGTCCGCCAGCTGAAAGACTGCGGTATCCGGGTTTTTCGGCAAACGGTGCCTTATACCATCAACGTCACCCTGGAAACGCCGCTCTGCGTTCTGAACGGCGACACCCTGCGGCCGGGTTATGATTTTATTCCGCACCCCTACAGTGCCTCTTTCCATGGACACTTTTGCCCGGAGAATATGGAGATATACGGTGAAGATACACTGAAAATACTGCAGGACTCCCTGGACCTTTTCAGTGTTTCGGCAGTGCGTCGCCATATTATGCAGACCCGTGACGGACAAAAGAGATCCGCTTTGCTGCTCTTCCCCGAAGAAGACATTCTGCAGAGCAAGCAGGACAAACGTTATTATACGGCCGCTCTGCAGATCCGTGCATCCCTGCTGGAAGAAAGCCCGAAGGAACTTGTGGTTGCTCACCGCAGTGCCTATAAAAAACTGCGCAGTCATAATATTATCGCGCTGATCCCCGGCAGCAGCGACTCGCTGATCATGCTGACCGCACATTACGATCACATGGGTGATCTGGGGACGATTTATTATCCCGGCGCCAACGACAATGCCAGTGGAACGGCAGTTTTGATGGCACTTGCCCGCCATTACGCAGAAGATCCGCCGGCCTGTTCCCTGCTGGTGTGTCTGCTGACCGGCGAAGAACAGGGATTGCTGGGCGCGGAACATTTTGCGGCTTCGCCGCGCTATGATCCGGAACGTGTTATCTGCCTGATCAACCTGGACATGGTAGGTTCGGGACACAAGGGATACGGCATGGTAAACGGCGCCGCCTGCCCCAAAGAAGCTGCGATCCTGCAGGAAATCTGTGAGACTCTGGACTTTGGAGAATGCCGGATCCGGGACAACAGTCCGAACAGCGATCATTACCCTTTTACAAAACGGGGCCTAAGGGCCATTTTTCTCTACAGTTCCGGCGGAGAACAGCCCTATCACCATCCGGACGATATTGCGAAAACCCTGGACTGGGATGTGCTGGAACAGACGGTATTTTTGATCCGCGAATTCATTGATCGGCGAAGCGCAGCTCTAAAGACCGTTGCAGGTCAGTAAGCTGCCTTGCGCAATTGAAGTATTTCCGGTAATTTGAGATATATTAAGCACCCACAGACCTTTTGCGGTATTCTGAGGGGGTTACGCCGACAGATTCTTTAAAAAGCGTATTGAACGAGGATTTAGAGTTAAACCCGGCATCATAACCGATGGCCAGAACGGTCAGAACATCATTCTTCGGGTCTTTCAGTAAGGTCTTGGCTTCTTCAACCCGGTAGCCGTTAATAAAGGTGTAAAAATTTTTCCCGAGTTTTTCATTCAGCACCTGCGTAACATGATGCCGCGGTACATGCAGTTTATTTGAGACATCCAAAATACTCAGTTCCGGCTCCCTGTACAGATGTTCTTTTTCCATCAGATCCAGCAATTTTTGTTTCAGGGTATCCATCGCTTCCGGACGCAACCCGCTGCGGGCGTATTTGCCGCCGCTCTTTTTACTGCTCTCGGGATAGATACGGTCCTGCTGATACCCGAAAATACTGAAGGCAAAGGCGTAAAACACCAGTATCACATTGCCCAGCAGAACAGGGTCCAGCGGAAAATTCCGTACCAGGACCCGGGTCAGTCCGATAATAAAGAGAAGGGCATAAAGCACAAAAAAGGAAATGGAGACAAAAAGCGCCCAGCCCAGGGTGATCTTCTGGGAAGTATAGGAATACAGGTCCCTGATCTTGATACGATGTTTATTCAGTTTAATAAAGGTCAGAATGGAATAGGCAAGAAAGGAGACCATCAGAAGAATGGCATAGGATAGACGCAGAGCCTGCAGGGAATCCTGTACGAGAAAACTGTCCAGGGCAAGCACCGGTTCCTTTCGGTAGATGAGTGAAACAATAAAAAAGGCGATCAGGGGAACTGCAAGTGTGGAATAGTAGTAACGCAAGCGCGGATGTTCTGGGATCAGGGTATTGATATAAATATAGAGCAGGGGTCCGTAAATAAAGGGCAGGAACGGAAAGGCCGTGACCGGGAAGCGGGTGTTGAACAGGGAAAGGAGCATCTGCAGGGAAATAAAGAAGAGCCAGGCGGCCAGCACCCGATCGGACAGCCGGGCATTTTTCTTTAGCAAGAGCATGATCCCCGCATACAACGAATGCGCAAAGCCGATCGCCATAATGGCAATATTAATGTCATGTAAAGGTGACATGTTGTCTGAGGGTTATTTTAATCCGTTTAAGACCGAATCCCTTTTTGTTGTTTTCACCGCTTGCGGCGTAACAGGCACAACCCGGAGCTGTAATTCCTGTCCGTCTTCCAGAAGATTTCCGAGCGGATCTTCATTGATCCGCAGGAAGCGGTAACCCAGGGTCTGGGTAAGGTAGGGTTCATAGACCCGCATGGAATCCGGGAACAGCGCATTATGCGCCTTGATCTCCGCATTGACGAGCTCCAATTCGGCGTTCTTTTCCGCCTTTTCGGCATTTGCCGCCATCAGCAGTTGTACCAGTTCGGGGAAATCCTGTTCAATCACCTGAGGAGCTGTTGAGTGCAGAAAGTTCACACCGCCGTCCTCATCGACCATCACAAAGCCGTAATGCCCGACCCATTTTTGATTTTTGTAACCGCGCACCACATTGACAATGTCGCCCGTTTGAAGCTTGTCAAACATTTCCGGCATGATCTCGATGGGGATATAGGCCCAGATCAGGGAATCTTCCGGAAGGGTGTAAGGCACGCCGCGTTTCATAAAGAAATTTGTTTTATTGACTTTTGTCGTATCGGTACCGACACGTTCACCCGCCAGCCGGGCACTGATATCTTTGGCCAGCCAGGTATTATTCTCCGGCCAGTCATATTCGCCGTAATGGTTACGGGTTGTATAGCTGATAATTCCGTCCATGTACCTCAATCGCTGCAAAATGGCAAAGAAACTCTGCCAGTCGCGTGCCAGCGCCATAGAAACGGTATGTTCCACAAAGACCACACAGTCGCTTTCCTTAAGATTATAAAGCGGCTGCTCATCGTATATCTCAACAGGATATTCACCCAGCAGATAGATATCGTAGGGCTGCCCCAGATTTTTCCTGGCAAGATGCCGGATTCGTTCCTGCAAATCCGGAACGGTATACTGCAAGTAGGGCAGATAAATATCGATATCGCGCTCGCTGAATTCATATAGGGGCTTGGCCATGAGTTCACGCAGTATTTCCCGGTCAATGCCCAGTGTATCGGCGGCGTGGGCCTGTTCGGGGGTCAGTTCCGGGAGTTTTTTACCGCATGCCGTAAGGGTCAGTATTATGACCAGAGTATAGATCAATAATCGTGGTATTTTCAAGATCTTCACCTCATCTATTTTTCAGATAAAGATACAACGGATATTATTCTTGCCAAAACACAAAATTTTTCCGGATACGGAACAGGCAGGACTTTAAAACAATATTGCCGCCCGGTCTTTTTTCGGTTTGACGGCAGGATAGAAAATCATTGTAATTGGATAGGCTTTTTTTTAACATTCAGCGATGAAAAGGATGGATCATAGAACAAAACGGTCGTATTCCCGGGGAAAACGCCGCGCTATCCCTGACAGCACTTCGATAACGAAAGGATAAAACCATGAACATAGTCATTGTCGGCGGAGGCGAACTGGGTTCTGCGGTTGCCGGAGAACTGATCCGCGAAGACCATGACGTTACGGTTATTGAAAAATCAGATAAGAAAGCAAAATTTCTGAACGATAGCCTGGATGCATTTGTTATTACCGGAAGCGGAACCGATATCCGCATTCTTCGTCATGCAAATGTGGAAAAGGCCGACCTGTTTCTGGCTTTGAGCAATGACGATAATGTCAATATCGTATCCTGCGGTTTGGTAAAAAAGCTCAGCTCCGCAACGACCATCGCCAAAGTGGAAAATGTGAATCATTATTTTCCGGGTCCGCCCAATACTCCTGAAGATTTCGGGATTGACCGTATTGTGGCTTCCAAACAGCTGACCATTAATAAGATCGTCGATCTAATCGCGGAACCGGATACCATTGAGCATATCCACTTTTTAAAAGAAAATGTCCGGGTTTTTGGCATTGTCGTCGGCGAGGATTTTTCGGGTAAAGATAAAAAGTTAAAGGAAGTAACCCAAGAGGATGCGATCTGGAATAAGATCAGGGTTATCGCTATCAAAAAAGGCAATATCGTCCGCATCCCCGGTGGCGAAGACCGTCTCCAGGTCGGGGATAAGCTATATATCATCGGGAAATCCGATACCCTGCATAAATTGATCAGCTTATATTTTGCCTCGCATATCAAGGTCCGCAAAGTGATCATCAACGGCGGTAACCGCATCGGCCGGGAACTGGCAAGACTGCAGGAAAAAAACGGAAAACGTGTGACCATCATTGAAGAAGATGAACGTGAATGCGAGCGCCTGACCGAAGAACTGGACAATGTCCTTATTATCAAAGGTTCGGGGACCAATCCGGGCGTATTGGCCGAGCTGGATATGGAGGACGCCTTTGTCGTTTGCGTCACTCCGGATGATGAGCACAACATCATATCGGCCGTACTGGCCAAGAAGCATAAAGCCTTTAAAGCCGTCTGCAATATTTCCAATATTGCGATCAGCTCCATTATCAATCAGGTCAAGGAGATCGATTCGGTGTTCTCAACCGAATCGCTGGCTGTGGGTGAGATCATGAAATACTGCCGCAAAGGCGATATTCTTTCCGTTTCGCCGGTCCCCTATATTGATGCCGAAACTGTCAAGATCAAGATCTCGCAGGAACTCCCTATCCTGGGTAAAACCCTGAACGAGATCGAATTCCCCAAGGGAATGATCATCGGCGTCATTTACCGCGATGGGCAGGTCATCATTCCGCATGGAGAAGACCGTCTCTTATTGGGAGATGTCGCCATCATCTTTGTCCTTCCCGAATCCAAACGCCTGATTGAAACGATCTTTGCCTGAATATAAAGGTTCCGGAATATGAACTGGAGAGCCATATTTAAAATACAGGGGATTCTGCTGATCATTATTGCGGCAAGCATGTGTTTTCCTCTGATCTTCTCGCTCTATTACCGTTCCGGAGATGCCATGGCATTTATTAAAAGTATAGCGATTACTCTGGTTACGGGTTTTATGCTGGCATTCTTCTTGCGGTCGGGGAAAAATCTGCGTACCCGTGAAGGATTTATTATCGTATCTCTGGGATGGTTGTTCGCGGCGCTTTTCGGATCCCTGCCATTTTTGTTCAGCGGAGTTTTTGGAACAAATTTTGTTGATTGCTTTTTTGAAACTATGTCCGGTTTTACCACTACCGGAGCTACGGTGCTTAGGAATATTGAAGCCGCGCCCCGGGGATTGCTGTTTTGGCGCAGTTTTACACACTGGCTGGGCGGCATGGGGATCATTTTGCTGGCCATTATTATTCTACCGACTCTGGGTCTGAGTTCTACACAGCTCTTCCGTGCGGAAGTCCCCGGTCCAACCAAAGAGAAGATCAGCCCAAAGGTAAAAAATACCGCACTGATCCTCTGGGGAATATATTTGGGGCTGACCGTGGCGGAAACACTGCTGCTGATGCTGGGAGGGCTGGATCTATATACCGCCCTTTGTCATACATTCGGAACGCTAGCCACCGGCGGGTTTTCAACGCTCAATGCCTCCATTGCGGGCTTTCACAGTTTGTACGTTGAAATGGTGATCCTGGTATTCATGTTTCTGGCCGGGACCAGCTTTGTTCTTCATTTCAGTCTGATCAAAGGGCGTTTCAGCGAGATCCTGCATAACCGGGAATGGCGTTTTTATTCCCTTCTGATCCTCGTATCGATCCTGATAACCGCATTGGGCATCTATTTTTCCGGGACGGAAAACAATTTTTGGACCGCTCTGCGCTATGCCGCGTTTCAGGTGGTCTCGATCACGACGACAACGGGTTATGTAACGGCGAACTTTGAACTCTGGCCGGCGTTCATCCGAATTTTACTTATATTCCTGATGTTTGCGGGCGGATGTTCCGGTTCCACCGGCGGCGGCATGAAGCAGATCCGCCTGATGATCGGCACGAATTTCATTGTAAAAGAAATAAAAAAGGCCACCTATCCCAATGCCAAATTCACCCTGAAACTTGGCAATGAAAAAGTCAGCGACGACATGTTGAAGAACGTGATCGCTTTTATTCTCCTTTTTTTAATGATCTTTGCATCGGGCACGCTTTTCCTGACATTCCGGGGTTATGACATTGTAACCGCTTTTTCCGCATCGGTTGCCACTTTGAGCAATATCGGTCCCGGTTTGTCCCGGGTGGGAGCAATTGAGAATTACGCTTTCTTCGATCCCGCATCCAAGATCGTGCTCAGCTTTTTTATGCTGCTGGGCAGGCTCGAATTATATTCCGTACTGATCTTATTCTATTATCTCCTGCATCCCCGGAAGATCTACTGACATTCCTTTTGGCCGGCAATTGAAAAATCCCGGAAGGATGCGTAGAGATCCGAACTTATTCTTGTTTGTTGACAAAGTGTTTCCATTTATTTGCGCAAATAATTATCTTTAAAGATTATATCAGGAATCCTATGCCCGAAGAACAAACACGCGTCGAAAAAATTATTGCACATCCCCGTAAAGCCGTCTGGAGCCTGTCTTTGCCGGTATTTTTCGGAATGGTGGTGCAGTATCTCTACAACTTGACCGACACCTTTTTTGTCAGCCGGATCGGCGGCGATGCCATTGCGGCCATGCAATTCAATCTGCCCTTCGTATTTTTTGCCATCAGCATCTGTTTCGGTCTGGGAATCGGAATTACCTCGCTGATCTCGCGTGCTCTGGGTGCAAAAAATAAACGTTTAGCCAACAATGCCGCCGAACATACGGTGATCATCGGGGTGGTACTGGGCATTCTGATATCTGTCCTGAGCATTGTATTCCGTTATCCTATTTTTCGGCTTTTAGGTGCGCCGGAAAATATCCTGGGACTGGCGGTACAGTACTTTGAGGTCATTGTTTTCGGTTTTGTGTTTAATATCCTGAATGAATTCTTCCGCTCCGTTCTGACGGGCGAGGGCGATGTGCGCACGCCGGTCCGTTTTATGATCATCGGGACGATAGTTAACGTGATCCTGGATCCCATCTATATCTTTGCCTTTAAACTGGGAATTGCCGGTGCCGCCTGGGCAACCATCACGGCACATCTGGTGGTAACACTGCTGTATATTTATTTCTTCTTTATCCGCAAAGGCAGTCTGGTACAGTTCGCTTTTGGTGACTTTTCTTTCTCCTGGGATATCCTGAAGACGATTTTCCGTGTCGGCTTGCCGGCTTCGCTGGCTTTTGTGGTCATGTCACTGGGACAGATGCTCTTTAATCGCATTGTCGTCATTTTCGGCAGTGACGCGGTTGCCGGAGTCGGTGTGGGGATGCGCATGGATCAACTCTTCTTCCTGCCGATCATGGCCTGTGCATCGGCCATGGTGACACTGACCGGCATGCTTTACGGTGCCAAACGTTTTGATCTGATGCGTTCAACCTATTTGTACGTGATCGGCTGCGGAGAGATCATCGCCCTGACCCTGGGAATTTTCTTTTACCTGATTTCTCCGTATTTTATCCGTATATTCTCCACGGAACCCGCGATCACCAGTGTCGGCATCATGTATGTACGCTACAACGTTTTTGCCTATCCTTTCATTGTGATCGGAATGATCAGCGGACGCGTGTTCCAGGGTTTCGGGAAGGGTGTACCCGGACTGATTATTACCACGATCCGGATCGCGATCATCGTGGTTCCCCTGGCTATCCTGTTTACGCAAGTCCTCGGGTGGGGCGTACAGGGAGTGTTCATTGCGCAGATCATTTCCTCTTTCAGCGCGGCCGTGATCGCATTTACCTGGATCCGCGGCAGTATGAAAAAGATTGAAGAAAAAACATTCATTTCCGGAGAGATCTATGAAAGAGCAACTCAGTTATCCGTTGAACGTATCGACGAAAGAAGCACTTAAGGAGATCGTGCGCGGGGTGCCGCCCCTGCTGAAAATGTTTTACCGGCTTCTGCGCGATCCGGCTACGCCGCGTTCGGTCAAATGGTGGATTGGCGGGAGCGCTTTGTACCTGATCCTGCCCTTTAATCTGAAATTCCGCAAATTAAAGACCTTTCCGCTGCAGCTGCTGAATTATGTGGACGATGTGTTGCTGATCTTTCATACTGTCCAGCGGGTGATCCGGGATACCCCGGCGGAACTGCTGGATGCGCACTGGGAGCACGACATTAGTCTGAAGGAATGGCGGGACCTGCTCTTTAAGATCAAAGTTGATTTTCAAAATATTTTTTAAAAAAGGAAGCGCATGAAGGAACGTTTTGCGGGCGTGCTGATGCATATCAGTTCTCTACCCTCCCGTTTCGGGAAGGGCGATTTTGGCAATGAAGCCTACCGCTTTGCCGATTGGCTGGAAGCGGCGGGACAGTCGCTGTGGCAGATCCTGCCGCTGAATTATCCCGACGGGACCGGTTCCCCCTATACCAGCTTTTCGGCCAATGCAATCAGCGATGCCTATATCAGTCCGGAACTTCTCTGCCAAGAGGGATTCATCGATGAACGGAATTGCGAAGCCCTGCTCTGTCCCGGCCGGGAACCCGGAGACCGGATCCGGGAAAAAGCCCTGGCACTGGCCTGCGATCCCGATCGCAATCCCGGAAAAGAGGGAGAATTCCGGGAATTCTGTGCCGAGCACGCTTACTGGCTGCAGGATACGGCTCTGTTCATGAGCATTCGCGAACAATATCCCGGGAGCTGGTATGATTTCCCCAAACCCCTGCGCGACCGTGAAACGACGGCTATCCGGGAATGGGAGAAGAAACATGCCGCGTCCATCCGGAATTTTAAATACCGGCAGTTCCTGCTGTTCCGGCAATGGAAGGCTCTGAAATATTATGCCAACGCCAAAGGTATCCGTATTATCGGTGACATTCCCATTTTTATCTCCGGCGATTCCGCGGATGTCTGGGCGCACCGCGACCTGTTTAAGTTAAATCAGGATGGTTATCCTAAAGTTTGGACCGGTGTGCCGCCGGACTTGTTTACCAAGACGGGACAATTATGGGCACAGCCGCATTATAACTGGGAGGCAATGAAGAAAGAGGATTATCGCTGGTGGGTGGAACGCACGCGCGTTGCCTGCAGTCTGGCGGATATCATCCGTATTGATCATTTCCGCGGATTCTGTGCTGCCTATGAAGTGCCATACGGCGCAGCGACAGCAGAAAAAGGGGAGTGGGTGGAAGGTCCCCGGGAAGCGGTCTTCAGGGTCCTGCACCGGGAACTGCCCGGACTGCAGGTTATTGCCGAGGATCTGGGTGTCATTACTCCGGATGTGGATGCCCTGCGAAAACAATTCGCTTATCCCGGCATGAAGATCCTGCAGTTTGCTTTTAACAGTAATGCCGAAAACCCCTATCTTCCGGAAAATTTTGATCCGAAGGACCGTTTTGTGGTCTATACGGGCACCCATGATAACGACACCACCCGGGGCTGGTATGAAAAGGCCGGTGAACATGAAAAAGCAATGCTGAAATGCTATTTGGATTCCTCTTGTGATACTGTCAGCTTGGAGCTGATAAAGATGGCCCATGAATCCTGCGCAATGTGGTCCGTTATTCCTCTCCAGGATATATTGGACCTGAACAGCGATGCGCGCATGAACATTCCGGGAACCACCGAAAATAACTGGCGCTGGCAGCTACAGGATTTTGATCCGCCGGAAAATTTGACACGGGAATTAAAGGAACTGACAGAAAAAAGCGGCAGAATTGCTTTGAAATGAAACAGCATAAAATCACAATACCTCTGGATCACCTCGAAATTGTCCCCCAACCGCCCTTTTATTTTTTATCGGACATTCATCTGTCCACTCGGCGCGGAACGGAGCAGGACGCCCGCAGAAAGGATTTGCTGGAACTGTTGCGGGAAATTGCGGAAAGCAAGGGTACACTGTTTATTCTCGGAGATTTTTTTGATTTCTGGTTTGATTGCCGCTCCTACATTCCCAAAGCCTTAAAACCGGTAGTCAAGAGCCTTGCTGAACTGCGAAAGGCGGGAATTCCCATCCACTACATCGGAGGGAACCACGATTACTGGATTCCCGGATACCTGACAGAGGAGCTGGGAATATGCTACTATCGGGAAGCCCTGAGCTTTGAATATGAACAAATCCGTTTTTATTGTGTACACGGCGATCAGGTCGTATACAACCATTTCGGATATCCGCTGATCCGCAGGATCCTGCATGCCGCGCCGGCCATTGCCCTGTTGAAATGCCTTCCGGCGCCGCTGATCTATTATCTGGGTGAACGCGTCAGCCACTATAACCGGGTTCTGGATCGTATTCCCGAGGTCCCGGAAAAGATCATCGGCCGCATGCAGGATTTTCTTCTGGACAAATTCCGGGAAGCTTACGATATTGTCCTTTGCGGTCACGTACATAAACCGCTATGCAAAGGTTACGGAGAAAAACATAGCGCGATCCTGGGGGACTGGATCCGGCATCGCAGCTACGGTGTCTGGGATAAAAGCTCCGGTTTCCGGCTGCTTAATTTCAGCAATAAAACATGAAGATCAAACGTTTCATCCTGTTGACGATCCTGTTGCCGGCGCTGCAATACGCAGCCCTGCCGGTGGCGGATACCCTGACGCTTTATGCCGAACAACTCAATCATTACTTCATGTTCGGAGGCGCCAACCGTTTCCGTGCGGAATTCGGAAAAGTTCAATTTACCGGCCGTATCCGTAACGCCAGCTCGGTCTACAGCGAGACATCCCGCCTGAAAACACAAAGCGATATTTCTTTGGACGGATTATATCTCTTTTCACCGCAATGGCGCGCAGGCTTGAGCGGGAAGTATTTTCTTTTTCGCGACGGACAGACCTATCATGCCTACGATTATGATCAGAACCGTCTGGGGCTAAAGGGCGAATACCGGAAACAGGGCTACCGGCTGACGCTGGAAAGCGGCTACGCCCGTGAAACGCGGCTGGGGATCCGGGATCCGGGCTGGTACGGCGGTATGGAATTGAGCCGGAATATGGCAGGACTGTTCTTTTATCCCGAACTGAATTGGGATTATTCGCGCATGGGTCAGCGAGAGAACTATACTTTCGACAACCGGGTGCGCTTCTGCATGCGCAATACCGAAGCCTTTCGCAACGACCTGAGCGCGGGCTTCAGCGCCTATAACCGGGAGTACTATGTGAACCGCAACGCTGATACGGAAGAACGCATCAATCTGACCGCATATCTGGAGAACGACCTGCATTACCGTTTCAGTAAAAACCTGGCCCTGGACTACCGTATGCATTTTTCCGGCAGCAGCGACGGACTCAGCTTCAATTACGATCAGGAAAAACAAAGCCGGACAAGGGAGTTGCTGGGTTTTGAAAATGACATCCGCCTGCGCGGACGCTACGGTGCTTTTAAAGGCTATCTGGGTTTTTCCAACGATTATAAACAAAGCCGCACCCGGGCGGACAATCCGGCCATCAGCCTTCCGGCGGATTATATTTTTGATAAGAAAAATATCCTGACACGCATTTCCTGGCAATTGAGCGAAAAGGACAGCCTTTCGGTGAATTATCTGGGTTCTTTGCTTTACTACGATACTCCCGATACCAACAATTATGACGACCGGGACGAACTGACCTACTCTTTGACGCCCGCCTGGCATCACCGCCTGGACGAACATAGCAGCCTGACCCTTTCGGGGAATATGTTCCTGCACCATTATGTTTATCTCTTCCATCAGCGCTCCGCCCAAAATCACTGGAACCGGGTTTTTGCACTAAAGTCCGAGATCAATACGCAAATCCCCGAACGGATCCACTGGAACGCTAAACAGGAGATCTATGCCAATTACTTTGTTTACGACCATGAGGATTCGGCCTTTGTCCATGTTCAAAGCATGGTCTTCCGCGGCATCAGCCTGCAGCAGAATCTTCGCTGGTTCACCGGTGGGCGCACGTTTATCAACGCCTATGTATTTTTCCGCCTGGAAGATAACGGCCTGCTGGATTGGGAACGATTTATCCAGGAACGCAGCGACGGCAAGTACACGCTGAAAATCGAGCTTATGCCTGGCTATCGCGTACGGCGCAGCAGCCTGTCCCTGGGGCCGGTGTTTTCCTACCGGCAGGATTTCCGCTATCTGGATATGACGAACCGGATCGAAAGTTACCACTCCCGGCGCATAGGCGGGCGAATTTCCCTGCAGATCGGAAATTTTCTGGTCTTTAGTTACCGGCTTGAACACATTCGTCAAAGCGCGGCAGCGGACCGCTACAACCAGTCGGGAAATTTACGTTTTAACTGGATCTTCTGATTATTTAAGGGGAAAAGAAAAAAGGGGCGTCAGCCCCTTTTTAATTATTGCATCGGCCGGTAAAATTCCTCCCTGAAAAAGAGCGGGTGATTAAATACGTGCATTACGCCAAGCTTTCCAATGTGGTTAACAACATCCTTTGCCCGGATGAACTGATTGTGCCGGTAAGCGCTGTAATTCTCGTGTTCGGGATTGAAACTCTCAATTGCGACAACACCGGACTCGTGAATAAAAAGATCGTTCCCCAGATAGATCCCGGTATGGGTGATGCGTTCTTTACCGTTTTCCAGAACCCGTCCGAAAAAGAGCAGATCGCCGGGTTTCAGGCGGTCCATCTGTTCTTTGCCTTCCGCTACGGTCTTGCCGACAAAGACCTGCTGAGATGCGTCACGGGGCAGGTAAATGCCGTGAAGGAGATAAACAATACGGGTAAAGCCGGAACAATCCATCATTTTGGTGGAGGTTCCGCCCCAGAGATAGGGCCGGCCCATATAACTCTTGGCTTTTGCAATGATGCTGCTGGTAAATTTATCCCCCAGCTCTGCCATGTATTCCACACGGGTCGCCCAATATTCAAAATGTTCGCAGGCTTCGCGTTCAATATATCCGCTGCGGCCATCCGGAAATTCGATCCTTACAAAACCGGGTTTGATATCCAGAGCTTTTGCAAGGCTCGTCGCGGTAATATCCGTTATCGGAGCGGAATTTTTATCCGCTTTTTCATAGACATAGCCCTGATCGGCAAGATAGATGATCTTTTCGCTTTTCAGCCAGTCTCCGAACTGTTTTGGAGTCATGGCCGTAAAAGCATCTCCTTCCATCCAGCCCAGATAATCGTCGGGTGTTTGTACCATATACTGGCCGCCCTGTTTTTTGTAGACGCGAAGGGGGGTTCCCAATACTGCCTGGCTTGCCATTTCACTGCGTTCGGAAGGCTCAACGCGCAGATTTGCGACCGAGCGGTTGACCACGCCGTAGATCTTTCCCGCCAGTTCATCCGAGGGCAATAAACGGATCTTGTTGGCGACCGTATAGCCTTCGCGCTGCAGGCGGCTGATCAAACTGTCATGGCCGGCGATGCTGTTCATTTCACCGTCGAGCGTTACAACCTTGCCGCTTTGCGAATATTCCACGTTAAAGATCATAGTCCGGCTATCGGGTGAATATTCCCTCCGGATTTCATCCACAAAGGTTTGTACCGGTCGTACCGGGACCTTGGCACAGGCCGCAAACAGTACAAGAATGCTGATGAGCAGGGTTCGTTTTTTCATTGGAATTCCTTATTTTATTCAATGAAAATATAATACATCAGGATAATGAAGTGAAATAAAAAATGCCGCGTTTATTGCTCGAAAGGTACTGTTACTTCAGGAGAAGCATTTTACGGCTTGCCCGGATCCTTTCGTCAATATGAAGTACGGCAAGATATAGACCTGCCGCTGCGGTACCGGCATCCCAGTCTGATTGAAAATCTCCGGCTTCGTGCTGCCGGTTTATCAGATCACATACGAATTTACCATTGAGATCATAGATGGCGATCCGGACCCGGCCCGGGATTGGAATTCGGTAGCGCAGCGTTGTACGCGTATTAAAAGGATTGGGATAATTCTGATAAAGGCGGTAGTCGCCGGGCAACAGAACGGTATCTGTATAGATGGCCGAAAATGTCAGTGCGCTGTCACGATTGACGCGTTCGATAAAACACTGTTCCGGACTAAAGATCCAATCGAGTTTTTCCGGATGCAGAAGGACTGTACTTCCCCAGGGATAGCTGCACTCAAAATAACCCGCACCGTTACTTAAAGTATCGGCAATATCTACTCCCGGGATACCGTTGCCTCCGGAACGGATATATCCGGAAAGGGTAAAATACAGCGGATCCTTCCGTTTATTGCTGCGAACTGCATCAAGGTAAATCACCCGGTCTTCCGCTTGTTCCGCTGCGCTGAAATAAATGCCGTCGATGCTGATATTCGCGCCATCGATACTTCCGTTTCCGCCGGAAAAAGGCTGCCAGTCCGCCGCCGGCCGCAGATCAAAGACATAAGAATGCCACTCTCCGTCGCCAATAATGGACTGCAACCGGGATATTTCCAGTTCGTTTCCGCTTTTGTCATCGATCAGAAGCGCTGCGCTTACGCCGGCCTGATCCGTTTTTAGCGCAAGCACGATCTCGCGGTCCGGAAGCAAATAAACGTTATTTTCCGGCATTCCGCTTCCGGATAAAAGGCGGACCTGCCAGTCGGCGGAAGAGGCGGGATCATCCTTGAGTTGGATCTTCAGGGAACCGTTTCCCAGAAAAGCCGCGGAACTCACCGTGTCGATAGAAGAATCGCTGTGAATACCGCGGGTTGAACTGCTGTAAGACGGCGCCCGGTAAAAATGATCGAAGCTGTCTTCGAAATTATCGATCAGCAGGGAGTCTTCCTGCAGAAAATTATTGCGCAGGATCTGCCATAGTTCCGGATTATTTGTGTCATAGCCCAGCGCCCACATGCCGGTCCCCATCAGCCGGTGGGAGAATACCAGCTTTTCCTTGGCATCCAGACTGATTTCATCGTTACACCAGGCCTGATACCATTTCCCGCCGCTTTGATAATAGGTCCAGGTATCTTCATAACGGTCGGAGCGGATCTTGCCGTACGTTTCAAAGAGTCCTTTTGCCGAGTAGTAGAATACGGAACTGCCGCTGCCGAGCGTGCTGGCATTTTCGACATCTTTCTGAGTTTCGCTGACCTCCCAGCGGTTGCCGTAGTAGGGGAGTCCCAGTATCAGTTTGGAGGGGTCGCAGTTCCCATATCCGCGGTCATTGCTGACCAGGGTCTGTACCAGATTGTAGGTGCTGCCGCCGATCGGCGCACAGGGGCCGGTGGTGGGTGAGCCGTTATACCAGTAGGCATATCCCATAATAAAAACATAATCGCAGGCATTGACCAGTCCCGGAAGGTCCCAGCCCGACCAGTTCACTGCGGGACCGGCAAAAGAGATCTCTTGTTCCGGGCCTATCTCGGTATGGATATAATCCGTCAATCCGCGCATGAAGTTGTTCATCCGCGCACCGCGGTCCTCGCTTCGCGGACCTTCAAAGTCGATGTTGACACCGTCAAGATTGTATTGCCGGATAATGGAGGCGACCTGCGCATAAAAGTTCTGGCTTGCGCTGCCGCTGTTGATCAGTGCATTGATATCGTCGGCATTGAATTCAACGACACACATAATGAGCTTAACACCGTTGGCATGTGCGGTGTTCATGGTCGTGATCCAGTCATTCGGCCAGCCCGCCGGATAGCCGCTGATATTCCCGTTTGTGGATACGGTGAAGTCAAAAAGGGCAATATGCGTCAGCACATCATAATCAAAATATTGCGGTGCCGTATTCCGGTTCCAGTCGGGAAGGTAACCGAACACCGCATGGGTCGGTCCGGGATGCGAAGGGTCGCGGGCTTGAAGGGGATCGACGGAAACCGCAAGGCTTTTTTCAAAATGCATATGCCCCGCATCATTGCGATGCGCCTCCCATTCGATCTGATGCATGCCTTTGGATTCATTTCCTGTGGCGAACAGCAGAGATGCGATCAGAAGTCCGGGCAGGATGAGCCGGTGTTTTCTCATGTTTCAACTTCCAGAAAAATATCTTTATTATAACGAATATCGAGCTTTTTCCGCGCTTCCAGATTTTCCATCTGTTTTTTCAGGATCAGCGGGACTTCCGCGGGCGGAGCATCATTGAGCTCCCGGGTGAGTTTGTCATAATCCTGCCGCAAACCCTGAAGCTCCAGTTGCTTCAGACTGTCGATAAATACTTTTTCTTCATCAATTCCGTTTTGCTCTTCCATCAGCAGCTGGATAATGAATTGTTTGCATTTGGCGTCTTCGACCTTGTCGGGAATATGGCCGGCAGGAATGCTTACATTGTTGTTCAGGACCTTCAGCAGCGCTTCAAGGACCTGTTTCAGAAAAGGGTGTTGGAAAAGGACCGGAGAAAGATAGCGCAGGCCGGCCTTGCGGACGGGAAGCTTGCCGTTGATCATCAGGTTGAGTAAAAAATATTCGGCCGCCTCGCCCTGCGTCTTGAAATGCTTGGGTTTTTCGCCGCTAAAGGTGTTTTTCTCGGGAGCGGGGATACGGGCGCTTTGGCGGTTGATCTGGCGGAGAAGGGTACTTTCGTCGACCCGGAATAATTTGGCGATCTCCCGGGTGAACATCTCGCGATAGACCGGATCGGGAAAACTGCGGAGCTCTTCCAGCAGGTGGCTGATGGCTTCAGATTTTTCCCGGATCGACATGCCTGCCGGCCGGTAATATTCCCGGAGAAATTCCATCAGCGGCTGAGCCTCTGCTTCCAGGCGGAAAAAGGCCTCGGCGCCTTCTTTGCGTAAATAACTGTCGGGATCTTCCTCTTTTGGCAAGGTAAGCACACGACATTCGAGTTTATAGGCCGCCACGCTGAAGGCGGTGCGCAAAGCGGCTTTCTGACCGGCTTCATCACCATCGTAACAAAGCACCGCCTCATCCGCAAAACGGCGCAAGAGCCGGGCATGTTCGCTGGTAAAAGCGGTGCCGGAACCGGCGACCACATTGACAAAACCGTGCTGATATAGCTGAAGGAAATCCATGTAGCCTTCCACGACCAGCGCTTTTTTCTCCCGGCGGATCATCTCGCGCGTTACATTCAGCCCGTAAAGGATCCTGCGTTTGTTATAGATCGGCGTCTCGGGGGAATTCAGGTACTTGGCATCCTTGGCGTCCGCGTTCATCAGACGGCCGCCGAATCCTACGGGATTGCCGCGTTCGTCAAAGACCGGGAACATGACCCGTTCGCGGAAACGGTCAAAAAGCCGCATGTCTTTCTTGGAACGTACGGCAAGACCGCTTTTAAAGATCAGCTCGCCGGGAAAGGATCCCGAGAGGCGGGAAACCAGAAAGTCCCAGGTTTCAGGAGCGTAACCCAGCCGGAAAGCCTTGATGGTATCATCGCTGATCCCGCGGGCGTGCAGATAGTCCAGCGCCGCTTTCCCGGAAGGAGAGTACAGCGTTTCATGATAGATCTCTATGGCACGCAGGTGCATATCCCGCAATTTGCCGGTATCGCTTTGTTCCCCGGGGGAGACCTGTTCGAATTCAAGGGGAATATTGACACGCTCAGCCAGCATTTTAAGCGCTTCGCCAAAGCTGAGCTTTTCGTATTCCATAACAAAATTCAGTACGTTCCCGCCGCTTCCACAGCCGAAACAGTGGTAGATCTGCTTGGATGGACTCACGGAAAAAGAAGCGGTCTTTTCTTCATGAAAAGGACAGCGTGCCCAGTAATTGGCACCTTTTTTTTTCAGGGGAAGGTAGGCGGAAACCACATCCACGATATCATTGGCGTCCTTGATCTTCTCAATGGTATATTCCGGTATCTTGCCCATGCCCGAATTTACATTCCGCCGCAGAAAATAAAAAGCGTTAATTCAACGGAAAAATTTCCGTGTACTAAAAAAAATAAAAATATCGCTTGCGATATAAATAATCCCGCCGTATATTAATATCGCAAGCGATATAATCGCAAACAACATAACAAAAGGAGTCTGATATGAAAACCTTATACACAACCCGCGTCTCTGCAGTCGGTGGCCGCAACGGAAGAGTCAGCAGCCAGGACGGAATCCTGAACCTGGATGTCCGCGCACCCAAAGACATGGGCGGCAGCGGTGGAGCCACGAATCCGGAACAGCTCTTTGCCGCAGGATACGCCGCCTGCTTTGACGGAGCTCTCAACCTGGTAGCGCGGCAGGCCGGAACACCACTTAAAAATACCGAAGTCAGTTCTGAAGTCCGTCTCCTCTTTTCGGAGCAGGAAGGTTTTCGCCTGGAGGTGGATCTCTTTGTCCGCATTCCGGATACCGATCCCGCCCTTGCCCGTGAATTGATGGAGAAAGCGCACCACACCTGTCCCTATTCCAAGGCGATCGAGGGTAATGTGAAAGTACAATTGCATCTGCTTGAAAAATAATAAAGGAACACCGATGGAAACGACTTTTTACGATCTGAACGCACAAAGTCTGCAGGGAAAGACTGTCAGTATGGGCGATTTCCGCGGAAAGACCCTTTTGGTGGTCAATACGGCAAGCAAATGCGGTTTTACGCCGCAGTTCGAGGGTCTTGAAGCAATGTACCGAAAGTACAGGGACCAGGGCCTGCTGATCCTGGGCTTTCCCTGCAATCAGTTCGGAGGACAGGAACCCGGCGATGAAAAGAGCATCGCGGAAGGATGTCTGCTGAACTACGGCGTCAGCTTTCCCATGTTTTCCAAGATCGAAGTCAACGGTGAAAAAGCGCATCCGGTTTTCCAATATTTGAAAAAAACCCTGCCGGGTCTGGGAAAACCGGATATCAAATGGAATTTCACCAAGTTTTTGATCGATAAGACCGGAAAAGCCCGTAAACGTTTTGCGCCGGCTACAACGCCGGAAAAGGTTGAAGCATATTTGTTAAAACATGTTTATCTGAAAAAGGCGGAAATAATAAACGATGAGCTATGAACAATTGAAACTCGAAAATCAGCTCTGCTTTCCGCTCTATGCCGTTTCGCATCTGATCACCCGCCGATATAAACCGCATCTTGATAAGCTGGATATAACTTACCCGCAATATTTAGTGCTATTGGTGCTTTGGGAAAAGGACGGCCTCACGGTGAATGAAATTGCCGGAAAGCTCATTCTGAATACCAATACGGTCACCCCCTTGCTGAAACGCATGGAAGCGCTGGGAATTATCCGGCGGCAGCGCAGCGGCGCAGATGAACGCAAAGTCATTATCGGTCTGAGTGAAAAAGGAAAAAAGATGCGCGAAGCGGCGGCGGATATTCCGCGAAAAATGGCCATGGGATTGGTCCCGGAGATCCTGAATCCGGAAGCGCTGATCGATATGAAAGAAAAACTTTACCGGATCATCAACCGTCTTCTGGACGAAGAGAAGAAGAAATGAAGTCCTGAGCTGCCCCGATGATCAGGCCGGCCAATGTTCGATCAGCAGCCAGATGCCGATACCCAGAACGGCCAGGCCCACAACAATGAAAAAGATCCGTGTTCCCGTTTCTCCAAGGATCTTTACAAAAGCCTGGATCTTTCCCATATTCCAGATCTTTCCGGCTTTTGCTACGCTGATTCCTACAGCCATGATTCCCCATAATACCAAAAAAATTCCGAGATAAAGCATATTCACCCTTTCCTGATGGATTTATGATAATCCCTGTTGGATCTTTCTCTTGAACAGCAGAAAGAATATGCCGCTTGTACCAAGAATAAGTGCAGATTTCCAGAACAGATCCAGCCAGACGGCGCTTGCGGAAAAAATACTTTCTAGGGCATTATATGTCCAATAATATGGTGACCACATCACGATCCACTGCCACTTTTGCGGCAGCAGGGTACCGCCCAGGATCGAAAGCATGACGAGCATCGAGAGCATTTTCCCGATTCCGATGGCTTCGTTCTCATTGCCGGCTATGGCACCGATCAGCAGTCCGAATAAAATAGTGGAAACATAGGCGATCAGTGTGATGATATATGTTTGCAGGATATTGACCTTGATCAATCCCAACAGCAGCAATGCAAGAATGGTATAGGCCAACACCAGCAAGAGAGGAAATAGACTTTTGCCAAGATAGTAATCCCGCTTGCTCAAGGGGGTGACCCGTAAGGCCATCATGGTACCTGACTCCTTATCATTAACAATTCCCAGACCGATCATAAAGCCGCAAATGATGGTCATCAGTACCATGAAAATGGAACCGCCCATGGTGGCAACGGGCGAAAGCGCGGAACGGTCCCGCAGTTCTTCGGGGACGGTGTGGATAAAGGTATTCATATACCCGGCTCCGGGATAGTGGCTTCGGTAGTAATGCTGCCGGATCAGCGGGGCGGCAAAGGAGAAAAACGTATTTTTCGGGAGATTCCTTTCCATAACGGAGACATACTGATCCTTTACCGGATCGCGGTATAATCCTTCGGCGCTGCCGGTTCCGCGCAGTTTTTTCTCCATATCTGCAACACTTCCATAGGTCTTGATGACCGCAAAAGCGTCCAGCTCGGCGATTAGGGTGGAATCCACCGCATATTCTCCGCGGTCGACAATGGCAAGGGTGCTGGAACTGCTTTCCACGCTGGGAATAAAGAGCCGCAGTACGATCAGGATTATCAGGGGAGTGAAGACCATATAGGAACTAATAATATCCTTAAAGATATTCCGGATATCAAATGTAAAGATTCTGAACAGCTGTTTCATAGTATTCCCCCTTTCCGGATCCGGCTGCGAAATACCCGTGCGGAGATCAGAACCAGTGGTACAGCCCACGCGGTAAGCAGCAGAATACTTTGCCCGATGATATGGGCATTATTATCCGGGAACATGGCGGCATCCAGACCGAAGAGTGTATAATAGGAAGGAATGATTCTCAGCCAATCCGGCGAAAAAACGGGCGCCAGCAAGGATATCGCCGGAAGCGTAAAAACCAGCATCAGCAAAAATACCCAGCCGAAAGATGCCATAGGTTCGTCGTAAAAGGATCCCAGCAATATACCCAGACAGGATCCTATAATCACGGTCAACAGGGTAATCAGAAGCGCCGGCAGATAGCCTCCAAAACCGATGATGGGCAGATACATCACCGAGAAGGTCACAATACTAATTGTCAACAGGACCAGATGCTTGCTGGCGATAAAGGCATAAATCGAAGAAGGTGCCACCCGGTAAGCCCGGATCGTATCGTCGACCTTTTCCTGGGCGATCATGGAGATCATGGCAAAGAGACCCACAATGCCGATCATGGTTACAATAACGATCGGCAGCAGCATACGGTTGAAAGGTATGCTGTCCCGCAGGTTATCTTCAAGGGCGATAACGCTGACAGCACGGTAGACATCCGGAGGATAGGTGCCGAAGGGTGGAGAAAAGACGGAAAAAATGTCTTCAAGAATGACTTCCAGATAATTTAGTTGCGAAGCATTGGAATAGGGTTGTGTCAGCAGTTCGGTCCGGAATTTTCCCTGGGGATCTTTTTCAATGATCAGTCCGACGGCGGATTTATTCTCAATCATACCCTCTATGACCGCTTCCCGGCTGTCCACAAAGATCTGTCCGTTCATCTGCACATTGCCTTCACGCATTTCCACACCCAGCCTGGCTGTCATACCGGTCCTGTCATAGATAAATACCGTATCTTCCTGTTCTATGCTTTTGGGAACCACCAGCAGGATCAGCAACATCATGATCACGGAAAACGCGATCTCAAGCAGAATGAACACATCCTTGATACCAAGAATGATATCTTTTTTATAAAGATTCAGAACTCTTTTCATGGATTCTCCCTATTCAAGGCCGCGGCCGGTAAGTTTGATAAAGATCTCTTCCAGCGTAGGTTCGCCTGAATGGATGGTCTTGATCTCATGCTTCGCGATGAATTTTTCCAGTTCCTGTTTCTCTTCGTCGCGCATGCCGAGTTCCCGGGATAGCAGTTTTCCGCCTTCGATATATTCAACGGTTACTTTTGGCTGACCGTATTTGAGCTTAAGGTTTTTCGGACTGTCCATGGCGACGATCCTGCCGTCTACAATAAATGCCACACGGTCACAGAGCTCGTCGGCGACGAACATATTGTGTGTTGTCAGAAAGATGGTAGTTCCTTCCGATTGCCTCTTGCGGATAATTCGCTTGATCTTGTTGCCCGTTGAAGGGTCCAGACCCATGGTCGGTTCATCCAGGAACCAGATATCCGGATGGTTAATCATGGAGCGCGCAAAACCCAGACGCTGCATCATGCCTTTGGAATACTCGCCGGCAAGTTTTTTCCCTTCTTCGCCCAGTCCGACCATATTCAACAGGATTTTAGGATCTTCGGTCTTCACATCATACAGGGCTGCATGGAATTTCAAATTATCGTAACCGCTGAGCTTCTTGTAAACGTTCGGGCGCTCAAAACCGACACCGATGCGGTTGAAAAAAGTCTTGTCCGGATAGGCGTTGCGGGCTTTGCCTTCAATCAGAATGCTTCCTTTCTGCAATTCCAACAAGCCGGAAAGGATTCCCTGGGTTGTGGATTTTCCGGCGCCGCTGGGTCCCAGAAATCCAAAGATCTCGCCTTTTGCAATGCTGAAACTGACATCATTGACAGCATATTCATCATTCTTTTTGTAGGAATGAAAAAGATTTTTGACTTCGATCATAAGGGTTTAACCTCCAAGGATTTTCCCTGCTCCGGGACCAATTTCCGGACTGGAACAAGGGGAAAGATGTTATTTAAATGTATGCGTTTCATGCGTTTTTGCCGCGAATTGACTTAATTATACAGTGGATGGATAAAAAATAAAAGCATAAACGAAAAATTCGTAGAAAACGCTTTTCCTGTACGGGGAATGTTTTTTCTTGATTCACGCAAAAGCACATAATATATTCTTAAAAAAGCGGGATGCAAGGATCCCGCAGGACCCCGAAGGTCCTTGCGAACGAAGAAGAAAAATAAAGAAAGTGATAATATTTCGATGAAAGCGCTGCTGCAATTATCGAAAGATAAACTCCGGAAATTGCTCTTTGCGGAAGATATTCGGTTAACACGGATCTTTGAACGCGCAAAGTGCGGTGAATCCCTGCGCCGGAATTTATGGGATTATCTCAATGAGCGGGAACAGAGCTTTTTTGAAATGAATTCCCCGGAATATCCTGCATCTTTGCATGTCATTGAAAAGAACATCGCACTGCAGTGCATCCATATCTTTAAAAATATCCTGCAAAGCGAAAACGAAGAGCGCAGCGGATGTTCTGCACTGATGATCCTGCAAAAAATTTACCATGCCGATCCTGCGACACTGCGAAAGACCCGAAGAGGGTTCTTCCTGGAGTTTCTGCATCTCATACGCGGAATGCAGGGGCGTTCCTTTCTGCACGAGACTCCAAAACTTTCTGAAGAAGACATCAATGCCGAAAATCTTGGCCAGCTTTTGGACGCTTACGCGCAGAATATGCAGGCGCATTTTTCGAATTTCAGCAAGGGCTGCGATCCTGAACGTATCCGCCGGCAGGAAACATTGCAGAGGAAAATCCTGGCGTATTTTTCTGCAGACCGTGCCGAATGGCAAGATTACCGCTGGCATTACGGGCATATCATTCGCAGTGAAAAGGTGCTTTCGGATCTGATCACACTGGAAAAAGACGAAATCCTCGGAATTCGCAAAGCCGAAAAATATCATATCCCTTTTCAGATCACGCCCTATTACCTGAGCCTTTTCAACGAAGAAGGGCGAAGCCGGGAAGACAGGATATTAAGAGCACAGGTTATTCCGGGCGCATCGTACAGCGAACGTGTCCACGAGAACCGTCTTAAGAACATTGATATGGATTTCATGGGCGAAAAGGCCGGGAGTCCGGTCCCGGGCATCACGCGCCGCTATCCCAATATTGTTATTCTTAAACCCTATGATTCCTGTCCGCAGATCTGCGTGTACTGCCAGCGCAACTGGGAAGTGAAGGATATCCGCGAAACGCAAATTTCCCGCAGGGATATCAGCCGGGCCATTGCATGGATCGGAAAGAATAGGAACATTACGGAAGTCCTGGTTACGGGCGGCGATCCGCTGATGCTGAAGGACGACTATCTTGCGGAGATCTTAACAGCGTTGTCGGATATGAAGCATGTTGAGCGCATCCGTATCGGCACGCGCATGCCGGTAACGCTGCCTTTCCGTTTTACGGAAAAGTTCATTGCCATGCTGAAATCTTATAATCGTCCGGGCCAACAGGAACTCTGTGTGGTAACGCACATTGAGGATGCGCTGGAGATCACTCCCGACGTACTGAAAATCACGGAAAAGATCAGAAAGGCCGGATTGAGCATGTATAACCAGCAGGTTTTTACCTATTACAACAGCCTGCGTTTCAAAACGGCTTTTTTACGGAAAGTACTGAAAGTCTCCGGTATCGACCCTTACTACCTTTTTAATACAAAAGGCAAAAAAGAAACGCAGGATTTCAGAGTCCCGATCGCCCGCATTGAACAGGAACGCAAGGAAGAAGCGCGTTTTCTGCCGGGTATTATGCGCAGTGACGAGCCGGTATTCAATATCCCCAAACTGGGCAAATCCAACCTGCGCTCCTGGCAGAACCATGATATTATTATGATCCTCCCGGACGGAAGGCGGGTTTACCGTTTTTATCCTTGGGAATCCATGTCCATGCGTATTGACGATTATCTGTATACGGATGTATCGATCTCTGCATATCTGCAGCGTCTGGATAAAGACGGTGAAAACATAGATGATTATAAGAGCATCTGGTACTATTTCTGATCGGATCTTCAAGTCCAATGATACGATAAAATCACGCCATTACGGTATCCGAATAGTCGATATGCGGATGAAAGACAAAGAGTTTTTCAAACACTGGCGTTTTTTGAATTTCTTTTACACCGATGTAGAACTCTTTATCAACGCTGCAAAAATGGAAATAAGCCATAAAGCGTATGATGCTGCGGATATTGTAAGCATTAATATAAGATAATACGCTCATATCAGGTTCTTGTACCGCGAGTGCGGGGAATGCCTTAAAATACAGATCAGCATAGAATTCCGGGCTGCGCGGGATTCCGCCGTATTTGCTTAGCAAAAACAAAGAAAACAAAAAACCGGTCCTTCCGATTTCTTCGTTATGATATCCGTCCTGATAGCCCCAGTTGTATTTGAGCGTATAGGTCCGGAAAAAATCCTCGAACAGCAGGGCATTGTTCCGGTAGATTCTTAATCCTCCGGCAGTAAGGCTCAGGCGGTTGTAGCGTTTCTTTACAACACTTGTCATTTCCGTAAGGACATGTATAAGATTCAGAATTTCCGTATCGTTTTCCCGGAAACTTTTTGTATATCCCGTTTCGATAAAATAGTCTTTGATGTTTCCCTGCCGGTAAATATCCCTGCACAACGCCGGCGGCAGGTAGCCTGCGGCGGTTAGTTTGATCTCCCCGGCCTCAGCGATGCGCTGTACAAGATATCTGTAATTGGCAAATAAATGGATTTCTTCATATTCTTCATCCGGGAGCGTTCTTAATTCCATCGGAGAATAGGGACCGAAAGGATCATAAACCATGTTATACATTTCAAAAGGCGAATAACCTTCAAAGGCCTCCCGCGCCTGATTGTTCTGTCTGTTGATCATTTGTGATATTATTTTTTCATCTTTGTTCATATAAGGATGCGTTGTTATGTGTTTTAAGGTTCCAAAAATTCCGGTACCCTGCGATGCTTGCTGTGTTGTTCGTATGCATAGGCGATCGCCAGCAGCTGCGCTTCGCTCCAGGCGCGGCCAAAAATGGAAATACCCACCGGCAGGCCATCGATAAAACCCATGGGCAGTGTGATATTCGGATAGCCCGAAATTGCCGCCGGTGAAGAAGACCCGAACTGGAAACTGTCGCCGTTGATCAGATCCGTTTTCCAGGCCGGAGTGCCTGACGGCGCGGCCAGGGCATCCAGGCGCTGTTCGTCCATGACCCGGTCGATGCCGTTCCTGCGGCTGCCATCCAGCATTTTTTTCAACGCCGCTTCATAGGACCCCGCATCCTGTTCCGTTTTTGCTTCCGCCATTTCCAGATAACGCTGATTGTAATATCTGAGTTCAATGGCGTCATTCTTATTGAATTCGATCAGTTCCGTCAGGCTCCTGACGGGCGCCGCATCGCCCAGAGCGGCGAAGTAAGCGTTCAGTCCTTGTTTATATTCGTACAGCATGACCTCAAAAGAATAATCATTAACCCCATCAGGCAGGATCTTATCGATCTCAATGATCTCGGCGCCCTGTGCCTTCATCAGCGCAAGCGCGGAATCCATCAGGGCATCGACCTTAAAGTTGATACCGCGAAAAGCCGTGTAATAGCCGATACGTTTTCCTCTCAGGCCGTCCTTGTTCAAAAATTGCGTATAATCTTCATTGATTATGCGGCCTTCCTGCAGCGTTGCAGTGTCGTTGTGGTCGGCGTCTGTCAATGCCGCAAGACAGATCGCCGCATCCCGGACACTGCGTGCCATGGGTCCCGCCGTATCCTGCGTACGGGAAATGGGAATAATGCCGGAACGGCTGATCAGCCCCACGGTGGGCTTGATCCCGACAATACCGTTCGCATGCGAGGGACAGACGATGGAGCCGTTGGTCTCGGTGCCGATGGCCAATACCGTCAGGTTGGCGGATACGGCAACGGCGGATCCGGAGCTGGAACCGCAGGGATTCCTGTCAAGAATATAGGAATTTTTCGTTTGGCCGTTGATACCGCTCCAGCCGCTGCTTGAAAGTTCGCCGCGAAAGTTCGCCCATTCGCTCAGGTTCGCCTTGCCCAGTATCACGGCGCCGGCATCGCGCAGCTGCCGCGCAACAGGACTGTCCTGCAGGGGATAGGAGTTTTTTAAAGCCCGTGATCCGGCAGTGCAGGGCATTTTATCGTGCGTATCGATATTGTCCTTCAGTACTACCGGAATGCCGTGCAGCGGGCCGCGCATTTTTCCGGTACGGATCTCTGCGTCCAGTTCACGGGCAAAAGCCAATGCATCCGGATTGATGCAGATCATGGCATTCAGAGCGGGACCCTTTTTATCGATCTTTTCGATACGTTCCAAATAAGCACCGACAACGGCTTCGACCGTCAGCGTTCCGTTTTTATATCCCTGCTGAAGATCCGTAATTGTTATTTCGGTATAAGGAAACTCACTGCCATCGGAGCATCCTGTAAAAAAGAGAGACAGGGACAACATGAGTCCCGTTATGAAAAGTCTGAATTTAATTTTTTTCATTGTTAAGCGCTACTTTGTTATTTTTTTCATTTGCAGGACGACGGTATAGATCCCCATTAAGGTGATCAGTCCGATCAGGATCCAGGCGGCGCTAATGATATCGCTATGAACGACACTCTGTGCGCCGCGTTTGATGATGATTCCGGTAAATGCCCATATGACCACCAGCGCATATGCAAGACAGGCATGTTTCCACAGCATCAGCAGCGCAAGTATGGTCGCTGCGATCATCACAATGATCGTCCATGCATTCGGCGGAATGCACCAGGCACCCCAGTTCAGCGATACCAGCAGTGCCGTAACATTGGCAATGGTTGCCACGGAAATCCAGCCGTAATAAATACTCACGGGTGCGCGCAACACCAGCAGATGTGATTTTTTAGACAGCGGTATGCGGATCTGACGGAAGAGCCAGATCAGGGTTACAAGCAATCCCAGCATGACGATCAGGGACCAGAAGATCTTTTCGTAATGCCATAAAAAGATCCAGCCCATGTTCAGAAGGAAATTAATGCCGATCACGATCTGCGCCTTTAGAGGCAGTAAAAGGTCCGCATCCTGCCTAATGGCAGCATAAAGCTGAAAAGCAACAAAAACCAGCAGCAGCAGATAGATCAGTCCCCAGATGGAGAAAGTCAGTCCGGCCGGGACAAAAAGGTTCGGATACAGCGCCGATAATTCCCCGGTCGTCATTCCGTTGATCGGCAGGCCGTTTGCCAGTCCGTTTACGACGATCATCCCCACAAAAAGCAGAATGTTCAGCGCCGCCAGCAGAATTCCCGTTGTTTTTTGCGTTGGCATAAATACCCTCCTTGTTAATAATTGATCAGATAGATTAATTTAAGACAAAGGTATCGCAAGTCAAAACATTTCCCTGAGTGACCCTTCGGCAATAAAAGCGCTCAAATGTGCCGGTATTTGATAACACTGACCTTTTCCAGGGTTACAAGGCCTTCGCTTACCCATGTGTCAAGAAAGGGCAGGAGCAGATTGATTTTTTCCTCGCTGTCCGCAATTTCGATAATGACCGGGAGGTCTTCGGAAAGGGTCAGTATTTTTGAAGAATGCAGCCGGCTGTCCGCACCGAAGCCCAGGATCCCCCGGCTTACCGTTGCTCCGGTCAATCCCAGTTCCCTGGCTTTCAGTACGATCTGTTCATACAGCGGTTTCCCCTTGTGACGGTCGTTTTCACCCAGAAAAACCCGAAGCAAGAACGCATCTTCGTGTTGTTTCATATTACACCTGACGTATCAGTTTTATGACTAAACGAGCGATCACTAATCCGGCGATCACCATCAACAGGCTGATAATGTTATGGAGTAATATGTTGATGATACCGGCCTTGATCTCGCCGTCCTGCAGCAGGCGAAGTGTTTCCAGGGAGTAGGTTGAAAAAGTCGTGTATGCGCCAAGGAATCCGATCAGCAAAAAGGATTTCAAGTCCCTGGGAACGGGGATATATTCAAACAAAAAGAATAAAAAGCCAATTAGAAAAGAACCGCTGAGGTTTACAAAAAGCGTGCCCATTGGCAGCAGTTTGTTGACAAGGTTCTGAAAATACACGGAAACCCAGTAACGGGAAAGTGCGCCGAGTCCGCCGCCGAGTGCTATAAATATCAAGTGTTTCACAACGAAATTCCCAAATTGATGTTTACAGGAGTCATCAGCCGAAGCGGCGTTTTCCGGTGAACCCCATCACCGGAAAGAACTTAAATTTTTTAAAACGTTTCCGCAAATATTTTATATAATGTGCGATAAAATAAAAAAATTTTTGCCACATAAACGGCAATGAAAGCTTTTACGCTGTTCCGCATAAGGGAATAACATCGAAAGTCCGCATAAATACTGAACAGAACCGAACTCAGGGTTGTCGAAAAAAAAATGATTTTTCTGTGTTGTTTTTTCAATAATATTTTGCAAAATGAAAAAAAGTATCTAATTTCATTCGATTATTTCCTTGGAGGGAAAAAACCATGAATGACATTCCGCAACAAGATTGCGAACCTCCTTCGGGGCAAGACCTGTCCGCGATCGAGGTCGTGTTGGAAACCAACGTTTCCGACCAACCCGTTTTTTCCAAAACCGAGCTCAACCATACCGACTTTCAGGTAATCAGTCCTGAAGCCGATGCCTTTCGGAGAAAATTTTTCCCGCAAGTAACCGAAAAGCAGTGGAACAGCTGGCGCTGGCAAATTCAGAACAGTTATGCCAATTTTAAGAAATTGTCGGAAATCCTGGATGTCAGCAGCATCGACGACTACGATTTTCTTGCCAAATCCCGAAAACTGCCGTTGCGCATCACACCGTATTATGCAAGTCTGCTTCATGGAAAATCCAAGGATTATGCACTGACAAAATCCGTGGTTCCCAGCAAGCAGGAATTGATCGTATCCCCCGGCGAAGAATCGGATCCGCTGCATGAAAATGCCATGTGTCCGGTAGCCAACCTGGTGCACCGCTATCCGGACCGGGTACTGTTTCTCTCCACAGGCTTTTGCTCGGTCTATTGCCGCTATTGTACGCGCTCGCATATGGTGCTGAAAGACAAAAAGCATTACGGGATCAAAGCCTGGCAGACCGCGATCGAATATATCCGGAATACGCCGACGGTCCGGGATGTGGTCATCTCAGGCGGGGATCCGCTGACCATGCCGGATAAACACATTGAATTCCTGCTTTCATCGCTGCGCGAGATCCCGCACGTGGAGATCCTGCGCATCGGTACTAAGGTCCCGATGGTGCTTCCGCAGCGTATTACCAATAAGCTGGTAAAGATGTTGAAGAAATATCAGCCGCTGTATATGAGCGTCCATGTCACGCATCCTGACGAGATCACACCGGAAACCAGTGAAGCATTTAAGCGTCTTGCCAATGCCGGTATTGTATTGGGGAGTCAGACCGTGCTGCTGAAAGGTGTGAACGACAAGGTGGAGACTATGACCGAATTAATGCATCGCCTTCTCAAAGTCCGGGTTCGTCCTTACTATATCTATCAATGTGATCCTATTCCTGGCTCCTCGCATTTCCGTACCCCGGTCGCCAAAGGCATTGAGATCATTCAGGGCATGCGCGGATTTACCAGCGGATACGCCATTCCGCATTACGTGATCGATGCTCCGGGCGGTGGCGGAAAAGTCCCGATTTTACCCGATTACTATCAGGGCCGTGACGGGAATTACGTGCTGCTGAAGAATTTCGAAGGCAAGATCTTCCGCTATTACGATCCTTCAAACGTTTAAAGCATTCCGGGAAAGATCCAAACGGGGATTTACCGGTTAAAATAATGAAACAGAGGTTCCGGTCTTGCTTTTCAGAAAGAAAAATAAGGAAAAGCAGCGCCGGCATCCTCATTCCTGCATCAAGGCGGAACAAGATGAATATTGGACTTACCTATGACCTCCGGAGCGAATATCTTGCACAGGGCTATTCCATGGAAGAGACCGCAGAATTCGACAAGGAAAGCACGATTGAAGGCATCGAAGAAGCCATCCGGAAAGCCGGTTACCAGACCGAACGCATCGGAAATGCGCAGAGTCTGATGAAGGTGCTTTTGGAAAAAAAACGCTGGGATATGGTCTTTAATATTGCTGAAGGACTTTATGGTGCGGGCCGGGAATCCCTGGTACCGGCGCTGTTGGATGCTTACCGCATTCCCTATGTATTTTCGGGACCGGCAACAATGGCCTGTTCGCTGAACAAAGCCTTTGCAAAGCGCATTGTCCGCGACAGCGGTGTCAATACGCCTGATTTTGCCGTTATATCAAGGAATGCCGATATCGAGAATGTGCGGCTCGAATACCCGCTCTTTGCCAAGCCGCTGATGGAAGGTACGGGGAAAGGTATCAATAAGAATTCCCTGATCCAAAATCCCGGACAGCTGCAGCAGGTCTGTGAGGATCTGCTGGAACGTTTTGAACAGCCCGTTCTTGTAGAGGAATTCCTGCCCGGCCGTGAATTTACGGTAGGTGTCTTTGGCAGCGGCGACAGAGCCCGGGTGCCCGGCGCCATGGAGATCATTTATAAACACAAAGGCATTGGGATCTATTCCTACGAAAATAAGGAAAATTTTGAAGAGGTCGTTGAATATCAGGCTGTCAGGGGCGAAATGCTCGAAGCCTGCAAAGATGTAGCCCTGCGCTCCTGGCGCGCGCTCAATTGTCTGGACGGCGGGCGCGTGGACATGAAGATCGACCGCTTCGGAAAAATGAGTTTTATCGAGGTCAATCCCCTGGCCGGGCTGAACCCCGTGATCTCCGATCTGCCCATTCTTTGCGGATTGAACGGCATTTCTTTCCAGGAGATCATCAATGCGGTGCTGGAATCGGCCATCCGGAGGCATTTTCGTTCATGAAAAAGACAATTCTGATCCTGCACAATGAAGTTCTGCGCAAGGACCCGGATGAAATGGACGTGATCGCACAACGCGACCTGGTCCGGGAATCCTGCGAAAAGCTGGGATACCGGGTTCTGTGCCGGACGTTGGGGAAGGATCTTGCCGGGGATATGGAACGGATCCGTACGGAATCTGCAGATCTTGTCTTTAATCTTTGCGAAACGGCTTTCGGGAAAGGCGAACTTATCTATTTTGCACCGGCATTACTGAATACGATCCGGATTCCCTATACCGGTGTCCCCTTGGAAGCCCTGTTCCTGACAAGCAGCAAAGTGCTGGCAAAGAGGATCATGCGCCGGCAGGGACTGCCGACGGCGGATTTTTTTACGCCTTTAGAGATTAGGAAACTTGACCCGGAAAAAACCTATATCGTCAAACCGGTCTGGGAAGAAGCTTCCCTGGGTATCGCTGAGGATTCGATCTTCCGCTGCAGTGAAACACAGAAGATCCGCAAGATAAAGCGTCTTCCGGAGAAACATTTTTTCATTGAAGAATACATCGAAGGCCGGGAATTCAATATCAGCATGCTGGCCGGAACGGCCGGAGCGGAGATCCTGCCGCCGGCCGAGATGCTTTTCGGCCCTTATTTTGATGATAAGCCCCGCATTCTGGGCTATAAGGCAAAATGGGATGAAAACAGCCCCGAATACCGGCAAAGCCGGCGGGCTTTCGGTACACTGGGATCCGGCAGCAAGCTGGAACAAGCGCTCCGGAAAGTCTGCAGCGAATGCTGGGAGCTTTTCGGTCTGCGCGGCTATGCACGGGTGGATGTTCGTATAGACAAGGATGAACGCATTTATATTCTTGAGATCAACGGGAATCCCTGTATTGCACCCGACAGCGGATTTGTCGCAGCGCTGTACGAAGCGGGATATAACAATGAAACCATGATAAAACGGATCATCGAAGATGCAGAATGAATT
>JAQULT010000005.1 GCA_028718545.1 Fidelibacterota bacterium | reverse complement strand
CATTTTCTGGCCTCCCGCGCCTGCAGCGGACGCCGTACCGGCACACCCGGTTCCGAAGCCGCCAGAAACTATATTATTGACAACATGATCCGGGCAGGCATTCATCCCTTTGGCAGCGACGGTAGTTTTATTCATCCTTTCGGTGAGCTTCCCGATGGTGAAAGCGGAGCAAACATTATCGGACTAATTCCCGGTCGCGGCGCACTGGCCGAACGCATTATTCTGATCGATGCCCATTACGATCACCTGGGAAAGTACAAAACGGGACTGCGCTATTATCCCGGAGCGGATGACAATGCCGCCGCCATCGCGGCGATCATTCATGCCGCTGCGACCCTGAATGAAACGCTGGCGGAGAACAAGGACGAACGGCGCAGTATAATGATCACTTGTTTTGATGCGGAGGAACCCCCCTATTTCAATTCCGAACATATGGGTGCCGCGCATTTCTGTAAGGATTTTCCTGACATTATCGCGCGCATCGATCTTGCCATTATTCTGGATCTAATGGCGCATCGCATGGGCGAAGGCCGGGTACCCGAAAAATTCCAGGAAATATTTTTTGTGATCGGCGCCGAAAAATCCGGGCTGGGCCCGCTGCTGGACGAAATGGCACATGCGGTTCCCAATCTTTCTCCCATGCGTATCGGCGCACATGCCATTCCACCCTCGGGCGACTATGTCCCCCTGCAGGATTTCAACCTTCCCTATCTTTTTATGACCGCCGGCAAATTCAACGATTACCACACCTACTACGATACCGCAGAGAAGCTGGATTATCCAAAACTGCGGAATATCAGCAACTATCTTGCCTATCTGCTTTCCCTGCTGAGCGGCGCCGATCCCGCACTCTTTGAATACCGGCGACTGGGCGAGGACGATCTGGCCTCCATGCTGACCATGAAGGATATTTTTTCGCGGATGGACGACGACGAACTGATCTCCAAGAACCAGAATGTTTTTGAATTCGTTCAAAAACGTATTATCCGCGGGGATATCGAAATGCCTTCAAAACTCGAAAATATCAAGGATTTCCTGCAACGCGGAATTCATAAATGCCGGACGCAGGGTGCTTTGGACTATAATGAACGTTCGCGAATCAATTATCTGATCGAGGTTATTGCGCGGTATATGCATTAAATCAGAAGCCGGAAGCCGTTCGTGGTTATGATTGATGAGTTATGCGTTATTTGTCCCGCTGCTCAGTGCTCAAAAGAATGTCGAGATGTCGATTCAACATTTAATATTCAAGATTCAAAATAATTCCGATTACTAAAGTTATCAGCCTCTTAACTTCCTCTTCTCCACCTCTCCCTTTCTCCCATACTTCTTTTCTCTGTTGCTCAACGCTCAGTGCTCAAAGTTCAAGGTTTAAAGATCAAATGAATGTCGATTTGTCGAACCGTTGAGTCGTCGAGATTTTGATTCAACATTTAAGATTCAAGATTCAAACAAGATTGTCATCCCGGCATGAGAGAAGGAATCCTTCGACTGCGTCCTGCTTTGCTCCTACGGAGCCTTGCAGGATTTCGCTTAGGATGACAGCGTTGGTTGATTCAAGATTCAAGAGAATGTCGATTCCCTTCGCTCCGACACCTCGGAGATTCGGGGATTAAAAGTTGTTAAGTTATCGAGAACAAAAACAATATCCGGTATGTTTTATCAATGAAACTATCCTGTATATCCTGTCCCAAAGGGATCCCTACGGGATGATCCTGTCTAAAAGAACGTCGAGTTGTCGAGTCGTTTAGTCGTCGAGTTCTAAAACAATATCCGGTATGTTTTATCAATAAAAACTATCCCTTATATTCTGTCTCCAAAAACTATCCTGTACATCCTGTGATCCTGTCAATAAAGCTATCCTGTACATCCTGTGATCCTGTCAATAAAGCTATCCTGTACATCCTGTGATCCTGTCAATAAAGCTATCCTGTACATCCTGTGATCCTGTCTATAAAGCTATCCTGTACATCCTGTGATCCTGTCTAAAAAAAATATCCGGTTTATCCTGTCCCATGGGGATCCCTACGGGATGATCCTGTCTAAAAACATTCGGTTGATCCTGTCCCAAGGAGAGTTTTACGGATTTCTCCCGTCATAAAACAAAAGACCCTCCAAATTGAAGGGTCTTTTTTATTATGTAGCTTACAGAATCACTTTTCTTCGATCGCGGCCTGCGCGGCGGCAAGACGGGCGATGGGAACGCGGAAGGGCGAGCAGCTGACATAGTTCATGCCGACCTTATGGCAGAATTTGACCGAGCTGGGTTCGCCGCCATGTTCACCGCAGATCCCGACTTTAAGATCCGGTCGCGAGGAACGGCCACGCTGTGTACCGATTTCTACCAGTTGTCCGACACCTTCCTGGTCCAGTTTCTGGAAAGGATCGTCTTTCAGGAGTTGTTTTTCCAGATAGATGGGCAGGAATTTCCCGGCATCGTCACGGCTGTAACCAAAAGTCATCTGGGTCAGATCGTTGGTCCCGAAAGAGAAGAACTCGGCGCTTTTTGCGACTTCGTCGGCAAGCAGTGCCGCGCGCGGGATCTCGATCATGGTGCCGACCAGGAAATCCACCCGGGCGTCTTTTTCTTCAAAGACCTTTTCGGCGGTTGCACGGATGATCGCGTCCTGCAGGTCGTATTCGGCCTTGGTCCCGATCAGGGGTACCATGATCTCCGGTTTGGCGTCAATGCCTTTGGCCTTGCAGTTCAACGCCGCTTCAATGATGGCGCGGGTCTGCATTTCGGTAATTTCCGGATAGGTATTGCCCAGACGGCAGCCGCGGTGACCCAGCATGGGGTTCATTTCCTCAAGCGAATGCACCTTGTCGCGAATGGTCTCGACCGGGATCCCCATTTCTTCGGCCATTTCCTTTTGATTGGCTTCTTCGTGAGGAACGAATTCGTGCAGAGGCGGGTCCAGCAGACGAATGGTGACCGGCAGTCCGTTCATGGCTTCAAAGATCCCCTCAAAATCCTTACGCTGATAGGGCAGGATCTTGGCAAGCGCCTTTTCGCGTCCTTTCTGGTCTTCACTGAGGATCATTTCGCGAATGGCCTTGATGCGGTCGCCTTCAAAGAACATGTGTTCCGTGCGGCAGAGACCGATGCCGATGGCACCGAAATTCCGCGCAACAGCGGCGTCGTGGGGAGTATCGGCGTTGGTGCGGACGCCCATGCGGGTATGCTTGTCGCAGAGATCCATGAGCTTGCCGAAATCGCCGCTGAGTTCCGGATCGATGGTCTTGATCTTGCCTTCGTAGACTTCACCGGTGGAACCGTTCAGGGAGATCCAGTCGCCTTCCTTATATTTTTTTCCGTCAATGTTCATGACGCGTTCTTTATAATTGATCACGATCTTTCCTGCGCCGGAAACGCAGCATTTTCCCATTCCGCGGGCCACAACGGCAGCGTGGGAGGTCATACCGCCGCGGGCGGTCAGAATACCTTCTGCGGCATCCATGCCGGCCAGATCTTCCGGGGACGTCTCCATGCGGACCAGGATAACCTTTTCGCCCTTTTGGGCCCATGCTTCGGCTTCGTCGGCAAAGAACACAATGCGACCGGTAGCGGCTCCCGGAGATGCGGGTAAGCCTTTTGCGACCGTTTTAGCGGCCTTTATTGCGGAAGCATCAAACACCGGGTGCAGAAGTTCATCCAGTTTGTTGGGCTCAACGCGTTTGATCGCGTCTTTTTCACTGATCTTCCCATCACGGAGCACATCCATTGCGATCTTGACCATTGCCGCGCCGGTGCGCTTGCCGTTACGGGTCTGCAACAGCCAGAGACGGCCGTCCTGGATCGTGAATTCCAGGTCCTGCATATCTTTGTAATGATCTTCCAGCTTCTGCTGGATCTCATCGAGTTGTTTATAAGCTTCTGGCATGGCTTCTTCAAGGGAGGGGAATTTTTTAATGCGTTCCTGTTCCGAGACACCGGCCAGCTTTGCCCAGCGGCGGGCTCCTTCCAGGGTGATCTGCTGCGGCGTGCGGACACCGGCAACCACATCTTCGCCCTGAGCGTTGATCAGGTATTCACCGTTGAAAATATCTTCGCCAGTGGCGGCATCGCGGGTAAAAGCAACGCCAGTGGCAGAATTATTGCCCATATTGCCGTATACCATTGCCTGGACATTCACCGCGGTCCCCCATTCATCGGGATAACCGTGCATCTTACGGTATACTTTTGCCCGGTAGTTATTCCAGCTTCCGAAAACCGCACCGATGGCACCCCAAAGCTGTTCCCAGGGATCGGCCGGGAAATCGTGACCGGTTACCTTTTTAACGGCCGCTTTGAATTTTGTGACCAGCTCTTTGAGGTCCTTGACTTCCAGATCGGTATCCAGTTCGACACCCTTGGCTTCTTTGACCTCTTCGATAATCGCTTCGAAAGGATCGATATCCTCTTTATTCTCCGGTTTCATCCCCAGTACTACGTCGCCGAACATCTGCACAAAGCGGCGGTAGGAATCCCAGGCGAAGCGTTCGTTGCCGGATTTTTTCGCAAGACCTTCGACAACCGTATCATTCATTCCCAGGTTCAGAACGGTGTCCATCATTCCCGGCATGGAAACGCGCGCACCGGAACGGACCGAGATCAGCAGGGGATTCGCCGGATCGCCGAAAGTGGCATCCATGACTTTTTCCATATGCCGGACACCGGCTTCGACTTCTGGTGTGATCTTTTTGATCACATTTTCCTTACCTTCTTCATACCAGAGCGTACAGACTTCGGTCGTGATGGTAAAACCTGCCGGTACCGGAACACCGATGCGGTTCATTTCCGCAAGGTTGGCACCTTTTCCACCGAGCAGATTCTTTTCGCTGGCTTTTCCGTCCGCCTTACCGGCTCCGAACAAATATACGTGTTTCATGTTTTCTTTCCTTTCTGTTTAGATTTGAAATATATACGATTCGGAAGCGAAAAGCAAGGAAGATGGGAAGATTTGCGCAAATCCCGGAAGGCTTGCTTATACAAATCTTATCTCATTGTTATTTATTAAGTTATAATCTTGTATTTTTAGGACTTGTAGATTCGCGTACCGATCTTTCCCGACAGTGCCAGATGTGCTTTTTCCAATGAGGTGATCACAGCCTGGCGGCCGCGGCCGCCTTCAACAAAGCGCAGCGCCGCTTCGATCTTGGGCAGCATGCTTCCGGCTGCAAAATGTCCCTCCTTAATATAACGTCGCGCTTCGCTGCTGCCGATTTCCGTCAACTCCCGCTGCTGCGGCGTTCCATAATGCAGGGCAACACGGTCTACCGGGGTCAGAATGATCAGATAATGCGCCTCAACCAAGTCCGCCAGCAGTGCCGCGCTGTGGTCTTTATCGATCACGGCGGAAACACCCTGGTAATTCCCGTCCTCGTCCTTTACGACCGGGACGCCGCCGCCACCGCAGGTAATGACGATGAATTTGTGGTCCAGCAGGTTTAGAATCGACTCCGCTTCGACGATACGTACCGGTTTCGGAGAAGGCACAACGCGTCGCCACCCGCGGCCGGCGTCCTCTTTAAAAATCTGGGAAGGATCTGCGTTCATGATCGCTTCGGCCTCTTCTTTCCGGTAAAAATCCCCGATAGGTTTGTCGGGGTTCTGGAAGCTGGGATCATGACGGTACACTTCTACCTGGGAGACCAGGGTCGATACGTGCCAGGGCATGCCCAGGCGCTGCAGTTCCTTGCGGATCCCTTTCTGTAAATGATAACCGATGTAACCCTGGCTCATGGCCGTACATTCCTGCAGTTCGAAACGACAGATCTTATCCGTATGCGCCGAGGCAAAATCAAAGGCCTTGTAGATCATCCCCACCTGCGGGCCGTTCCCGTGCGTCAAAATGATCTTGTGTCCCTGCGTGATCAGATCCACCAGGGAAGGTACCGCCTTGTCAATATTTTCCTGCTGCTCTTTTGGATTGTTTCCCAGCGCATTTCCCCCCAGTGCAATCGTAATGACTTTCATGAACACTCTCCCGTTGACAATACGTAAAAAGATTGCTGCGGTTCCGGAGTATTATTATACCCGGTTTTTCGTTCCCGCTGACAGATCTTAAAAATGCTTAAGAAATGTAAGCAATATTTTTAATAAATACAAATGGTAGTCGCTCACCGGAAGCCGAAAGGCTACTTGAGCTCTTTAACCGCGGCATCGCAAGCCCTTTTCTGAAGGAAAACATCGGGTCAATTAAATTGACTCAAATAATTTGAGTCAAATAATTTGACTCAAAACTGCTGCCTCCGTGTTGCCCGCGATTCGGGATGCGTATCGAATATTAAATATTGAATATTGAATTTCAAATTTCGAATTGAATATTGATCCTGAAGCAAATGCAACGGTTCGATTATTGTTCATAACCGAAAGCATCAAAATAGAATTTCAGTTCGCGGTAAATGCGCTTCTTCAAATCTTGGTCGAGTTCGCGAAAAACGTTCTTCTTGTAATCCCGGACCTTTTCCAAATGTTTAAGAATATAAGGTTCTGCCTCCTTGTAACCCGGAATTCCCAACTCTTTGTAAATCTTTTTTACCGTCCCCAACGGATCCGCATCCAGTTCGGTATAGGGAACTTCGATCAGGTTGCCTTCAGGAATCAGATCGCGTTCGTCCAGATATTTTCGCAAGGTCTCCCGGAACATATAGATCACCATTTCCCGGATCTCCTCATCACTCACTTCCTGGAAAAACTGCGTTCTAACAACAGTATCCCAGAGATGCAGCGTGGAGAGGAAGGTCGTATAGGGCTCACGATGTAAAAAAATGAATTTTGCGTTGGGGAACAATTCCAGTAATTCGCGTACGCGACCGGTGTTGTGCGGATTTTTCAAGAGCAGGGGTTTGTTTTCCATATACAGGCTAATATTTCGCAGGAGCCAGCGGTAATCACGCTGCCAGAGCCGCTTTTCCCTGGCATTGATACCTTTGAAAATATTGTACTTGTCGAAATACATGCGGTTTCTCGGGAAGAAAAAGCTATGCATTCCGGAGCGCGTTGAAATGGTCGTGAAAGGCTGTTCTTCCTCTGCCGGATAATAGGGAGACATTTTAATGTTGTCCTGGGGGCGTTTTTCCGGGAACCAGAGCCGTGAGATCGCCCGCAGACCTTTGCGGCTCAGCAGTGCAATGTTAAATGCAAAATTCTGGTAATTGCACAGATAGGCAAACTGCCTGTCCTTGGAAAGCGTATAATGTAGAAAAGTGGTCCCGCTGCGCCAATGTCCCAGAATAAAGAGCGGCGGCTGATCCTCAAAAGTAATGTTTTTCAGGGCGCGGCGATTCAGACTGTTCTGCAGAACCTGCAGAGGGCGGGTCAGGTAACTGATCCAGGCAATGCGACGTGCAACCGGGCGATATTTTTTGTCGATTTTATTGGCGCGCTTGAGTTTACGCCAGACATCCGGCAGAACCAGATACAGCTGATGCTGGCTGATCCGGTAGCGTTTTTCTTTTTTAGAAGCGTTCTTCTTTAAAATATCCATAGGGGTCTCTCTCCGTGTTTATTTTGCGCTTTGCAGAAGATCCACAATTTTTTCGATATCGTTATTATCCAGGTCCATGCTCAGATCCGGGAATTCCGGTGCTTCATAGGGGACGTCCACGCCGGCAAGAAAACGTAATTTTCCGCTTTCCGCCTCCCGGTACAGTTCGGGTTTATTCTCTTTGCATCGATCGATCCCGGTTTGCATATAAATCAGTTTAAAGCGTGGTTTTCCGATGATCTCTGCAAGTTGGCGCCGGATATCCTCGCAGGGGGAAATAAAACTGCAAATGCAGATAATTCCATGATCGTTCAGCAGACGGCAGACTTCCGCGACACGCCGCAAATGCTCCGCCCGGTCCGCTGCGGAAAAATCCAGGTCTTGGGACAAACGTTCGCGGATCTTTTGACCGTTGATAAAGACCACAATATGCCCCAGTTCAAAGAGCCGTTTTTCCAGACGCAGGGCAACGTCGTTCTTTCCGCTGCCGTGCAGGCCGGTGATCCAGACGGTCATACCCCGCTGTCCGTACTTTGCTTCCCGTTCTTCGTTTGTGATCAGGCTGCGGCCTTCGCGGATCTTTTGTACTTCAAAATCGCTGATGCGGCTGGGGAGGTCTTCACTGCTCACGCGGTCAATGATCATGCCAACCGCGCAGGTATTATGCGTTACCGGATCGATCAGAATAAAGGATCCGGTTTCATGATTCTTGTCGTAAGCGTCAAAAAACAGGGGTTTTGCGGTTGTGATCACCACCCGGCCGATCTCGTTGAGCTGAAAATGCTCCGTCTCGCTGCGATGCAGGGTGTTCACGTCAATTTTATAGCGGATCTGGTCAATACGGGCTTTACCGCTGTTTGTGGTCTGCTTGATCAAAAAATGCGTATGGGGATCCATTGCATTTTCATCCATCCAGACCAGCATGGCTTCAAAATGACGCTCAACGCGGGGAAGGTTGTTCGGATGTACCAGCATGTCACCGCGACTGATATCGATCTCATCCTCCAGGGTCACGGTCACGCTCTGCGGCGGGAAGGCATAGTCCCGCTCCCCGTCATAGCCTACAATGGATTTAACCCGGCTGCTTTTGCGGGACGGCAGAACCATAAGCGGATCGCCTTTGCGGAGTATACCGCCGGCCAGTCTTCCCGAAAATCCGCGGAAATCGTTCCCGGGGCGCAGCACGTACTGAACCGGATAGCGGAGATCAACAAAATTCCGGTCCGAACTGATATGAATGTTCTCCAGCAATTCCAGCAGGGACTCTCCGCGGTACCAGGGCATTTTTGTACTGCGTTCCACCACATTTTCTCCGTGCAGGGCACTGAGCGGAATAAAATGCACATCCGGGATGTTCAGGCGGGTAATAAAGGATTTATAATCTTCACAGATCGCGTTGAACACGTCCTGCTTATAATCTGTCAGGTCCATTTTATTCACCGCAACGATCACATGGCGGATCCCCAATAAAGAGACCAGAAAGGTATGACGTTTGGTCTGGGTAATGATGCCCTTCCGCGCGTCCGCAAGAATGATGGCAAGATTTGCCGTAGAAGCCCCGGTGACCATATTGCGGGTATACTGTTCATGACCCGGGGTATCCGCAATAATGAATTTCCGCTTATTGGTGGAAAAATAGCGATAGGCAACGTCAATGGTAATACCCTGCTCGCGTTCCGCTTTCAGCCCGTCGAGCAGCAGCGCATAATCAATGTTCTCCCCGGCGTGCCCCACCCGCCTGCTGTCGCGTTCCAGCGCGGCAAGCTGGTCTTCATAGATGCGCTTGCTGTCAAAAAGCAAACGTCCAATCAGGGTGGATTTTCCGTCATCCACCGAACCCGCCGTCAGCAGACGCAAAAGATCTTTCTTCTCGTCCTGCTCAAGAAATGCTTTTATATCCATTGCTTTTATTTGATCTTCCATTGCTCTCTGTCCGTCTAGAAATAGCCTTCCCGTTTCTTCTGTTCCATACTTGCTTCCTGATCAAAATCAATGACGCGGGTCGTGCGCTCTGAAGCGGTTGTGACCATCATTTCCTCGACGATCTTTTCGATCGTGTCGGCATCGGATTCCACGGCGCCGGTCAGGGGATAGCATCCGAGGGTACGGAAGCGGACTTTTTTCATGAGCGCTTTTTTCCGCAATGCTTTGGGCATGCGTTCGTCATCGGCCAGGATCCAGGCGTTGTTATAAAATACTACCGGACGTTCTTTGGCAAAATACAGGGGTACGATAGGAATATTTTCCATGCGAATGTATTGCCAAACATCCAGTTCGGTCCAGTTGGACAGGGGAAAAACGCGGATTGACTCCCCCTTCATGACCCGGGTATTGTAGATGTTCCAAAGTTCGGGACGCTGATTTTTCGGATCCCATTGATGGAAGCGATCCCGGAATGAAAAGATACGTTCCTTCGCCCTTGATTTTTCCTCATCCCTGCGTGCGCCGCCGAACGCCGCATCGAAACGGTGTTTTTCCAGAGCCTGCAACAGTGCCTGTGTTTTCATAATATCCGTGTGGACCTTACTGCCGTGTGTAAAGGGACCAATACCTTTTCTGTGGCCTTCTTTATTATAATGAACGATCAGGTCCCATCCTTTTTCACGGGCATAGGTGTCCCGGAAGCTGATCATTTCGCGGAATTTCCATTTGGAATCGATGTGCATGAGCGGGAAAGACGGCTTGCCGGGATAAAAGGCCTTTTCGGCCAGACGCAGCATGACAGAAGAATCCTTGCCGATCGAATACAGCATAACCGGATTTTCGAATTCCGCCGCTACTTCCCGGATGATGTGTATCGATTCCGCCTCCAGTTCCTGCAAATGCGATAGTGCGTATTGCTCTCGTCCTTTCATAACCGAAGATATCCTTTGTCTCCAAGGTATTGCATAATTTGCTCCGCCGCTTCCTTTTCCGTCTGTTTCTCGCTGTCGATCACGATTTCGGGATTGTCCGGCGCTTCATAAGGTGCATTGATCCCCGTAAAATCAAGGATTTCTCCTGCGCGGGCTTTTTTATAGAGCCCTTTCACATCCCGTTTTTCACAAAGTTCCAGGGGACAATGCACGTAAACCTCAATAAACGCTCCGGGATCCAGAATACTTCTGGCCAGCTGTCGTTCCGTCCGGAAGGGCGAGATAAAGGCGCTCAGCACAATGAGCCCGGCATCAACAAAGAGCTTGCCGAGCTCGGCGATGCGCCGGATATTTTCCCGCCGATCCGTTTCCGAAAAACCCAGATCCCCGTTCAGCCCGTGCCGGATATTGTCGCCGTCCAGCAAATAGGAAAGATGTCCCTGTTCATAAAGCTCCTTCTCGACCGCCCTTGCCAACGTGCTTTTTCCGGAACCCGACAGACCGGTGAACCAAAGACAGAAGGCCTTTTGTTTCAGCAGTTCTTCCCGCTGCTGCCGGCTGATACTCCCCCGCTGCCATGTAATATGGGTTGATTTCATACGCCAAGTGCCTCCAGAAAGGGAATGATATATTCCCTTTTGACCTTTATTCCGATAGAGATGCCGGACTTGTTGTTCGCGTGGTAGTCCGAGCCGGCAGTGATATATAATTTGTGTTTTTTTGCAAGCTTCAAATAATCCTTTGTTTGCACTTCGTTATGCAGGGAATAGAAAACCTCTATACCTCCCAAACCGTATGCTTTCAGTTCAAGAACCAGCGCTTCCAGCTCGTCACCGTTTTTTCCGGTTTGATACGGGTGAGCCAGGACCGCGATCCCGCCGGCATCCCTTATAAGGCGGATCGCTTCGTTTACCTTCATCCGCTGTTTTTCCATATACAGCGGTTTTCCTTTTGCCAGATAGCGGTCAAAGGCTTCCTGTTTGCTCTCCACATAGCCTTTCCTCAGCATCAGCGCGGCAAAATGCGGACGTCCTATCTGTTCTCCCCCGGCTTCCTGCAGCAGTTCTTCCATGCGGATATCAAACCCCTGTTCCTGCATTTTTTTTACCATTGCTTCGTTTCGCCCGCTCCGGACTGCCTGCAAAGTATTCAATGCTTCGCGCAGTCCGGAATGTGCAGGATCAATGCCGTATCCCAGAATATGCAGGGTTCCCGGATACTCCGCACTGATCTCCACGCCGGGGATATAGCGGAGACCCGGCGGTATTTCCCCGATCTGATCGCTATGGGTGATATTGTCGTGATCGGTGATGGCAAGGTATTCACATCCGGCAGCGGCAGCCGCTTTCAGCAGGGCTTCCGGAGAATCCGTGCCGTCAGAGCAGCTACTGTGCGTATGCAGGTCGATCTGCATGTTTTCGCGAAAAAAATGCTCCCAAACACGCTCATGCAAATAATAGAACAAGGTTTTCAAAACCGTATCGATCAGTGCCGCAGATCCCGCCCATAGGGGTTCCCGCGTAACAAACAATACAATGAACAGTGTATCTGTCGTTGCCAGGATCCGCCAGGTCACGGTTTTGAACAGGGAGCGCTTTTTTGATCCTTTCGGCGGTTTCTCGCTGAATCCCCAGATCTTTTCATGGATCCAGAACCACAGGGTTTTGGTTATAATAAAGATCCCAACCAGCGACACAGCGGTGATCAGTCTGCCGGTCATGATCGACATGACCAGAATTGTCAGCAGATCGGCCGTGACCCGCCAGGTCACAGTTTTTACGATTGCACGATTTTTCAGAATAAATGTCTTAAGCATACAGTATGTTCAGGTTTTCGCTGCCGTTGCGGTTCCGGAATCTCGATTGAATATTCCCCAGTGTTTTCAAGCACTAAAATATATGGGATTCCCGACAGGAATAAAAGATTTCTATTTTTACATGCTGCCGGCCAGGGATCCCATGGGATCCCAGGGTTTCAGAACGCGGGGTTTCCTTTCCCAGGCTTTCCGCATTTCCGGAGTCAAATGTTTTTTATGAACAACCGCCTGATACACATACGCGTCAAACCAGCTGTCGCTCATGACAAAGTATCCCTGATCGCCATATTTGTCACCCCAGCTGTTTTCAACCTTCCAGCGTTCGGGACGCGTTCCCTGCAGGTTTACCCCGCTGATGACCATCGCATGTGTCATTAAGCTTTCACCGTACTCCAGTCGGCCGCCCTTATCCAGCGTAAATTGGGTGTCGAGCACCCGCTCGTATTCGTATACGGATGCATCCAGAATACCGTCCTCACGTTTCATTTTTTTACCCACATCACTGCCGAACCAGACCGGATCGGCGTCCTGCAGCTGCCGGATCACCGCAGCTTTCATCTGGGGCAATTCAACGTTCAGATATTTTACCGGATTACCGCCTTCCACATTACCCAGATACTGCACTGTAAAGGTCTGCATAAAAGGCTTGTCGGCAGTGGGCGCGTGGATCAGGCTCACATAATCATGCAGGCCTTCCGGGAATTCCTTGCGGTAAAAGGACAAGGGCGTGCAATTGTCCTCGCGGTGGAATATTTTGTTTTTGTCGGTATACTCCCAGATGAACTGTTCGGGCGGCAAACCCAGAAAGAGCGTCAGCAAGCGGTAAAATTCCTGCACCATCTCCGCTTTCCGGGCTTTAAGCTCCGCGATCCCGGTACCTTTGCGGTATGTGCCCCGAAGCTCCGCCGCATTCCCGCGCAACACATGGGTGAGCACTGCATTCATCCGGGAGGAATCTTTACTGGAAAAACTCTCGGGCATCCTGTCTTTGGGCACGATCCCGTATTTTTCCACCAGTGCGGTGAACATATCCCACTGACCGCCATCCTGAAGCGGTGCGTTCAGCAGCCACATCAGTAGCCGGGAGTCGCTTTCCTTATCCCGGGTTTCCAGAATATTCTCCAGAAAATAATTTGCTTTTTCCAGTTTATCAAAGAACATCAGGTAGGATTGTGAAAGCTCGAAATTTTCTATTTCATGCTTTTGCATAATCTTATAGCGCAGCGTGTTCAGTCCCGCAAAGAGCCAGCAGCGGCCGCTTTTTTCCTGTGCCGTTATCTTTGCAGACGGCAGTTCCAGCGAAAAAATGTGCCGTCCACTAATCCGGGATGCGTGATTCAGCGCCGTTTCATCCAATCCGACATTCAGGATACTGTTTCGGACACGCAAATCGTGTTCCCGCACAGCGGCGTAATGCTGCATTTTTTTATAATGTACCGAAGTGAGGGGTGTACGTGTTGACATATTTATCCTTCTTTTTTGCTGAATAATACGACTTTTTTATTTTAGAAAACAGTTCTTTTTCGGCGGCGGCGAAATAACATTCATCTTGACAAACAACGGTATTTCAATGTATTTTAATTTCGTCAACAACTTATCGGAAAATAAAATGCTTGGTGGAAGCGCAATATTTTTCCGGAATTGCCGTTAAAAGAATATAACAAAGGAGCCAATATGAAAATGAGAGTACCGGTATTGATGCTTGTCATAAGCCTTCTGTTCCTTTCCTGCGGGACAAAGATCAGTGACTATTATCCCCTTCGCGAGGGCCTGGAACTGGTGTACCAGATCGATAAAAGCGATAAACAGAATGTCGAGAATTTCAAGGCTCGCGAATTGAACAAGGTCTCTGTGGTACCGCAGAAGATCGAAATAGCGAAAGGAACGGCTTTCCGTTTCATCGCCGTCAGTAAAGAGGGTATTTACAACTATGCTTATCAGGCTCCCGGCGCAACGGAGCCCGAGATCCTTGCACAGCCGGAATATATCCTGAAGAATCCGCTCAAACCCGGCAAGGGCTGGGAGGCGGAAGCCAGTATTATGCTCCTGCTGGAACGCCTTCCTTATACAATGAGCTATCTTGTCGAAAGCAAGAAGGAAACCGTGACCGTCCCCGCCGGTACCTTTGAGAACTGCCTGCTAATCAAGGGCAGCGGACTGGCCCAGAAAGACAAGGGTGCGCTGGGCGTTATTAAGATCAGTGTCAGTGAGGACAGCTGGTATGCACCCGGCGTGGGATTGGTAAAATCGGTCCGCAAGGAAAGCGGCAATCATGTGCTGGTGGGCTCCAGCGAGAAGATAATACAGTTGCTTTCGTACAAAAAGTAGCTTTAAAATTAGCGTTTAAGGTTAAAAAGCTGCCTTTCCGCTGTTTTTTATCCCGCGCGTCTGCTGTCATGTTTAGTAATTGTTTTCCGGGATTTGTGCGATGATGCCACCCTTTAAAAAAAAGTGTCTGATCTTTATTATGGGTGCATTGTTTTTGTTCCCCTTTTTCCTGGCCGCGCAGGATCTGGATTCTCTTCTCGCCATCTTAAGATCCCACCGGGATGAAGATATTTTCGCACTACTGGGTAAGGGACGGGAATACCACATCCTGTATGCGCAGACCGCTTTTCAGAACCGGACCTATTTCAGCGGAAGGGATATCGGAGTGGATCAGTGGAATGCCACGTTTCAGGCCGCCTACGCTTACCGGGGATTTTCCGCCGCCGCAGCTACCATGATCTACTCGGAATTTGAACCGCACTGGAATCTTTCCATGATCTCTGCCGGATACCGGCATGCCTTGTCCCGGAAATCGCCGCTTGATCTTTCCCTGTCTTACGAACGCTATTTTTATCACGATCCGGATGATTCCCTGAACGGCGCTTTTCCCAATGCGCTTCAGCTTGGACTTTCTTATTCCGGGGTACACTGGGGCGCGATTCTGAATCCTGCATTGTTTTTCGGAAGCGGAGGAACAACAAGCCAGGAAAGTATTTCCCTGTACGGAGATTTCCGCATCTGGCGGAAAAACGACCTCCTTATGCGCTTCCGCCCGCGGCTTTCCCTGATCTTCGGATCTGAGATTAGTACGCACACGCAAGTTCCCGGGGACCCCTCCTCTCAGGAAAGGGAAATTTACGGGCTGCTGAACAGCGCTTTCGAGGTACCGCTATTGCTCCGCTGGAAAGATCTGGATCTGGCGCTTGCCTGGCATTTTAACCTTCCCCGGGCTCCCGGAAGCGACACGGATTATGCACCCACCTCCCTGTTCAGTATTTCCCTGGGGTATATGAACGCTTTTGCCGGGAAATAATTTTTTTATTAACCATCATTCGCTGTTCCGGTGTCTATTGAATGGAGGAAGCGCTTGGCAAGGACAGAACGAAAGATCATTGAAAACTGGGTCATTCTGTACTATGACAAGGTGCTGGCATTGTCGCTGCGGCTGACCGGGAATCAAGCCGATGCCCAGGATTGCGCGCAAGAGGTCTTTATCCGGGCCTGGAGAAAATTCAATACTTTCCGCGGCGAGGCACATCCCATGGCCTGGCTCAAGCGCATTACGCTGAACATCTGCTACAACCACCTGAACCGCAACAAATCCAAACGCTGGGATGAACTGGATACGGAGGATCTTGAGGATGGCAACGGGGTCTTTCAGGGTGAAAGCGGCATCGACCCGATACTCCTGAAGCGTTTATCCCCCCTGGAACGCAGTGTGCTGGTTGCCCGGATCTATGATGACCTAAGCTTTAAAGAACTGGCCGAATCTCTGGGAACAACCGAAAACAGCGCAAAAGTCAGTTATCACAATGCAATCGAAAAACTACGGAAGTCCATGAAATGAATTGTAACAAAGTCAAACTCCTTATTCCCGACCTGCTCCGCGACCCGGAAAAATATCCGGAAGTCCGGGAACACATTTCCCTGTGCGATACATGCCGGGCCGAACTGGAATTAGTAAAACAACTCCGCGGAGAAATGCAGAACGCCTTTCCGGACACTTCTGTGATCGAAAATATTCCTGCGCGCATTTCTCTGATCCGCCGAATCCGGAATATGCAGGCAAGACGTCCGCTCGCCTATGCCCTTGCCCTGGCGGCCATTTTGATCCTAACCCTGATCCTGACCCCGCTGCTGCAGTCCCGGAACGCCGCTAACGAGCTTTATACTTATTATGAGGACGAAACGCTGGAAGCCATGCTGGCGGTCGATCTGAGTCGCGGAATGGCCTTAAGCGAAGACGAGGTTATTTTATATTTAATCGAAAATGAACCAATGCAAACTCTGAATGAAATAGCATTTTAAGGTGTAGCCATGAAAAAAATCGTTTTATCCGTTTTGATCATCCTTTCATTTACCGGGCTTATCTTTGCCCAGGACATCAGTAATGTTGAAAATTACCGCATTTACAAAATGTCCGAATTCCTGGATCTGACCCCGGAACAGGCGGAGGTCTTTTTCCCGCTGCTGCGGCAGTATGAAAAAGAGATCGCCGGAATCGCCGAACAGGAAAACCGTTTATACGAATCTATTAAAGACCGAGCCAAAAAGAACCAGATCAGTGATGAAGATCTTAAAGGAATTATGGAACAGGTAAATCGTTTTGAGCAGCAGCGCGCTCAGCTGAAAACACAGTTTATGAACCGCAGCGGCCAGGTCCTTTCACCCGGCCAGGTAACGCGTATGCAGTTCTTTGAAAAAGAATTCCGTAAGGACTTGAAACGCGAGTTCATACAACAGCGCGCCAATCCGAATGCCGGGAAAAACAATCCCGGGAACCGTCCCGGCCAGGGCAGCGGCAATAACGGCGGAACAAACCCGGGCCACAGGCCCTGATCCGCATTAAGTACAAAATATTCCGGGATTGAGGAAGAAAAACATTATTCCCATACTTGAAGGAACTGAATAAACAGCATCTATCCGGTTCCTTTTTTCTATCTTTGAATTTTTGGGGTTCTGTCCTGCGGAATCGTGATAAGGGGAAATTCAGAGACGTTCGGCGGACATTTCTTTTTCGTTAAAGGGGGTCAGCAGGTCTTGCAGGTCACGGGGCGTTTTACGTTCCGAATCCAACCATTCCTCTTCTTTTTTCTTCGGCAGGATCAGGGGCATGCGCTGGCGGCTGTTGTGGATCCGTGCTATCAGCGGATTGGCGGGTGTTGTCAGGATACTAAATCCCTGCCAGATCTGATGCGTAACCGGATCGGTCCACAGATCCCAGACACCCGCGAAGCAAAAGACGGGTTCCTTACATCGGATCCGGTACTTGATCTTGTTCTTGCCCTGATGTTCCCATTCGTAAAATGCATCCGCCGGTATCAGGCAGCGTTGCTGGCGGATGGGCATCCGGTAGGAAGGAAGGTTGAATGCGGTTTCGGAGCGTGCATTCAGGGTGCGGCTGCGAAATACCTTGGCGCGGTCCGGATCGTTCACCCAAGCCGGTACCAGTCCCCAGCGGAAAAGCGAGAGACGTTCCGGATGATCCTGGGAGATGACCGGCAGTTCCGGATGTGCAAATCCGTTGAATTCTCCGGCGGGGACAAAGTCGTGTTCACGGGGAAATTCAGCCTTGAAACGATTTTTCAGGGTCTGGGCGTCTTTGCTCATGGACAGATAAAAACACATACATCACTCGCTTTTTCCATAGATTACGGGAATTTGACCGAAAAGAAAAGCATTTTCTCAGCGATAAACGGCTAAGTGTAAAGGATTTGGCGAAAATCTGCCGATCTTTCTTATTGCAGGACTTTCAGAATAAAGGCATACTCAAATGCGATCTCTTTGTACACCTGGAAACGTCCCGATGCACCGCCGTGACCGTAGTCCATTTCGGTCTTCAGTAAAAGCAGTTTATCGTCCAGCTTTGTCCTGCGCAGTTTTGCAGTCCATTTTGCCGGCTCCCAGTACTGTACCTGCGAATCGTGCAATCCGGTTGTTACCAGCATATGCGGGTAATGCTGCGCCTTGACGTTGTCATAGGGGGAATACTGCAGCATGTAATCGTAATACTCTTTGTTGTTCGGATTTCCCCATTCATCATATTCGCTGGTCGTTAAGGGGATGCTTTCATCCAGCATGGTGGTCAGTACATCCACAAAGGGGACCTGTGCAACGATAGCGGCAAACTTTTCCGGAGCCATATTGGCGACGGCGCCGACCAGCAATCCGCCGGCACTGCCGCCCACTGCAACCATTTTATCGTAGCGGGCGTAATTGATTTTGACCAGATAATCCGCACAGTCAATAAAATCTGTAAAACTGTTCATTTTTTTCAGCAGTTTCCCGTCTTCGTACCAGTAGCGTCCCATTTCCTGTCCGCCGCGGATATGGGCAATGACATAAATAAAACCGCGGTCCAGCAGCGAGAGACGTACCGAACTGAAGTAGGGATCCATATTGATCCCGTAGGATCCGTAGCCGTAGAGGACCAACGGAGCGCTGCCGTCCAGGGCTGTTCCTTTTCTACAGACAAGCGAAAGCGGGATCTTCACGCCGTCCCGAGCGTCCGCCCAAAGGCGTTTTGTCTCGTAGTCGGCCGGATCAAAATCCCCCAGCACCTCCCGCTGTTTCCGGAGCACACGTTCACCGCTGATCAGGTCCTGATCATAGGTGGAGGCCGGTGTTGTCATGGATTCATAGACAAAGCGCAGTTCCCGCGCATGAAATTCCCGGTTTACTCCGATAAAGACATCATAGACCTCTTCGTCAAAGCGGATATAGGTATCGTCCTTCCCGTCGTAGCTCAGGATACGCAGACGCGGCTGCGCCTGACTGCGTTCCTGGAGGACATAGCGGTCCTTGAAAAATTCAACCCGCTCGAGTAAAACATCTTCGCGGTGCGGAACAATGTCCTTCCAGTTTTTCCGTTCGGCGGCATTGATCGCTGCGGCGACCAGCTTGTAATTCTTTGCCCGGTAGTTCGTAAGAATGTAAAACACACTGCCCACATCCACCGGGTGGTATTCCATGCCGCGTACGCGTTTTTGCACCATACGCGGATCCGTACGGGGCATATCGGCATCAATGAACTGGTATTCGGTGGTCAGTGTCGATTGCGAGGTCAGCATAATGTAACGTCCGCTGCGGGAGCGGTAAACCTCGTGATAATAGGTATTCTCTTTTTCCTCATAGACCAGCTCGTCGTTTTCTACGGCAGTCCCGAGAACGTGCCGCCAGGTCCGGTAGGGCCGCAAGGTTTCGTCCTTGGTATTGTAAAAGACCGTCTTGTTGTCATTCGCCCAGGCAAGACCGCCGGGCGTGTTGGGAATGCGGTCGGGTAAAAATTCTCCGCTTTTCAGGTCCAGAAAACGCAGGGTATACTGTCGGCGGCTCAGCGTATCCTCGCCAAAGGCCAGCAATTTGTTATCCGGGGAAACATAGAGACCGGAAACCTGGTAGTAGGCGTAGCCCTCTGCCAGGACATTTACGTCCAGCAGGATCTCTTCCGGAGCATTCTCATCGGTTTTTCTGCAATAGACAGGGTATTCCCTGCCCTTTTCGTAACGCTCGTAATACAAATAACCGTTCATGCGGTAGGGCACGGAAACATCTTCCTGCCGGATGCGGCCGAGCATTTCCTCGTACAATTTTTTCTGCAGTTTCCGGGTATCCTTCATCATCTTTTCCGTGTAGGCGTTCTCGGCTTTCAGGTAGGCGATGACTTCCGGATTTTCACGTTCATTTAGCCAGTAATAGGGGTCGATCCGGGTTTGGTCGTGAATGATCAGCGCTTTGTCAATCTGTTTGGCAAGCGGCGCTTCCGGCGCCTTGCCACCGCATGCCGCCAGGAGCAGCAATAGCGGCAATAGCTTTAAAAGATGAAGTTTCCGTATCATTTTGGACTCCATTCCTAATTTATTTACGTTTTAATGAAGAGCGCATTCGGTGGGTAAAGGATTTGCCGTTGACGGCTTCCGGCGGCTGATGCGTCTTGCTCAGTGTGCGCACATCTTCAATGGAAACATAGGCTTTAGGATTATAACTGTTGACGATCTTGAGGAAATAAGGAATATCCTTGCGCTTGATCACGGCAAAGACCAGGCGCACATCGCCGCTGACTCCGCGGGCGGCAATACTCGTGACACCGTGGTATTCCTGCTTGAGGTGGTCGATCAGTTCGTCGGCCGGTTTATTGGTAATCACCCGCAAGGCGACCATGCCCATTGCCAGCCGGTTTTCAAGTGTGATACCGACAAAGTTGCCGATTGCAAAACCGGCAGCATAGGCAAGATAGTTGATCCATCCCCCAATGTCAGTGATGATCCGGGAAACGACAATGATCCAGATCAGGACTTCGATAAAGCCCATGACCGAGGCAAGAAGCCGCATTCCGCGGGACACAAAAATGATGCGGATCGTTCCGATGGTCACATCGCAGATGCGTGCCAGCATGATCAGCAGGGGAATGATCACAAACTGCATGATATGCGGAGGTATCGATTCAAAGATTTCCATCGTTCACCTTTCTGCTTATACGGAATAATGTATACATTTTAAAAAAAGAAACAAATAACAGATTTTAGGAAAAAGCATAAAAATACTTGAGTGGATTTTATGGAAAATCGTATATTCAACAGGATCATAGGGTAAGGAGCAAGGCATGAAAATTCCGGTACTGCAGGCCAGCGATCCGCTGCATGTCGTTTGGGAAGGCAGGGACTATCTTTTTTTCGGCGGTTACGACTATCACCGCCTGTCCCGGGATCCCGCGATCCTGCGGGCAGCGGAAGAGACCCTGCATCGCCACGGATTAAGTTCCGGCGGGGCACGCATTACCACCGGTACCCATCCCCTGCATCTCGCGCTCGAAGCGCGCTTAAGCAGCTTTCTCGGCACGGAAGACAGCAGTGTTTTGCCCGCAGGATACCTTGCCAATCTTGCGCTGTTCGAAGCACTGTCAACAGAAGATTTTCTTTGTTATTTTCATCCCGAGTGCCATCCCAGCCTGAAGACTGCTATCCGGATGAGCGGGTTGCCCAGGATCGCGATCCCGCCGGACCCGGAAGAACTGGGCGCCGAGATCGCCTGGAACGAAAAACGCCCGCTGATCGTCAGTGACGGTGTTTACGGCAGCCTGCCGCCGCTTCCGGAATATCTCAGCCTGGCAGAACGTTATAATGGAATGCTGGTCGTCGATGAGGCGCACGCGCTGGGTATCCTGGGTAAACACGGGCGCGGCGCGGCGGAGCATTTCGGACTGAAAAGCGAACGTATTATCCTAAGCGGATCCCTGGGCAAGGCCGTCGGTGCAGCCGGAGGATTCGTTTCCGGCCCGAAACGCTATATCGATCCGGTAAGGAATACCTGTTCTTACGGAACGACATCGGCACTTTCCCTCCCCCTGGCTTCCGCCGCGATCGCCGCATTGGACTATCTGGCCGCGAACAGTGCTATGATCGCCGGATTCCGGAAACTGTGCATCAAGACCAAAAAAGCGCTCCTTGCCATGGGATATCCGGTCCCGCCGATCCCCACTCCGGTGATCAGTATCAGCATGCCCGACATGAACACAAGCGAAGCCCTGAAAAATGTGCTGGTCGATGCCGGTATCTATCCTTCCCTGATCGCTTATCCGGGCAAAAAGGACTACTTCCGCTTTGCCCTTTCTTCCCGGCATCGTGAATCGGATATCCGCTTGCTGCTGGAGGTGCTGCAGAAAGCGATCCGGGATTGATGCGGAGCAGGATGTCTTGATTTTTTTATGGGTATTTTTGTTCCGCCTTTGTATTTTCAATGCGGATAAAAAAGGAAGTATATGATCGATATCAAAGTTTTGCGTGAAGACCCGGCCGAAATCCGGAAACGGCTGGCACTTAAAAACGTGCAGGTTGACCTTGCGGCCATTCTGGAACTTGACGAGCGCCGTCGTGCGATAAGCAAAGAGACAGATGACATGAAATACCGCCGCAATACGGTCAGTGAACTGATCAGCCGGAAAAAACGCAATAAAGAAGATGCTTCCGCCGAAATATCCGATATGCAGGAACTCAGTGCCGACATCCGTGAAAAAGATGCCCTCCTGGCAGAGATCCAGAAAGAGCTGCAGAACCGGCTGCTGGCTCTTCCCAATCCGCCTTCGTCCCAAACCCCTGCGGGTAAAAGCGAGGCGGACAATGTTGTTGTCGCTTCCCACGGCGAACTTCCCGCTTTTGATTTTGAGCCCAAAGACCATCTGGATATCGCCGAAAAGCTGAATATGCTGGACATGAAGCGTGGCGCAAAAATTTCCGGCAGCGGTTTTCCCCTCTATACCGGCAACGGTGCCCGTCTGGAACGTGCCCTGATCAATTTTATGCTGGATCTGCACAGCACCGAACACGGGTATACGGAAATATTTCCGCCTTTTCTGGTCCATTCCGCTTCCGCAACCGGGACCGGCCAGCTTCCTAAAATGGCCGAAGATATGTATTATCTTAACGGTGACGACCTTTGGCTGATCCCGACCGCCGAAGTTCCCGTAACCAATATTCACCGCGATGAAGTGCTGAACGCGGCGGAACTTCCGATCCGGTATGTGGCCTATTCCGGCTGTTTCCGGCGTGAAGCGGGTTCCTACGGGAAAGATACGCGGGGACTGCAGCGCCTGCACCAGTTCAATAAGGTCGAGATGGTGCAGTTTGTGCATCCGGACCATTCCTATGAAGCCTGGAAACAGCTGATCGGACATGCCGAAACGGTACTGCAGAAACTGGGACTGCCGTACCGGATCGTGGAACTCTGCAGTGCGGATCTTAGCTTCGCCGCGGCGCGCTGCTGCGATATCGAACTTTGGGCGGCCGGCAGTAAAAAATGGCTGGAAGTATCCAGTTGCAGCAATTTTGAGGATTTTCAGGCGCGGCGCGCAAATATCCGTTTCCGGGATGAAAACGGTATGCGTTTTGTCCATACTTTAAACGGATCCGGCGTAGCCACTCCCCGTCTGATGATCGCGTTGATCGAACACTATCAACAGGCCGACGGCAGCTTGCGCATTCCCGCTGTTCTGCATCCCTATTTCGGCAGCGACACGATCCGGAGTTAAACCATGATCCTGAATTTCCTTCGAAATATCTTTATTTACTTTCACGTCTATCTGGGCAATATCCTGTTCGGCGGTTTTCTGATCCTATGCTCCTTCTTTGTCCGCCGTATTTCCTTTTTTAACCGCATTATCAGCTCCTGGGCAAAATGGGCGCTGCTGGCTATGCCGGGAAAAATGCAGATACGGGGACTGGAAAATATCAAAGCGGGGCAATCCTACATTATCATTGCCAACCACGAAAGCACCGTAGATATTTTTTATCTGCTGGGAAAGATCCCCGTGCCCATGCGCATGGTGGCAAAAAAAGAACTGGAAAAATCTTTTATCATCGGACCCGCAATGAAGCGCTCGGGCTTTATATTTGTGGACAATATGAGCAAGGGTCGTTCCATCGGACATTTGAACCAGCAATTTGAATTCTTGAAAAAAGAGGGCATCTCCCTGATGTTCTTCCCGGAAGGCAGCCGTTATAAAAACACCCTGCTTTCTCCTTTCCGGTCCGGCGCCTTTGTCATGGCAATTCAGCACGGATGGCCCATTCTGCCCGTAGCCATTAAGGGGGCACGCGCAATGATGGCTCCCGGAAAAAAAGCATTCCATCCCTCCGACATCGAGCTGCGGGTCCTGCCTCCTATTGAAACCCGGAATTATGCTTATGAGCAGCGTCAGGAGCTTTCCGACGCCTGTTTCCGGCTTCTTGAAAAAGAGATGAAAGACATGTACGGCGACAATACCGATGTGTTCATGAATTGATTGTTGTTCCTTTTGCGCTTTTATCATAGATTAACACAATGAGAGCCACTATGAAATCTTTAAGTAAAAAACACCGGATCCTGATACCGATTTGCCTCTTTTTATTCGCCGCGCTGGTCGGGCTCGATCAGTGGAGCAAGCATCGTATCCGCGAACTGCTTCCCATGGAACGCTATTACGAGTGGCAGGACATTGCCGTTGCGGGAAAGTGGCTGAGCTTTACCCATGTGCAGAATACGGGTGTGGCCTTTAGCATACCCATTCCGATGCTGAAATGGGTTTCGATTTTTGCCCTCCTGTTCATTCTGTATTTTTTTTACCGCATTATCCGTGAAAACCCGGAACGCATTGTCAATTTTTTTGCATTTACCCTGATCATTGCCGGAGCGATCGGAAATGCCATCGACCGCTTTGCTTTTGGCATGGTGACGGATTTTATCAGGGTGGACCTTGGGTTCTGGCCTTTTAATCCTTTTGCCATCTTCAATGTCGCGGATTCCTGTATCACGGTCGGCGTTTTTCTTTATCTGATCTTCACGCTTTCCGAGGATATCCGGATCCGGCGGAAAAACCGGAAGACCGATCCCCAAAAATCATGAGCGAAAAACTGTTAAGCGAAACAGATGCCTTTGACACGTATTGCATCGCGGTGCGCCCTGCACAGAAACCGATGCGAATCGATACTTTTATCACCGAATCCATCAAGGATATTTCGCGCTCGAAAGTACAGGAACTGATCCGTCGCGGACTTATTACCGTCAATCGTGAAGGGATCCTGAAAGCTTCTTTTAAAATAAGTCCCCATGACATGATAAGCGTACGCATTCCGCGTTTCGTACCGCTGGAAGTGGAGGCCGAAAATATCCCATTGGATGTCATTTATGAAGATGATGATCTAATTGTGATCAATAAACCGCCCGGACTGGTTGTGCATCCGGCGTCGGGAAACCGTACGGGGACCCTGGTCAATGCCCTGGCACATCGCTGTACCACCTTATCCGATGTCGGCGGGGAATACCGGCCGGGTATTGTTCACCGCCTGGACAAAGATACTTCCGGCGCCATTATTGCAGCAAAGAACAATGTTGCGCACAACCGCATGGCGCGAACCTTTGAGTTCCGCAATATCGAAAAATACTATCTGGTCCTGGTCTGGGGCGTTTTCGCGGAAGAACGGGGCGCCTTTACAAAATTGATAGGAAGGCATAAGCGGGAACGGCAGAAATTTGCGGCCTACAAAGATCCACGGGACGGCAAGCCCGCCGAGACCCGTTACGAAGTGCTGGAGTCCTTTGATTTTATCAGTTTCCTGCGCGTGCAGATCCTGACCGGCCGCACGCATCAGATCCGTGTGCATTTATCCGATGCCGGACACCCGGTTCTTGGCGATACCCTGTACGGCGGCGGGAATCAGCGGCTCAAAGGACTTACACCCCTGCGGCGCCGGCTGGCTGTTGAACTGCTGGATATCATGAAACGCCAGGCCCTGCATTGCGCCGAAATGCATTTCCGGCATCCCCTGAACCGTGAACCCCTGCAGGTAAGCGCCGCGTTACCTGAAGATATGACCCTGGCCCTGCAACTCTTGCGGAAGAACTCGGGTTTACATCTTTAAAACGAAAAATTCCGGAAGCATTCATGCAATTCCTGGCCGCAATTGAGGATTTTCTCCGCTACCTGACATCTGTCCGGACCTATTCCCCGCATACTCTGAAAGCCTACCGCCAGGATCTGCAGCAATTTTATGCGTTTTGCGTGGAATATTACGACCGGGATCCCGTGGCTTTGGGCGATATCGACAAGATCAGCATACGGCATTTTCTGGGCATGCTGACAGAGGTCAAATTCGCGGCACGTTCTTCAGCACGCAAGCTGGCCGCACTTAAATCCTTTTTTCGTTACTGCCTGAAACGCGGATGGATTGAAAAAAATCCCGCGTATTCGGTGCGAACGCCGCGTATCCCCCGCAAACTGCCCGCCGTACTGAGCAAAGAACAGGCGGCGGAACTCTTTCGCCGCCTGGAGGTCCGGGATTTTATTACCGCCCGCGATGCGGCCATGCTCGAACTGTTCTATGCCTGCGGCCTGCGTCTGAGCGAACTGCAGGGTCTGCGTTTGCGCGATATCCGTTTCCGCAGTATGCTGGTTTCAGTCACGGGAAAAGGGAATAAACAGCGGCTTTTACCCCTGGGTGAGAACAGCCGCCGCGCACTTGAGTTGTATCTTGCCTATTACGAAAAAGCCTTCGGGAAACCCGGGCCCGACAATATGCTTTTCCTTTCCGGTAACGGCAGACCGATCTCGACCCGGAATATCCGTCTCCGCGTTGAAAAATATCTAAAACCAGTCTCCGGCGGTATGCGCAAGAATAGTCCCCATGTCCTGCGTCACAGTTTTGCCACTCACCTGCTTGACGAAGGCGCGGACCTGGAATCGGTCCGTATGATGCTAGGACATGAAAGCCTTTCCACCACCCAGGTATATACTCATGTCAAAATGGGCCGGCTGAAAAGCACCTACGAAAAGGCACATCCCCGGGCTGAGAAAAAAAAGAAAGAACAATAAGGTTTTTTATTTGTTAAAGAAACGATGTATATTTCACCATGGCAAACTAATAAATCCATAAAAAGGAGAAGGCTATGAAGATCTTAATCACAGCAAGGCATTTTACTATCTCCGAAGAAACGCGCAGTTATGTTGAAAAAGAGATCCAGCGCGTCCTTAAGGTGTTTGACCGTGTGGTTTCCGTTCACATTATCCTTGAACGTATCAAGGATTACGAATATGTTACACAAATCGTTTTAACGGCGCCGTTGAAAACGCTGACATTACGGGAGAAAGAGGAAGAACTGACCAAATCCATCGACCTTGCTGTCGACAAGATGATCCGGCAACTTCAAAAATATAAAGGACAATTCCAGACCAAACATGAAAAAGTTATCAGTACATGAGCTGATTGCGGAAACGCAAAGCAAACTTCAGCTTCAACAGATCAATCCCGAAACCGGCGATGAGCGGGAGATCACTTCTTCAGTCGTGAATATTCCCGGACTGGAACTTGCGGGCTTCTGGGAGGGTTTTCCCCGTCACAAACTGCAGGTTTTCAGTAAAAAGGAAATGCAGTACATTGCCAGCCTTTCACCGACGGCAATGGAAAACCTTTTTAAAAAAATGTTCGCTTTTAAGATTCCCGCTGCCATCTTTGTGGAGATCTCGGAGATCCAGCCTATCATTGTCGAACTCGCTAACGAAGCCGGTATTCCTCTTCTGAAGACGGACATTAATATTATGCAGTTTTTGCAGGATATCGGCAATTACCTCTACCGGCGTTTTGCACCTACCACCATTCTGCACGGCGGACTGGTAGATGTGCACGGTGTGGGGATCCTGCTCACCGGCAAGAGCGGGATCGGAAAAAGTGAGATTGCCCTGGATATTGTCGAACGCGGACACCGCCTGGTTGCCGATGATGTCGTCAATATCCGCCGTACCGCAAAGAATGTGCTGATCGGCAAACCGGAGGAACTTCTGCAGGACACCATCGAAGTCCGCGGACTGGGAATAGTGAATGTCCGCAAGATCTTCGGTGCGCGGGCCGTGCGCGTACAAAAACGCGTGGAACTGATGATCGAGCTCCTGCACTGGGACCCGGATGTTCACTACGAACGTTTCGGGCTGACGGAAGACCGTATCAGTATCCTGGGTGTGAGCATCCCGCATATCCGCCTGCCCATCAATCCCGGGAAAAACATTTCCGTCATTGTGGAGACCATTGCCATGACCTACCTTTTGAAACTCTACGGTGAAGACCCTGCAAAGGAAATGCAGGAGAAACTCCTGAAGGAGCTCAAGGAGAAGTCGGTCAATATCAACAGTGAGACCATTGAAGAAGACGCCGAGTAACGGAACTTTAATCCATAAATAAAAAAATCCCTTCACGTGCGGAAGGGATTTTTTGTATCGCTGTGATTTACCGTGTTTAAACTTCTACCCCGTAATCTTTCCCGTATTTCCTTACCACAAAATCAATATCCTTATCGCCGCGGCCGGAGAGGTTAATAAGGATACTGCGGTCAGGCGTCAGTTTCGGGGCCAAACGCAGGGCATACGCCACCGCATGCGCGCTTTCGAGGGCAGGTATGATCCCTTCGACCCGGGAAAGCATAAAGAACGCATCAATGGCATCCTTATCGCTGGCGGTAACGTAGTGTACGCGTTCGATATCTTTTAGATAGCTGTGCTGAGGCCCCACGCCGGGATAATCCAATCCGGAAGCCACCGAATATACCGGCAGGGGTTCGCCCTTCTCATCCTGGATCAGGTAACAGCGGAAACCGTGGATGATCCCCGGTTTGCCCATGGTCATGGTCGCTGCATGTTCGCCCGGCTTGAAACTCAGTCCGGACGGCTCCACGCCGTACATGCCGACCTGCGTATCTTCAAGAAATGCGGAAAACAGCCCGATGGCATTGGAGCCACCGCCGACACAGGCGATCAGATTATCCGGCAGTCTTCCGGTCATGCTCAGAAATTGCTCACGGGCTTCGCGTCCGACCACCGACTGAAAATCACGAACCATGGCGGGGAAAGGATGCGGACCGACCACGGAACCGATACAATAAAGCTGGGTATCGGGATCTTCCAGGTAGGCCATGAAACACGCATCAACGGCGTCTTTTAAGGTTCTTGTACCCATGCTGACTGGAACAACCCGGGCACCGAGGATCTTCATTCTTACTACATTGGGATGTTCTTTTTCGATATCCACTTCGCCCATGTAAATATCGCATTCCAACCCCAAAAGCGCAGCCGCCGTAGCCAGCGCTACGCCATGCTGGCCGGCACCGGTTTCGGCAATGACCTTTTTCTTGCCCAGACGTTTTGCCAGAAGCGCTTCGCCAAGGCAGTGATTGATCTTATGTGCACCGGTATGGTTCAGGTCCTCGCGCTTCAGATAAATCTGCGCTCCGCCCTGGCTTTGGGAAAGGCGGCGGGCATGAAATATGGGGCTGGGGCGACCCACATAATGAGTATACAGGTCGTAGAGTTCTTCATGAAACTCTTTTTCATTCCGGATCTGCTCGTATTTATCCGCAATATCTTTCATGATACCGGTCAGTTGCGGCGGAAGATAAGCTCCGCCGTAAGCACCGAAATAACCTTGTTTATCTGGCATTTGTCCTAATTGCTGCATTTATTTATTCTCCGTTTCCTTCAATAGCTTTAAAGTGATCGAGTTCTTGTTCTTGAGTATTTTGGAGCCCCGCGTGATCTTGCATAAACTGATATGATGTTTTTCCGCGATATGCCGCTGGGTCTCCCCATGATAAAGGTCCTTCATCAGGCGCCATCGAAAGACCAGCGCATCCAGTTCGCTCTCTGTCAGGATCTCTCCCAAAAATTTTTCCATATCCCGTTCATTGTCGATGTTCGAGAATGCCCTTACCAGCTCTTTGTACGATTGCATACGGCGCCCCTTGTTACTATGGACAGAAACATAGTGCGGATTTTTTATAAATGCAAATCTTTTTTGTTCTTTTTTATAGAAACATCGTTCCGAAAGTGATATATGTCACAGAACATTGTTGCTGCGTGTTTTCTGTTGAAACATCTGTCCTTTTCACGTAACTTTCGGAATGTATTGTACTATCGCCTTCCCGGCCGATGTTTATCAGACATTTACGTATCGCGTACCGGAAGCGCTGCGGGAAAAACTGCATCCCGGTGTCCGGGTCAAAGCCCCTTTCGGTCCCCGCGCACAACTGGGCTACTGTCTGGAATGTTTTGAGATTCTTCCGGAAAAACCCGGTTATGCCTTAAAGAGCATTGAGAGTATTTTCGACGAAAAAGCGCTGTTCACTCCTGCGCTGATCAAACTTCTGCGCTGGATATCCGAATATTATCTGGCAGCACCGGGCCTTTGTTTCCGGGCTGCGCATCCTTCCGAGATCGGCTTTAAGCGGCAGGAGTATTGTTTTGTTGCTCCGCATGAGGATTCCGCAAAATGGCCCGAGATCCCCGCAGGCGGACTGTCGCAGCTTGATTTTACGGCCCTTCCGGAAGCGCGGCGAAAGGCGCTCAAGGCTGCGATCGCAGACGGCCGTTTGTATATCGATAATATTTTTCCCCGGAGTAAAAGTGTAAGGAAGGTTGCGGCCGTGCGTCTGCTGTCCAACGGAGCGGAGCTCACGCTCAAGCAGCAATCCCTGGTGAATTTGCTGGCCTCCCTGGACAACCCGGTCGAAGAAGTACGCGTTCTTTTGAAAAAGCTTTCACTCAGTTCCAGCGTTGTCAGGACCCTGATCGAAAAAGGAGTACTGGAGTCGTGCGAAATGGAAGTTCCGGCGGATCCTTTTGAGTCCTTTCCGCCGCCGGCACGGGATGAGATCCGGCTCTCCGACGAACAAAACCGTATACTCAAACATATCCGCAAACATGAAAATACATTTTATCCGGTGCTGCTGCATGGCATTACCGGCAGCGGAAAAACGGAGATCTATATCCGCCTGGCCAGCGAACAGCTGGATAAAGGCCGAAGTGTACTGATGCTGGTACCGGAGATCGCCATTACGCCCCAGATCGCGGCACGATTCCGGGCGGCATTCGGAGAAAGCGTTGCCATCTGGCACAGTCAGATGCGCGATGCCGAGCGCCTGTGGACCTGGAACCAGATTCTGCGCGGCAACATTCGCGTGGTAGTCGGTGCGCGTTCGGCGCTTTTTGCCCCGCTGCCCGACATCGGTCTGATCATCGTGGATGAAGAGCAGGAGGCCACCTACAAGCAGGATGATCCGGTCCCGCGTTACCATGCGCGTGATGCCGCGGTCATGTACGGCCATATTCTGAATATTCCCGTTCTTCTCGGTTCCGCAACGCCCAGCCTGGAGTCCTATTATCTCTCTGCGATCCACCGTTACAAGCGCCTTGAACTGCATCAGCGTTACGGCGATGCGCTGCTGCCCCGCATACGTCTGATCGATATGGGAAAGACCCGGCGCCGCGGGCTGTTCAGCGAAAAACTTCTGGAAGCGGTCCATCATACTCTCGAGAACAACAAACAGGTAATCATTCTGCAGAACCGGCGCGGTTATCATACTCTGATGGTCTGCAGCGATTGCGCACATGTACTGCAATGTCCCTCCTGCTCGGTTTCGCTGACCTATCACAAGCGTCTGAACAAACTGCTCTGCCACGTATGCAACAACAGCTACCCGCTGAGCCGTGAATGTCCGCATTGCGGAAAGAAGACCCTGCAGCCTGTCGGAAGCGGGACACAACGCATTGAAGAAGAGTTGCAAACTGCTTTCCCGCAGGTGCGAATCGCGCGAATGGACATGGACACCACCCGTACACGGCATGCGCATGCACGCATTCTGACGGATTTTGAGGAACACCGTTACGATATTCTTCTGGGCACACAGATGATCGCGAAAGGACTGGATTTCCCCGACGTGACGCTGGTTGGGATCGTGAACGCGGATATCGGCTTGGGCTTTCCGGATTACCGGGCCGGAGAGCGTCTATTTCATCTGATCTATCAGGTAAGCGGACGCAGCGGACGCGGAAAACATCCGGGTGAAGTGCTGATCCAAACCTTCAATCCCGAAGAAGCCCTAATCCGTATGGCCGCCGGACTGGAACTCAAGGAATACTACAATCTGGAGCTGTTCCAGCGGAAGAATCTGAACTACCCGCCTTTCAGCCGGCTTTTTCTGATTCGTTTCAGCGGCAATTCCGCTCCGGAGGTCGAAGCCGCTGCAATGCGCTTGTACCGGGAAATCAGCGAGAAAATCCCGCCTTCCGATTGCCTGGGTCCCGCTCCGGCACCGATCGAACGCATCCAGAACAAGACCCGCTGGCAGATCCTGATCAAAGCCGGGCGCACGAAGGATCCGAACGGAAACCGTAGTGCCGCCATTCTGATGCCGCTGTTCCTGAAAGCACGCCGCCGGGAGAAAAAAGTGAATATTATTATTAACCGGGACCCCGTTTCCCTGATGTGAGCCCAATGGACCGACTTTTTCAACAACTCGGATTTGATCTTGTGCGCGAAAAGATCGCATCCTATGCGCTGACGGAGAATGCGCGCCTGAGTGCAAAGAACTGCCCTTCTTTCCTTCCCCACAAACAATATCCGAACGAACAGGAAAAGCTCCTGGAAATGCGGGACCTGCTGTTGCTGGATACCGCTCCGCCGCTAAGCGCATTCCCTTCCCAGGAAGCGGTAATAAAAAAAGCGCGGGTCCGGGGAAGCCTGCTGACCGAAGAGGAACTCCTGACCCTTGCCGGTATCCTGCAGAGTGCCCGTCAAAGCGCAGCCTATTTCCGCCAGCGGCTGGATAAATGCCCCCGGCTGGCACGGATCGCTGAGCAGTATGATCCCGGCCTCGAAAAACTGGAACGGGAGCTCCTGGCTGTCTTCGATCCCGAAGGCCATATTGCCGATAACGCTTCTCCGCTTTTACATAAACTGCGCCGGGAAATTGCCGGTATCGAAGCACAGATCCGCAGCAAGGTCAACAGCATCGCCGCCGAATGGCTGGCGGGAGGCATTGCCGCCGAGGATGCCGTGGCTTTCCGTAACGGCCGCCAGGTGATCCCTATCCGTGCTTCGCGCAAATCCCGCGCACCCGGAATTATTCACGATCAGTCCCAAACCGGGCAGACCCTGTACGTTGAGCCGGTGCTGATCGTGGAAATGAACAATGCGCTTTATCAGGCCCGGCAGGAAGAACGCAATGAATTAAGACGCATTCTTCTGGCACTTAGCACCCGGGTACGGGAACTGTTGTCTCCGCTGGCCGCGGCAATTTCCCTGCTGGAAGATCTGGACCTAATCCGTGCCAAAGCCCGGCTGGCTGTGGATTTCCATTGTGAAAAACCCGGGAAAGATGAGGATTCCCTGCGGATCCGGAACGGCCGGAACCTGGAACTTTGCTTCAGTAAGCGCGAACCCGTACCGCTGAACCTTAAACTTGACAAAAGTAAACGCGGGATCATTATCACGGGACCCAATGCCGGCGGTAAGACAGTAACCCTGAAGACCATCGGTCTGTTGGCGCTGATGAACCAGGCCGGATTACTGATCCCTGCCGATGCGGATTCGGCACTACCGGAATATGATCGGATCTTTGTTGATATCGGCGACGGACAATCCATTGACGGCGGGTTATCCACCTTTTCCTCGCATATCCTTTCCCTGAAAAATATTCTTGATAATGCCGGTTCCCGCAGCCTGGTTCTTATTGATGAACTGGGTACCGGCACCGATCCCGATGAAGGCGCTGCGCTGGCCGAGGGCATGCTGAAAGTCCTGAGCGAACGCGGGAGCACCGTGATCGCCACAACGCATCACGGTGCCTTAAAGACCCTGGCTTTTGAAAACCCGCTTTTTGAGAACGGGAGCATGAGTTTCAACGACCGCAATCTTGAACCGGGTTATGTGTTCATTCCGGATATCCCCGGAAGTTCTTATGCCATCGAGATCGCCCGGCGCTATGAGCTGGACGAAGAAGTGATCCGTCTTGCCCGTGAACGTGTGGGGAAACAGCGCGAAAAACTGGAACGGCTCATTCTGGACCTTCAGCGCAAGATCAGTCGCTATGATCTGCAGTTAAAACATGCAAAGGAAAAAGAACGGCAATACACAGAAAAACTGACGGAATTGAACGAGAAAAAGGGGGATATAGACCAGAAATACAAACGTGCCGAAAAGGATGCCCTGAAACGTGCCGAAAGCATGGTCGCAGACCTGCGAAAAGAACTGGAAGCCAGCATTCGGGAAATACGGGAACGTCAAGCCGGTAAAGAGGCCATCCGGAATGCTCAGGCCGTATTTCACGAAGTACAGGAGAATATTCGTGAAAAAAGCCATGCCCTGCCCGAGCAGCAGGCCGCGAAACTGCGCATGAAAGACCTGAAACCCGGTTTGCGCGTTTTTATCCGCAGCATGCAGCAGAACGGAACCGTTCTGGAGGTCAACGAAAAAACGGGCAAGATCTGGGTGGATGTGGACGGTTCCCGGCTGAGGCTGAAAGCGGACTGGCTGGAACCTGAACAGCGCCGGGAACAGCGTATTTCGACAAGCGTTCAGAACCATAATGAAGGCAGTGTCTTCCGGCTGGACCTTCGCGGAAAACGTGCGGAGGAAGCCTTGTCGGAAACGGATAAATTTCTGGATAATGCCGTGATCAGCGGTCTGCAGATGCTTGAGATCCTGCACGGCACCGGCCAGGGTATTCTGCAAAAGGTGATCCATGATCTTCTTTCAAAGGATCCCCGGGTCGTCGATTATCAATTTGCACCGCCGGAACAGGGCGGGGTCGGCGTAACCTATGTCAAGATGCGTTGAGAACTATCTATCTTTCACTTTGAGTCAAATTATTTGAGTCAATTATTTACCACCCGGATCTTGAGCGTCTTCCAGTTCCGCCAGATCGTACGGCGTTCCCTGATACACAAAATAATTCAACCAGTTTGAATAGAACAGAAAAGCGTGGCTCTGCCAGCTGAGCGCCGGTTTTTTTGAAGGATCGTCCCCGGGGAAATAATGACGGGGAGCATGAATGGCAATCCCGCGCTTCCGGTCCCGCTTATACTCCAGAGCAAGCGTATCGCGTTCGTACTCAAAATGCCCCGTGACAAAGAATTGCCGTCCGTTGTATCCGGCTACTAGGTGTACACCGGCTTCCGGGGAATGGGCCAGTATCTCCAGTTCAGGGTGTTTGCCGATATCCTCTGCCCGAACCTCCGTATAACGGGAATGCGGCGCGTTGAAACAGTCGTCAAAACCGCGCAGCAGCGGATGGGAAGGGTTCAGGACACGGTGGCGAAAGATCCCCGATAATTTTTCCGGGAGTTCGTGTTTGGGAACCCCGAAATGATAGAACAATCCCGCTTGTGCGCCCCAGCAAACATGCAGCACCGAATAGACGTTTCGCCGGGACCATTCCATCACGCGGCAGAGCTCGGGCCAGTAGTCTACCGCAGTAAAATCAAGATGTTCCACCGGTGCACCGGTAATGATCATTCCATCGAAGCGGCTCTCTTTGACAGCATCGAAATTCTTGTAAAAATTTAATATATACTCCAATGGCGTATGGCGCGAGGCATGGCTGGCCATATGCAGGAGCTCCACATGGATCTGCAGCGGGGAATTGCTCAACAAACGCAGCAGTTGCGTTTCCGTATCCGTTTTTGTCGGCATCAGGTTCAAAATCAAGATCCTCAACGGACGGATATCCTGGTGTTCGGCACGGTATTCATCCATCACAAAGATATTCTCTTTTTGCAGCTTTTCTATAGCCGGAAGCCCCCTGGGAACAGTGATCGGCATTGTGTTTTCCTTTTTTATTTGGATTTTAAGATCTTGCCCAGGGCCTGGTCCAGATCCGCGATCAGGTCAGCGGGATCCTCCAGTCCAATGGAGAGGCGTATCGTTTCCGGCCCCGCCCCGGCTTTGCGTTGCGCCTCCAACGGCATTTGCTGATGCGTGGTGCTGGCCGGATGGATGACCAGGGATTTTGCGTCCGCAACATTGGCCAGTAAGGAGAATATCTCAAGACTGTCGATAAATTTGCGAACACCCGGCAAATCCGATCTCAGGGAAACCGTAAAGATGGAACCGGCACCGCGGGGGAAATACCGCTCTTTCAGGCTGTAATAACGGTTGCTTTTCAATCCGGGATAATTGACCTTTTCCACGGCTGGATGTGTTTCCAGGAATTCCGCCACCTGTACTGCATTGGAAACATGCTTTTGCACCCGAAGTGAAAGGGTTTCCAGTCCCTGCAAAAAGAGCCAGGCATTAAAAGGCGAAAGCGCGGCGCCAAGATCACGCAGGAGTTCGGATCGGATCTTTGTTACAAAAGCGCTGTTCCCAAGATCGGCAAAGGGCATACCGTGATTCCCGGGTTCGGGGTCGGTAAAGCCCGGAAATCTTCCATTGGACCAGTCGAAATCTCCTCCTTCCACAATGACGCCGCCAATGGACGTCCCGTGTCCGCCGATAAATTTGGTCGCGGAATGCACGACGACATTTGCGCCGTGTTCGAAAGGGCGGAAAAGATAAGGCGTAGCAAAAGTATTATCGACGATCAAAGGAATGCCTTTTGTCCGTGCTTGTTCCGCCAGGGCATCAAAATCGACAATATTGATACCGGGGTTCCCCAGTGTTTCGATAAATATGGCTTTGGTCTTCCCGTTCACTGCGGTTGTAAAATTCTTCACTGCATCGGGATTAACGAAGCGGCTGCGAATCCCGTAGCGCGGTAGCGTATGGGCAAGGAGGTTGTAAGTGCCACCGTAGAGGGTTTCCGCGGCCACGATCTCGTCACCGGACTGCGCAAGATTCATGATTGCGTAAGCCACGGCGGCAGATCCTGATGCGACGGCCAGTGCGGCGGATCCTTTTTCCAGGACCGCCATCCGCTGTTCAAAGACCGCCGTTGTAGGATTGGACATGCGGGTGTAAATATCGCCGGAGCTTTCTCCGTTAAATCGCGCTTCCGCTTCCCGGCAATTCTTAAAGACATAGGACGTTGTCTGGTAGATCGGCACTGCCCGTGCGCCGCTGACGGGATCCGCTTCCTGCCCGGCATGGACCTGTAGGGTTTCAAAGCGACAGTTGTCTTTGCGCATTTTATTCCTTTCTCTATTTCATTTTTTACAATAAAGGGACAGATACAAAAAACCGGCCTTTTTTGCCGGTGCTCTCTGTTTCGATCAAGGTAATAATTCGTTCTTCATCATCGGGCATCGGCAGTCCGGACAGGACGGCACATGCCCATCATGGCGTTTCCTTTTACTGCGTTGACATTATATCCTGGCATTGCAATATTTCCCCGGTCAATATTTATTAACCGGTAAAAACTATATTTCTTTTTGCAGAATGTCAACATTTTTATATAATCGCAATAAAATTAATACATTGTCAGACGATTATTGGAAATATCGCCTTTTTTGCATTATTATTTTTTTTATCATTTATTTGAGTCAATTTATTTGAGTCAATCCAATCTCCGATCGGATTGACTCCGGAAAGCCCCTAAGGCCTTCCCGCTCCAATTCTCCTCTTCTTTTTTCTTGTCCTGCGGAACTTTTTCCGTTACCTTACCGTTCGGTAAGTTCAAAAGCGGGAGTACCATGTCAGAAACGACATATGATAAGATCCTGGATGCCGCGGTGGCGATCTTTTCGGAGCGCGGATATAACGGTACCTCCATGCGCGAAATCGCGGAAGCCCTGAATATCACGAAGGCTGCTCTGTATTATCATTTTCCGGGAAAAGCCGAGATCTTTAGCGCCTGCCTGTCGCGTTCCCTGGATAAAATGGTGGCCGATCTTGAGGAATTTGCTGCTGCCGATCTCTCTTTCTGGGATAAACTGCAACGTATGATTGGTGAAATGTACCATTTTTCCTCCCTGCATCCCCATACTTTCCGCCTCTTTAAAATGATCGTATCCCAAAGTTTCGATCTGGAGATCAGTAAAAAGATCCTGCATAATTATTTTAACCGTCTTCAGAATGCCGTCCGGAAAATGGTGCAAAAAGGTATACAGAACGGTGAACTGCGCAGCGATATTCCGGTCGATCTGCAGACATCTGCAATTACCGGCATGCTGCATCACACAACCGGTCCCAAAATGAAACACCTCGCATCTCTTCGCCTGCAGCCGGAAGACCATGTAAAATTTTTGATACAATTGATTAAAGGAGGTTTTGCACCATCATGAAGAAAGCGCTCTTACTGATCCTTTTAATTTTCTCACTGTTGTCCGCAAGGGAACTGAATCTTGAGGAAGCCGAAAAACTGGCCCTGCAAAACAATCTGCAGATCAAACTTTCGGAAGCCTCCCTGCAGAAGTCGCGCGCGGCCAGCCGTGAAGCACTGGCGAATTTTTTTCCGAGCATTACCAGCTACTTCCAGATAAGCGACAATTTTGAGCTGCCTGTCAATGTGATCGACCTGGACGGTGACGGTCCGAATCCCCCCATGGAGATCCGCATGGGGAAGCAGTTCAATTCCGCAACCGGAATACAGCTTTCCTATCCGGTCTTTGCCGGCGGCGCCATTATCAATGGCCAGCTGATGGCCTCGGCGGCCGTTAATCTTTCCGAGCTCAGCTTACAGGACCAGGTCAATACCATTCTGCATACCATCCGCGTTCTTTATTATCAAGTGCAGATGCTGGAGTCTCTGGTCGAAGCGACCGAGACCGGACTGGCCTCCGCCAGGGAAAATTATGAGCTTGCCCTGACAATGGAATCGGTGGGAAAAGCCACTCGGCTGGATGTGCTTCAGGCAAAGGTGCGCTACGAGTCCTACAAGCCCCAGCTGATCTCGCTCCGAAATCAGAAGATCAGTGCTGTGAACAATCTCCGCACCTATATCAATGATCCTTCTTTGGAAGACATCCGCATCAGCGGGAAACTGGAAGAGATCCAAAATCCTTTTGCCGGCATCCCGGCCGGGGAGTTGCTGGAACTGGCAAAGCAGAAACGTCTGGACCTGCAGATGGCCGGCGAACAAAAAAGACTGGCCGGTTATCAGCGGAATCTTGCCTATAGCAGCATTCTTCCCAAGGTGCAGATCGCTTCCGCCCTGCAATGGCAGGGGAATGCCGATGCCATTGCGGATTTGAATTACCGGCGCAACTCCAACATTTCGCTGAGCGTTTCGCTGCCGCTCTTTAGCGGCGGTAAGAATGCCGCCGGCATTCAGAAGGCAGGAATTGGGATGAAAGAAGCCAATTACCGTTACGAACAGGTCAGCGACTATATCAGCAGTGATGTGGATGCCGCCTGTCGTAATGTGGAAGAAGCCTATTCCAGCATCCTTGCAACCGCAGATGTGGTCTCGCAGGCCGAAGAAGCCCTGCGACTGTCAAAACTTCTCTACGAAACCGGCTCCGCCACTCAGCTGGAGTTGATGAGCGCTGAAAGTGTTTACCTCTCCTCGCGATCCAATTATATTTCATCGGTCTTCCAATACAATGTCGCCGTGGAAGGATTGAAAAAAGCCCTGAACCATCTTATGAGTAACGAATGGAGTATGCAATGAAACCGTATATCGTAAAATTATTATCTCTCTTTCTTCTGATCCTTCTTTTTACAAGCTGCGGGGATTCCGCGTCCGCGGGACAAAAAACGGATTACCAAAAATATGCGGCCGGCATACGGGAATTGACGGAAACATTGCCGCGCGACCTGAACGATCGGGAAGCCCGCCGTTACCTGTCACAGATCGAAAAAGCCATGCGCCCCCTGAACACGCCCGAAGCGCAGAGCGATCTGACGGTGGTACCTGTCTATGTAAACGTTCTTGAGCCTGAATATATAGCTCAAAAAGTGCAGTACCTCGGTGATATCAGCGGTAATCCCAGCGTGTTGGTGTACCCGAAACTCAGCGATATTATCCTGGAAATCCCTGTGGTGAACGGCGATTATGTTCACAAGGGTGATGTTCTGGCACGGATCAGCGACGCAACCGTGCGTGCCAGTAAGAGCCAGGCAGAGGCTGCCTATTTAAGCGCAAAAAGTCAGCTGGCAAATGTACGGGTCGAATATGAGCGGATGAAAACACTTTTCGATGCCAAAGCCGTCAGTCAGAGCCAGTGGGATCAGATCGTTACTCAACGGGAGATCGCCGAAGCGGGACTGCGGCAGGCAAAAGCCGCTGTGGAGCTGGCTGAAACCCAACTGAATTACGCGACGCTTACCGCACCGATCAGCGGTTACCTTTCCAATATCGCCTACGAACCGGGTGATATGGCCACACCGCAAAAACCCTTCGCCTCCGTTCATCAGATCAACTCCGTCAAGACCAATATTAAAGTGACCGAGAGCGATCTGGGACATATTCGGACCGGTCAGCGCAGCGAGATCGCTGTCAGCGCATATCCCGGCGATATCTTTGAAGGCCGTGTTGACAATATTTCTCCGGTGATCGATCCGCTGACCCGAACCGCCCTCGTTGAGATCCTGGCAGAGAACGCGGATCTGCGCCTGAAGCCCGGTATGTTCGCCCGGGTAAATATCATTACCCAAGAACGTCAGAATGCACTGACGGTTGAAAAGGCCGTTACCGGAAAACAAACGGTGTTAAAACGCTTCGGGGCTACCTTGCGGGATGACCGCCCGGTCGAGACCTACCATTGTTTTGTGGTCCGGGACGGCATTGCGCTTAAAACCCCCATTGAGGTCGGCATTGAATCCAAGACCAAGTATGAGGTTGTCAGCGGACTGAATCCCGGCGATCTGCTTATTGTAATGGGTCAGAACAATCTCAGCGATTCCAGCCTGGTCGAAATCGTCAAATAATATCGCCCCCAAGGATCCTTTATATGAAAATATCATCCCTTAGCATACGACGCCCGGTAACCTTTTTCATGATCTACCTGATTGCGGTGGGTTTCGGTTTATTCGGCCTTTCCCGCCTGAAACTGGATCTTTATCCCGAGATCGAATTTCCCATGGCGATCGTTATGACGAATTATGAAGGTGTCGGTCCGGAAGACATTGAGAACACCCTGACACGCACACTGGAAAGCACCATTACCTCTGTCGAGGGTGTCAAACATATCAGTTCTATCTCCCGAAACAGTATTTCGGTCGTTCAGATCGAATTCAACTGGGGTACCGACATGAACCAGGCGGAAACGGATATCCGCCGCAGGATCGACCGTGTCCGGCGCTTCCTGCCCGAAGACGCATCGGATCCCCTGACCTTTGTCTTCGATCCTTCTATGCAGGCCATTATGCGTCTGAAAGCCTCTTCGGAGCAGATGGGAAGCGCGGAATTGCGAAAATTGGTGGAGGACCAGGTTCAGCCGCGTCTGGAACGTATCGAAGGGGTGGCTTCAGCCAGTGTTTACGGGGGACTGGAGCGCCAGATCCAGGTTAATATCAATCCCTATGAATTGGCTGCCAGTAATATTTCCATTCTGGAAGTCATCAGCCTGCTCGCTACTGCCAACCTGCCGATCCCTGGCGGTCTGATCGAAGAAGGTCTGCGGGAATTCTCCGTAGTGACCAACTCGGAATTTGAGAGTATTGAAGATATTAAAAATACCATTGTCGGTTACTCGGCTTCCGGCGATCCCCTTTTTCTTAAGAACATTGCAAACGTCGTCGATGGATATAAAGATGTCACTTCGGTCGTGCGTGATAACCGTGAAAATTCGATCAATATCGGCATTCAGAAACAGTCCGATGCCAATACTGTCCAGGTTTGTAACGCCACACGAAAAGCGCTGGGCGATATTGAAAAGAATATCGGCGGCGATATCCGTCTGTATGTGCATTTTGATCAGTCCGAATTTATCGAGGAATCTGCCGGCAACCTTGCATCAACCGCAATCATTGCCTTTCTTCTGACCGGGCTGGTCCTCTTTATTTTCCTGCGGCACTTCCGCAGCTCTCTGATCGCCGCGGTTTCCGTGCCGGTATCCATTGTGGTGACCTTCTTTTTTATGAGTATCCTGAACGTTACCCTGAATATCATTTCCATGGCAGGTCTGGCGATCGCGATCGGAATGCTGGTAGACAATTCCATCGTGGTGCTGGAGAACATATTCCGCCGGCATGACGATCTGAATGAAAATATCTGCATTGCAGCCAACAAGGGCGCTTCCGAAGTGGGGACCGCGGTAACCGCATCCACGCTTACCACGCTATCCATTTTTATTCCTATGCTCTTTGTGGGCGGCGTTGCGGGAATGATGATCAAAGATCTGGCAATGACCATTATTGTATCGCTGACCATTTCCCTGCTGGTCTCGCTTACGCTGGTACCCCTGCTTTCCTCCAAACTGCTCAACAAAAACGCGGAAGATCATAAAACCCGTATCATGGCCGGCTTTGATAACGCCATGGAACGCTTTTTTAACGTATTGGGGAGGCTGTACCGCAAGACGCTGGACTGGTCGCTGAAACATCGCAAGACACTCGTCTTCTCTATTCTTGCCCTCTTCGGGCTCAGTGTTTTTCTGCTGAGCCGCATTGGGTTCGAGTTCATGCCAAAAACCGATGACAATCAGTTCAGTTTAAGTATTGAGCTGCCCGTAGGAACGGCTTTGCCGACCACCGATGCCTATTTCCGGCAGATCGAAGAGATCATTGTCAATTCCGTACCCGAGATCGAGAACATGAACGTCAATTTCGGGGCGCGCGGCGGTTTTGGCGCCATTTCAGGCGCCGCCACCAACACCGGCCGCGTTTCTGTAACGCTGGTAGATAAAGAATTGCGCAAACGCAGCAAATTCGAGATCCAAAATGAGGTGCGCAAAAAGATCAGCGGAATTCCCGGATTAAAGATCGCATTTGCAAGCGGCGGATTCATGGGTTCCGGCAACGACCTGGTCATTGAGATTTATGGCCATGACCTTAAACAGGCCGAGGCCATCGCCAATGCAATAAACGACAAGATCAGCGGAATTCCCGGAATGGTGGATATTCAGCTTTCTTTCTCGGATCCCCAGCCGGAATACACCGTCGTGGTAGATCGCGAAAAAGCTGGCAAGATGGGGTTGAACATTGCACAGCTGGCACGTATCGTCGAAACATCCGTAAAAGGTTCCGTCGCTTCGGTCTATCGCGAAAACGGCGAAGAATATGATGTCTATGTACAGCTCGGACGCGAATTCCGCGAATCCGGGCAGGATCTGAAGAATATCTTTGTCAAGACCGCAAGCGGACAGCAGATCCCCCTGAGCGCCATTGCCGAGATCCGCGAAACGGAAGCGCCGGTTTCCATTCTCCGCAAGGATCAGAACCGCATTGTCACCCTGAGCGCAAACGTTTCCGGCCAGGACCTGGGGAGCGTTACCGATCTTGTGGAAAAGGAGATCAAGACCATTGCCCTGCCCTCGGATTTTCGTGTGCAGATCAGCGGTTCTGCAGAGGATATGCGCGAAACCAGCAGAAATTTTATGCTGGCAATTATTGTCGCCGTGTTATTGGTGTATATGGTCATGGCCTCGCAGTTCGAATCCCTGTTGGATCCCTTTATTATTCTGTTCACGATCCCGCTGGCTATGATCGGCGTCGCCTTCAGCCTGTTTTTAACCAATACTACGCTGAATATGACTTCTCTGATCGGCGCAATGGTGCTGGTTGGTATTGTTGTCAACAACGGTATTGTACTGATCGATTATATCAACCGGCTTATCCGCGAGGAGAAAAAGCATGTTACCGATGCGATTCTGGAAGGTGCACAGACCCGTCTGCGCCCGGTATTGATGACTGCTTTGACAACCATTTTATCCATGATCCCGCTTGCCCTGGAATTGGGGTCCGGTGCGGAACTCTGGGGGCCGATGGCCAGGACCATTATCGGCGGTCTGATCGCATCGACCTTTTTGACGCTCTTCTTTGTCCCGGTCGTCTTCGACTTTCTTCAGCACCGCAGGATGGAAAGAAAGCTGAAAGAAAGTTGCGGAGATTATGGCATTGAAGCGGTAAAAACGAACGAAACATAATAAAGCAGGCGTATTTGCATACGCTCCGACAATAAAAAAGGCAGACTTTCGTATCTGCCTTTTTTATATTTAATGCATGAACATCACTTTCAAAATTTTTTCCCATGATTCACCCTTCTATGGGGAAAGTCTGATTTTCCGCAACCGTGTGCTGATCGAAGCCGTCGGCCGAAATGAAAATTGCCGGGATTTCGATTTTCCCGAAAAGGATCTTTATCTGTCAGCATTTGACGGAGACCTCCTGATTGGAACGGCGATCCTGACCCCTTTGGACGACGCAAGCGTCCGGATGCGGCAAATGGCGGTGCATGAAGATTACCGGAACAGGGGCGTCGGCCGTTTGATAGTCGATGAATTCGAAAGGATCGCTATCGGCCGCGGCTGCCCGGAGATCATCCTTCATGCACGTGAAAGCGCTCTCGGCTTCTATGAAAAGTGCGGTTACCGCCGTACAAGCGAAAAATTCCATGAGATCGAAATTCCCCATTATGAAATGAGGAAAAATATTAAAAATAATTGATGCTTATGAATTATTCCGGCCAAAGGACGGACATCTTGCATCTTAAGATTTATGCATTCCAAAATATTTTTTTCTTGAAACACATTCAAAACAATAATATTCTTACTTCTGTGCAATTCATAACTGCCGTCAGGCAGACCGAAAAGGAGAAGTTCAACCATGATAAGATCCGGGTTGCTCCTAGTTGTGGCGATGCTGCTGTCCGGATTTCTCCTTGCAGAGGCGCCCAGAGAATATTTCGCTTCAAGGACCTTCAATTCTCCGCATATAGATGGAATACTTCAAGATCCCTGCTGGGAAACGGCGCCCCGCGCCAAAGACTTCAGGATGCATTCGCCGAACGATGACCGGCCGGCGACTTTTCAGACGGAATTTGCGATTCTTTACGATAACAACAATATTTATGTGGCTGTATGGGCCTTCGATCCCGAACCGGACAAGATCTTTCGGCAGATTTCACGGCGTGATCTGGTGGAATCGGAATTCGTTGCCGTTTGTTTTGACAGCTACTTCGACAAAAAAACCTGTTATTGCTTTTTTATCAGCGCCAGCGGCGTCATCGGCGATCTTTTCATTTCTCAGGACGGCGATATCAATGACGATACCTGGAATGCAATCTGGTGAGGAAAATCAAATATTGATGAGCTTGGCTGGACAGCGGAGTTCCGAATTCCGATGTCGCAACTGCGATTTGTCGATAAAGAGGATCATGTGTGGGGGCTCGATGTGATGCGCGACGTTCACCGCATCGATGAAGAAAGTTTCTGGATGGAACATAAACGGAACGAACGGGGTTTCGTACATCAGTTCGGACTGCTCAAGGGTCTGTCGAACATCCGGGCACGAAAGGTCGCGGACATCTATCCCTATGCCCTGGGTGCCGTGGATACTTACAAAGCTGAAGCGGACAACCCTTTTATGGATGGCACGGATTTCAAGTTCAGCGGCGGGATTGACGGAAAAATCGGACTGACAAACAATTTTACCATGGATTTTACCGTTAACCCGGATTTCGGCCAGATAGAGGCTGATCCGGCGACCGTTAACCTGACGGCATTCGAAACCTTTTTCAGCGAACGTCGTCCTTTTTTTATCGAGGGCAACAACATTACTTCCTTTACCCTGGATGTGAACGGCGGCGAGGAACAGCTTTTTCATTCCCGCAGGATCGGCCGTTCTCCCCATTACGTTCCAAACACCGGCGATGATGAATACGCAAAAGTCCCGAACTCAACGGATATTATCGCGGCCGCTAAAGTTACCGGCAGAACGCAAGGGGGCTTGAATATTGGCGTAGTAGAAGCGATCACGCAAAAAGAAGTGGCCAGGATCCGGGCAGTCGGTGTTGATTCGACCCTGACTGTGGAACCGCTGACCAACTATGCGGTTGCAGCACTTCGTCAGGACATTAATGCCGGTGAAACGCAATTGGGGGGAATCGTTACGGCCGTCAACCGGAAACTGAACGAGGAACATCTGGATTACCTGCATCGTCAGGCCTATACTGCAGGATTGGATTTTCAGCATTATTTCAACAAAGACCACAGCTGGCAGATCGATACGCGCATCTACGGTTCCTATGTTCAGGGAAGCGAGAAAGCCATTGCAGAAACGCAGTTGTCTTCTTCCCACCTGTATCAGCGGCCTGATGCGGCTTGGGTAAGCTATGATTCCGCACGGACTTCTCTGACCGGCTACGGGGGTTCGCTGCGTTTGGGAAAGTTCGGAGGAAAATTTTGTGCCGCGATGAAAGTCCAGTGGAAATCCCCGGGACTGGAATTGAATGATATCGGTTTTGTCGGACGCACAGATCATATCATGCATAGCTTCTGGCTGGAATATCGTAAGAACGAACCGGACGCTATTTTCAATTGGTACAATATCGACCTGTCTCAGTGGAATAACTTCAATTTCGGCGGACTGCACGAGAATTCCGGGTTCGATATCGTGTGGAATTCCCGCTTCCGGAACAGAATGGGATTCGATCTGGCCATTGAGTATAATTCCGAATATTTGAGTTCAACGGCATTGCGCGGGGGGCCGCGTCTGCGTTTGCCTTCATCCATTGTAGGCTGGACCTGGTTCGGAACCGATTATACAAAGCCCGTGGAGTACTGGATCCTCTACGTCAGCGGATACGGTCCGACCGATAAGGCAAATTACCATCGCATAGAGAATCAAGTCGAATGGAAGATCAGTCCTTTTCTGAACCTGTCCATTTATGCGGATTGGGACCGGGAGCTGAAAACCCTGCAATATGTCACGCGTGTCGAACATGGCGGCGATCCGCGCTATATTCTCGCCCGCATCCTCAGTCAGTCAACCAGCCTTCAATTGAGCGTCAACTGGAACGTTTCACCGAATATTTCGCTGGAATACCGGGCGCGTCCCTTCTTTATAGGCGGAAGTTATGATCAGTTCAAAGTTGTAAGTGGGGGAGACAATAAAGTGTATGAACAGCGTTTTGAGCGGTTTACGGACAATATCACGCTGTCCGACGGTGTTTATTCCTGCGACGAGGATCGGGATATGATCACGGACTACCGTTTTAACAATCCGGATTTTGTCTACAGCTCTTTTCAGTCAAACCTAGTCTTCCGCTGGGAATATCAACCCGGTTCAATACTGTTCCTTGTTTGGTCCCGGAATAATGCGCTGGGCACGAAAGAAGACCGGATCGACCTGATCCGGAACATCCGGGAATTGAACCGCGAGATACCGCAAAACGTATTTTTAGTGAAGTTATCCTACCGCATCGGCCGCTAGTCTCCCTTTTATGATAAGGCATCACAGATTCCGCCGGCAAGGGAACGTCCGGCGAAGGCTTTTCCGGGATCGGGATCCTGCAGCGCATTAGGCCGGAAATTCCTTAAAACGTACTTTTCGAAGTCATATAATTCAAATTTATTTCGGGCGACCGTGACTTTATGCTTAACGTAAAATTTCTTTGGGATAATAAAGATATCCGTTTACATTTTGGCAGCGAAAAGGAAGGATGTTCATTTAAATGGCAAAAGTAAAATCCGGACTCCGCAAATGCTTTATTCTTCTCCTGCTGTTGTCTCTGATCGGCGGTCAGCTTTCCTTCGCCTCTCCGGATTTTTCCCCGGACAACAGCGTACTGCCGCTTCCGGAATTTCCCGATTCTTCCGTGATGAGTGATATGTTCTTCCCCGTGCGGCTATTCCCGCAGCGCATTGCGGAACTTCCGCTTCGCAGCTTTCCCGAGGATTCCCTTTTTATTCTGCATATCGATTCCCTGCTTAACTGTTACGATAATCCCGATAGTACTTTTGTGCTGAATGCGGAGATCCTGAAAGAGCGGGCGGATCTGTATCTGCTGGACAGCCTGTTCCGCTACCGGCCCGAAGCAAATTTTTACGGCAATGACAGCCTGGTGTTTTTGATCAGCGGCGGAGATTACCGTGACACTCTGGTACAGCGGCTGGAGATCCTTCCCGTCAACGATGCGCCCCAATGGAAGGCAACTTACTTTCGGATCCCGGATTTTCCCGAGGACCAGATCCTTCGTCTGCCCTTCTCCTGGCTTTATGAACGCGCAGAGGATACCGAGACTCCCGATACTCTGCTGAAGTTCCATGCCCGTTCCGGCCGGGAAGTCCATGTTTCGCTTGAAGGCGGAAGCATTACCCTGGTACCCAATGAGAACTGGTTCGGGGACGACACTCTTATGCTGACTGTCAGTGATGGAGAACTGAGCGATACCGCTTATTTGGCACTGACCATTATTCCGGTCAACGACCCCCCGGTCCTGCATCCCTTGCCGGACCTTGTAATGAACGAAGATGATACGCTATTTATTGAACGCACCTTGCTGGAAAATTTTGCCGAGGATATTGAAACCCCGCGCGAAGAACTGAAGTGGCAAGCACAGCGTCTGGGAAAGATCCGCGCTTTCTATGACGGTATGCGGATCCGTATTACCGCAGCCGAAGACTGGTATGGTACCGATTCCGTCCGCATTACTGTCAGCGACGGAGAATTGGATGCAAGCCGGAACTGGCTTATTCATTTCAATCCCATTAACGATCCGCCGGTTCTGCGTGCATTGCCGCAGCAATCTTTGCTTGAGGACGACACCCTGCGTCTGCCAAAACGCGAACTCTACCGGATGGCCCATGATCCCGAAACCCGCCCCCGTGATCTGCACTGGTCCCTGACGCCTTCACCCGAATTACAGATCCTTGAAAAAGAACATTCGTATCAAATCTTTGCTGCGCCGGACTGGTACGGAAGGGCCGGGATTTGGGTTTCCGTCAGCGATGGTGAATATTCCGACAGTTCCTTTATGCAAATCCGGGTGATTTCCGTCAATGACGCCCCGGTTCTGCAGCCCATTCCCGCTCAGGCCTGGAACGAGGATGATACCCTGCGTCTTTCCCGCTCTTATTTGAACCGCTTTGCCAGCGATGTGGAAACCCGGAGCGAAGATCTGCTCTGGATTTTTTTGGCAGAGCCCCCGCTTTTTGTTCGGAGTAATGCCAACGAGGTCAAATTTTCAGCGGCAGCAGACTGGAACGGGAAGGGACAGATCGTCGCCGTTATTTCGGACGGCGGTCTGCGTGATACAGCCTATATCGATGTTACGGTCCGTCCCGTCAATGATGCGCCGCGCTGGCTTGCGCTCCCGGATACGCATATGGTAGAGGACAAACACTGGGTTTTGCCCCTGTCCTTTGTCCGGCGTTTTGTTTACGATCCCGACGAAGGTGATCCCATCCATTTACAGATTAGCGCCGGCGATAAATTCTTTATCGAAGAAAAAGGCGATACACTCATTTTCTGGCCGGAACAGGACTGGTTCGGCACGGAACAGCTTTTCCTGACGGCAAGCGACGGAAAGAAAAGCAGTAAGATCGTCTGGAATATTCCCGTACTTCCCGTCAACGATGCCCCTTATTTTACCACCTTGCTTCCCGATTCCCTCAGTTTTTTTGCCAACAATTCCGATACCCTTTTTATGAAGAAGATCGTATACGATATCGATAACGATTTCAAGGATCTGACCTGGGAAATTACGCCGGGAAGGATCGTTCGCTATCTGATCAATGACAAACTGGGAGCCATTATCTTTTTTACCGAAAATTACCGGCACGGGAAAGATGCGGTCACGATCCGCGTTAGCGACGGCCACGATATGATCGTTTACTATATGCCCGTTTATGTCCATGAAGTAGACCGTTTCCTGGTTGCCAATCCCGAAAAACTGGAACTCCTGCCGAATTCTCCGAATCCTTTCCGCGAATATACCGATATCCGCTACAGTCTGCCTGTCGGCTGTCATGTAAGCATCCGCATCTACAATCTGCTGGGTAAAGAGATCAAAGAACTGGTGAATGGCTATCACGAAGCCAGTAACTACAGCCTGCGCTGGTACGGCGACAATGAAAGCAATGTACCGGCACCCAGCGGCGTATACCTTTGCCGCATGGATGCGCTGGTCGAAGGCGAACCCCGTGTGCTGATGCGGAAAATGATGCTGGTGCGGTAAATATTGCCCCGGTTTTTATCCGAGATCATTCCCTGTCGATTTGTCGGATTTTCCCTGAAATAAAAAACGCAGCCGTTTACCGGCTGCGGAGTGGTTCATTTAAACCTTCATTTATACGATCTTGGACTTACATTTGACACAATGGGTGGTGTGGGGTACGACATCCAGGCGTTCATCGGGAATGCGATCGCCGCATTCTACGCAATAACCGTAATTCGGGTCGTTCTCAATGCGCTCCAGTGCTTTGTCCAGAAAAGTAAGGAATTTGTTTTCACGCGCATATTGCATAAAGGCTTTTTCGCGCTCCTGGGCGTCGGTGCCGACATCAGCCATGTGATAGGCATAATTGGAATCCAGCTGACTGCTGCCGGGAGAACTGTCGATAAAGGACTCACGCTTGGTCTCGATCTGCCGCACAGCTTCCTCACGCATGGCAAGAATGACTTCCCTGAAATGCTTGCGCTGGGCTTTGGTCAGCTTCGGTCCTTTTCGCTTTACTTCCGTCATATGAATGACCCCTTTCCGTATTATAACCGTTTAATATTAATAATTATTGTTTCATTTCCAACGTTTATTTCTTTGCCTGTCCCGCTGTCTGCACGCGGGATCTCTGCAAAGATTGCCAGGGTTTCGCTGAGCAGGTAATCCCGGTTCTGATCGAGCGCTTTCATTACGGAATCCGAAGCTTTTATGCTCAGTTCAATGCGGTCGTCCACATTAAAATCCGCTTCCTTACGCAAGGTCTGGATATGCCGCACCAGATCGCGGACCAGGCCTTCGGCTTCCAGTTCCGGTGAGATGGCAATATCCAGTATGGCCACATATCCTTTATCCTCGACGGCAACAATATTTTCTTTTTCGGTGATGCTGATCAGTATGTCCGCGGGATCGACGCTGATTCCGTTTACACCAATGGTTTCTCCGCGCTGAACAGCTTCCGCTACAGCCGCACCGTCCATGGACTTCAGGCCCTGGATCACCAACGGCATTTGCTTCCCGATCTTCTTGCCCAGCGTAACAAAATTGGGTTTTGCGTCATAACGAACATAATCCTGAATATTATCGACCAGGGTTACCTTTTTGATATTCAATTCTTCCTTGATCTGGTCCGCAAGTTCAAGAATAAAAGCTTTCTCCTGATCGTTCCGGGCTTTGAACAGCATGTTCGCCAGCGGCTGACGGGTACGTATGTTCGCCTTGTTCCGGGCGGAACGGCCCATTTCGACCGCTTTGATGATGATATCGATCTTATTCAGGAGTTCCGTATCAATGCGGCTGACATCCGCTTCCGGGAAATTTTGCAAGTGCACGCTTTCCGCGGCATCCGTATCGACCGAAAGTACCAGATTCTGATAAATTTCCTCGGTCACAAAAGGCAGGATCGGCGCCAGTACACTGATCAAAGTCCGCAGAACTGTGTACAGCGTATAATAGGCCCCCGCCTTATCGTTGTCATTCTCGCTTTTCCAAAAACGCCTGCGGCTGCGGCGCACGTACCAGTTGGACATTTCGTCCAGCAGGCTGTCGAACTTGCGCATCAGGCGGTCCACCCGGAAATTTTCGTAATCTTCACGGGCCTCTTTGACAAAGGCATTGATCTTGGCCAGTGCCCATTTGTCCAGTTCGTTGAGGTCGGCATCGGCGATTTGTTGTTTGCCCGGATCGTAATTGTCAATATCGGCATAGGTAACGTAAAAGGAATACATATTCCACAGCGTTAGCAGCTTTTTGCGGATCTCGTCCGCCGGCCCGTAACCGAAATTCAGGTTGTACTCCGGATTGTGCGCCGTGTACATCCAGCGCATGACATCCACGCCCATATGATCCGCGGCATCGTGGAAGGGAATGGCGTTGCCGGCGCTTTTGTGCATATCTTTGCCATGTTCATCTTTGACCAGCGCATGGCCCAAAACGGTCTTGAAAGGAGCGGTATTCTCAAGCACGGTGGACATTGCCAGCAGCGAGTAGAACCAGTTGCGGAACTGGCCCGGCAGGGATTCCGTGATAAAATCCGCCGGGAACCATTGTTTCCAGTATTCGTGATCCGTGATATAATGCATGGTGCTGTAGGGAACAATACCGGCGTCCAGCCAGGGGTTGCCCACATCAGGAATGCGTTTTACCCGGGCGCCGCATTTCCTGCAGCTGATCTCGATATTATCGATATGCGGTTTATGGGGGGAATTCCCATCAAAGGCATCCCAGCCGCTGACGGCACGTTCCCTGAGTTCCTCTTTACCGCCGATCACCTCGATATTACCGCATTCCTTACATTCCCAGATCGGCAGACTCAG
>JAQULT010000004.1 GCA_028718545.1 Fidelibacterota bacterium | reverse complement strand
ATCATTTCCAACATGGCAGGTGTGGTCACCCAGGACGGGTCGATCCACATTCGCGGCGGCCGTCCTCACGAAGTCAAGTATTTTATCGGCGGCGTTTCAACGTCCCTGCCGACAACCAATGTCAACGTGATGACCATTATTCATGACGCCATCGAAGAAATTCAGGTATTCGCCGGCGGTTATACCGCGGATATGGGGAATGCGAATGCCGGTATCGTGAAAACGGAGATCAAAAGCGGCGGCACGGAAATGAAAGGATCCCTTGAATTACGTACCGACGGTTTCCGCGATCCCGCATTGGGCAAGAAAGTGCTTGGCACTTACAATTACGGACATAATTCCGTCATTGGGACCCTGGGCGGGCCGCTGGGGAAAAACATCAAATTCTTTGTTGCGGGACAGTATGATATGCAGCAGGATTCCGAAGTTCGCTTCAGCGAAGGCTTTGAATTCCTGGGTAAAGTGAACAACAACCCCAATGACCCGAACAACAAGGATACCGTTGATCTGATCTATCCGGACGGTTTTACACCGCGTGCTTCCAATATGACCTGGGCAGTCAACGGATCGATCACCTTTGACCTCCCGATCCGTCTGCGCGTTGATTTTATGCACGATTATTCCAAATACGATCGTACCTACAATGCGCCGACCATGCTGAACACTCTGAACAGCAGGACCTATTATTACACCTCTCCAACGACGATGATCTCGGCCAAGGCCACGAAATTGTTCTCACCGACATCCTATCTTGATGTCAAGGGAAGCTATTTCCGTTATGGCCGCGAGCTGAACGATCCGTATTTTGGCAACGATTGGACCAAGTGGTACGACAGTGCCGCCGTGCATGAAGCCACGAACGGAGAAGTCGTATACCGGAATGCCTGGAGAGCGCAGTACAATTACGTGATCAATGGCTTCCCCATCACCCGTGACGGTACGCCCCTGGCGGTATATCTGGACCAGGAACAGTCCTATTGGGGAATCAATCTGGATTACGTCAATCAGTTTAATAAACACAACGAAGTAAAGTTCGGATTGGACTACAAGAATTATACTGTTCGTCAGTATTCCGTGAACCCTGCGGCATATGTCTATGCTGCGGATTCCGCGAGTGCGGCACGTGCCGGCTATACCGGTTACGGTTCTCTGGAAGCCGTTCCGATCCAGACATGGGTCTTCAACGGCGGTATTGACGCATACGGTTTTGATGCTTACGGCAACAAAACCAACACCCGGACCGAATATGCCGACGGCACCTATATTGACGGGCCCAAGCATCCGGTGGAATTCTCGGCATACCTGATGGACAAGATCGAATACAACGACCTGATCATCAACGCCGGTCTGCGTTTCGATTACTTCAATACTGATGACCGCGAGCTGGTCGATCCGGCAAACCCGGCGGTGGATCCCAACACCAGTATGCTGGCCGACTCCGCATGGGCAAAGAAAAAACCCACCATGCACCTAAGCCCGCGCCTTGGATTCTCCTTCCCGGTTGACGACAAGACCGTCTTCTACCTGAACTACGGCCAGTTCGTTCAGATGCCGCAGTTGAGCGAGGCGTATTTTAGTTCTTACACTTATGCCCGCCAGATCGTACGTCAGGGATATTACTTCCTGAACCCGGTCGGTTTCGGACTTGATCCCCTGTATACCACTTCCTACGAAGTCGGTTTCCGGCGCGAGATCAGTGATTTTGCCGCGTTTGACGCAACGGCATTCTACAAAAACGTGAAAGGTTTGATCGAAGTTATTAAACAACTTCCATCGTCGGGATCCACAATCTCGGGTTATTATGACAAGTATGAAAACGGCGACTTTGCCACCCAGAAAGGTTTTGAACTGCGGATGAACATGCGCCGCACCTACCGTCTTGCCGGAAGCGTGAACTACACGCTGACCCTTGCGGAAGGCACCGCATCCAACAGTACCGCTGCCCACGGCGCCCTGTACATGAACACCATCATGCCCTCCACGATCAATCCTCTGGATTTTTCACAGATGCATACCGGCGCCATTAACCTGGACTACCGCTTTGGCGACAATGACGGCGGGCCCATTCTTGAAAACATGGGCGCGAACCTGCTGGTCAGCTTCTCCAGCGGGCATCCCTTCACAATGGTGGATGTACTGCTTGGCGGACAGACAGATCCCTATACGGCAGGTATCGATTATATGGAAGATACCCGTAACCGTATTGCAAGAGAGCCCATCGGCTCCTCGAAAACGCCCTGGCAGTTCAATACGGACCTGCGCGTGGACAAATCGTTCGTGATCGGCGGTTTTAAGGCTAATGTCTTTGTCATGGTAACAAACCTCTTTAACCGTAAGAACGTAATCAATGTTTATGAATTTACCGGCAACGCCTATGATGACGGTTTCCTGACCGATCCCGTCCGTTCGCAGTCGACGGTCGACACCTACGGCGGTCAGGACTATATTGATATGTATACGGCCATTAATCTGGTTAACGGACAGGCATACTGGGATAATGTCGGCCGGGAGCTTTACAGCAACCCGCGTCAGATCAATGTCGGCCTGCGCCTGTCATTTTAACATTGATGAAACGTATAAATAGTTAAGGAGATTATAATGAAGAAAATAATGACATGCGTTATCATTGTCGCCCTGCTCTTCGCGCTGAGTCTGACCGCCGCACCGGCGGAAGGCCGGCCCCTGAGCAAAGCGGCGGCAGCGACAGCGGGCCAGTTAACCCGGACGCTGTCGAATATTTCCAACTGGAGCTACTGGGTGTATTATAACGGCCAAACCGGCCATGCGCCCGACGGGAGTTCCGGTGGAGTATATCCGCGCGGAACAGCCGGAACGATCTATCAGGACGGTTTTGTCTGGGGCGGCCGTGTGAACGGCAGCGCCACCGATATCCGTGTCGGCGGACAGACCTATAACATCGGAACGATTCCCGGCTGGGTCATTACCGGCGGCGACTATACAAGTGCCGTTACCGCCTCTGTTTCGGATCCCCGGGTACGCGTTTACCGTATCCGTCCGGATTACGAAAGCCTGACCCATGCTCAGCTGATCCAGGATGCCGCGGAACAGAACATGATCGACGCCACCAGCGTTACCACGGCAATGACCCAGGAGATCATGGACCAGTATGCCCTTGACTGGGCCGAATGGCCGGTCGATCTGGGAGCGCCGTATTACGATATCGATACCGACGGAGCATGGACAGACGGCGTGGATGTACCCGGTATCGCCCAGGCGGACCAGATTATCTGGTATGTCTGTAACGATTACAATCAGAGCGCCACAACCGGTCTCTACGGCTCAAACCCCATCGGTCTTGAGCTGCAGACCACTCTCTGGGCTTACAACCAGCCCGGCGTGCGCCTGGGGCAGATCGTTTTCCGTTCCAACAAACTGATCAATAAATCCAATTACAACATGACCGACATGTACGTGTCCATGTGGGCGGACCCGGACCTTGGGAGCGCATCCAACGACTATTGCGGCTGCGATACGGTCCTGAGCCTCGGATACGCCTACAACGGTGAAGCCACGGACGGCGATTACGATGCCTTTGATCTGGCGCCGCCGGCTTTCGGTTATGACTTTTTCCAGGGACCCATTGTAGCGGCTGCCGCGACCGATACCGCGATCTTTGAACTGGATTATCTGCCCGGTTACAAAAACCTGGGTATGACCTCTTTCGGCTGGTTCTCCGCCGGTTCTGCGATTTCCGACCCGACACTGGGTGAATTCGAAGGAACACTGCAGTTCTACAACCTGATGCGCGGATATGTCCCGACCGACGACGTCAACAATCCGACACCCTGGTATGAAGGCAATAATCCCGCCAATGCGGAAACCAAGTTTCCGCTCTGGGGCGATCCCGTTGCCGGAACCGGCGACCTTGACGGCTCGGCCGGCGGATACTTCCCTCCGGGAGACCGCCGTATTTGTCTGTCCTCCGGTCCCTTTAACTTTGCTCCCGGCGATGTGCAGGAAGTGGTTGTAGCCATTCTCGGCGGACTGGGAGCAAATGCAATCGGTTCGGTCGCGGACCTGAAAACCACCGATGCCGTTGCACAGCAGCTTTTTGACGGTTTGTTCCGTGAAGTTCCCAAACCGCCGGTTTCCCCGAATGTCACAGCACGTCCTTTCGAGCAAAGTATTGTGCTCGAATGGGGCAGCGATGTCGCCCGTGTTGCACAGATCGAGGAAACGGAAGTTTCCGGATACGTGTTTGAAGGATACAACGTTTATCAGCTGCCGCACGGCACCGCAACCAAAGATCAGGCAGTACGTATAGCGACCTTTGATGTGGACAACGGTATCAAACTGATCTACGAACACCGGACTCCGTCTGCTTATGAAGGCGAAGAGGTCAGCGTTCCGATCATTTACGGCAATGACGGCGGCGTACAACGTTATATCATCATTGACTGGGACTACATTAACAACAAACCGCTCTATGAAGGTTCCACCTATTACTTTGCCGTCACGGCTTACAACCAGAACCATGATGAAGGCCGTCTGGCGGAAAAAGCAATGGAATCTTCGGTAGTTCCCATGGCGGTAACGCTGCAGGAACCGCTGCCGGGCGTTGGATTGAACGCGGCAGTACAAAGCCAAATCCCGGTTGAACATACCGCAGGAGCCAGCGGCGGCCAGCTTGCCGTTACCGTCGTGGATCCTTTTGCCATTACGGGACATGATTATAAGGTTACATTCTCTTATAACGAAGATTCCACGGAAGTTCTCTATAATGTAATCGATGTTACGGATGGCAATACCCTGCTCAGCAGCGGAAACGCACAGGTCTCAAGCCTGAGCGAAAAAGCCGGCGCTCCGGTTGTTGACGGTCTGGAGATTAAGGTTGCCGGTCCCCCCTCGGGAATCAAAAACGTCGTTCAGCTGGATGCTCCAAACGGAACGATGGTTGACAACAACCTCTTCCTGAGCCTGAACTATACCGGTGACGGTTCTCAGCCCTGGCATCGTGCCGGTGGCGCGCTGCCCTTCTATCTGGACAATCCGCTTCATGCCTTAAATGGCGCTTTTGCTGAAGCAGTTTTTGACCGCTTCCAGTCTTTCGGCACCTCGGATTTTGAAGTGGTATTCGGCGATTCGTCCGTTGCCTGGAGTTATCTTACCGATGCTGTTCTGACCGAAAAAGTCCCGTTCGCCGTATATAAATACGATCTGGACGGAACCGTTCGCAGGCTGTTCCCGGCCGTTAATGACGGCCAGGTTGCCGGTACGGACCTGACCTGGGACCTTGGTACCGGTGAAGGCTATTTCGGCGGCGAAGCGTTTGAACGGATCTATGCTTATGACAACTCCGCCGATGGATACAAGGTTACGGATGAAGCTGCTTATATTGCGGCAAATGATATCTATGCGGCACCCTCCAGCACCGGCTGGGGCAGCCCCGACAATCCCTATGTCTACCCGCAGTTGAACAACCTCATCATCGCCATGTATGTTGATCCTCCCGCAGTTCCGCCTGCAAACGGAACAGTGATCCGCTTCAACACCCACAAGCCGAACGACATCACAGATGTCTTTGAATTCTCAACCGCCGGACTTGATCCGACAAGCAGCGATTCATTGCTGGCATTGGCGATCGAGAAGATCAACGTCTTCCCGAATCCCTACTATGCTTACAACGAACTCTCGACATCTCCCTACAACCAGTACGTGACCTTCACGCATCTGCCCGCCAAGGCAACGATCAAGATCTTCAATCTGGCAGGCGTACTGGTCCGTACGATCAGTCATGACAATGCTGCGGCGCAGTTTGCGCAATGGGATCTGATGAATGCATCCAATATCCCCGTCGCAAGCGGCATGTACATTGCCCATATTGATATGCCGGATGTCGGCGAACAGAAGATCCTGAAGTTCATGATCATTCAGAGTAAGCAGATACTGGAATACTATTAATGCCACATGAACGAACATCATTAAAAAGGAGTGTTATGATGAAACTTCACAATAAATTCATGTCGCTTGTCCTGATCATAGCCCTGCTCGTTACGGTGGCTTATGCCGGGGATGTTGACCGGGCCGGTACTTCTGCCGGCGTCCAGGTCCAGATCCCGGTCGGCGGCCGTACTCTGGGTATGAACGGATCGGATATTGCCTACACCCGCGGTGTGGATGCAATATTCTACAATCCCGCCGGGTTGAGCGATTTTGACGGCCGTTTCAGCGGAATGTTCGCTTCGGCCAAATATATTGCGGATATCAATTACAACTACTTCGGTGTTGCCTTCAACACCGGACAGCAGGGTGTAATTGCCGTCAATATCAAGACGCTTTCATTCGGAGATATTCCGATCACGACCGTACAGGATATGGACGGCGAGAGCGGCGCGACCTATTCCCCGAGTTTCAGCACTATGGGTGCGACCTACTCCCGGAAACTGACCGACCGCATCAATGTCGGTCTGACGGCCAAGCTGATCTACGAAAGCGTCCCCCGCGCCAACGCGACAGCGCTTGCCTTCGATTTTGGACTGCAGTACCATAATCTGGTTGATATCGAAGGATTATCACTTGGACTCGCGATCCGCAATATCGGAACCAACATGCAGTACAGCGGCAGCGGTTTGCTGAACCGGGCCCGGGTGGTTGGAGAGACCTATAACGATTATTTCTATCATCCGACCTCTTCCGACCAGCTGCCCGCCAGCATGGAGATCGGTCTGTCCTATCAGGCCGGCGAATTGCTGCTGCTGGGTGCAACCTATCAGAACAGCAATACCGAAGCCGATTACCTGCGTATCGGAACGGAATTGAATTTTGCGAATATCGGTTTTATCCGTGCAGGATATGCAATTCAGATCCTGCAGGCCGGTGCCGAAATGGGGAACAGCGTCTTTGGCCTGACCCTGGGTGCCGGAGTCAAATTCCAGGTCGCACAATCCAATATCTCCGTCGATTACGTATTCCGGCCTTCGCAGCTGCTGGGTAGCCAGAACCTGATCTGTCTGGGAATAGCCCTCTAAACAGCTTCGATTGCTGAAAATAACAAAGAGCGTCCCGCTCCGGATACCGGAGTCGGGACGGTCTTTTTTCCCGCGGGTTATATAATAAGAATGTTCAAAAATTAAATAAAAGAACGGCAAATTATGGAGTTTCAGAAAAAAAGGAGTGTAACAAAGCGGGAAACGGCATTTTTTTTCTTGTGAACTTACAAATTATCACGTAATTTGTCAATTAACCGGAGAAAATTAACATGCTCGACCAAAAAGATAAGGTGATTTTAAGGATCCTGCAGAACAATGCCAGGACATCCAATGCCGAGATCGCCCGCCATATGAACATGACGGCTTCCGCCATTTACGAACGCGTGAAAAAACTCGAAAAAGCGGGTGTGGTCAAACGCTACGAAGCGCGTCTTGATCCTGCCGTGCTGGGCTTGAATCTGCTTGCCATAGTACTGATCACTCTCTATGATCTGACAAAAATGCGGGCTACGGGAAAAGAACTGGCGCAATTTGACAAGATCCAGGAAATCCATTATATTGCCGGCAAAGGCTCTATAATGGCAAAGGTCCGGACTTCGGGGACCGAGGATCTGGAAAAATTGCTGGACAGCATTAATCTGATCGAAAACGTCAAGATGACGGAATCGACCATCGTATTGAAGACAGAAAAAGAAACATCCGCATTATATCTGGAATAAGAAAAAATAATTGGAGGTAAAAATGAAACGTATTGTTAACGCTTGTATTGCAGGTATTTTCCTGTTTTCGGCCGCTTACGCGGCGCGGACCGCGGAAATTCCGGTAAAGCATCAAAGCCGGGTCGAACGCATGATCAAGGAAGCTGCAGATGCCATTTATGATAACCAGGTGCTGTCGAAGACAAGTGCAAAATCCGCATCAGCGGTTTATGATCCGGAGTTTGCAGCTGTTTTGATCGATTCGAGCAAGAACGGTTTCGGAATGGTATCCAATGTCACCAACCCCATTTCCCACAGCGGAAATACCTTTGTCATGGCATACCGCCAGTGGATCGGTATTGCGGGGAAAGCCGGCGCGATTGGTATGGCTTACAGCCTGGATAACGGCGAGACCTGGACCAATGCAAGCCAGCTGAACGCGGATGCCCCCGGAATACTGGAAGGACGTTATCCCTCCGCCATCGGAGCCGGTGCTTATCCTTTTATTGCATGGACTGAAACAAATCCCACATCCGGGATTGATGCTGAAGGCAAACCCCTTTTTACAATGGACATGCTTGGCTGGGGTGGTGGTTATATGAATTCACCCGCTTACATCGGCGTAGCTTCCAGCAATCCGGAAGGTCTGTGGATGGGCTGCCCTGATTACAGTGAAGAGCCGGACGGAACGGGACATATCAATATGACCTTTACGACCTGGCGCGAGTTCGATGCCAACGATGTCAGCAGTCATAATATGTATTTGTTCCGTTCGACCGCCATCGGCGAAGGTTCCGTGACCTTTTCCGCCGCAGAAAAGATCCTGGATGCCAAAACCTATTTTGAACCGGGTTCTGCAGATGGTTCCACTACTTCGGATGCGCTGATCTCTGTAAATAACAACGGTGTTGGCTACGTGGCCAATGTCGCCTACTGGCACCCGGATTATGCTGATCTCGTCGATAATAACGCTTACCATACTTTTAAATTCCGCAAGACCAGCGATTACGGGCAAACCTGGACGACAGCGTCCTTTGATCCGGATGTTCCTTATTATTATGTCCCGGACAATGTCTTTGACGACAATATCTTTGACGTTTATCTGCCCAGTAGCCAGTACGAGGTCGTGTACGGGACCGATACTCTGATCGTTGACGCCCTCAACGGCGAAGAGGATGCGATACTGGATACCCTGAATTACCCGGGACTTTTCATCGGCTATGATAACGATATGATCGTTGACCAGAACGGGGGCGTGCATTTTATGTGTCTGGTGATCCCGGAATCCGAGCAGGCCGGTTACATTATGCCCACTGTCCACGAAGGCTGCGGTTTCTATCATTTGTACTGCGCCGATCCCGCATCGGAAAGTGCCGAATGGGAAGTGTCCTTTGTGACCAGCATGCAGAATACCTGGCGTTTCAATTACGGTACCAGCAGCCGTGCCTGGCAGAGCTTTTTTCCGGCCATGGCGACGTCCAGCGAAAACCCGGACGTCCTTTATGTGGTATACCCCAAGGGGAATATTTATAAAGAATACAGCGAAAGCGAAGGCGATACCCTGCTGTACATGAAAAGTTACGACATTTACGTCAATCGTTCCGCAGATGCGGGAAGGACCTGGCAGGGCGAGATCAATGTCACGAACACTGATGACTTTGACGAGATCTGTGCCCACGCCGATCCGGATGCGACCGACGATAAGGTTTATATCGTTTACCAGGTTCCGGAATATTCCATTCACACCGTTGACAACGATGAGTCGGATGCCGTACCGGAAGATTATATGAACCGCATTTATTTCATGACCGTTAGCCATCCCGGCACGGCGGTCGCCGAAACCCCTGTGCTTCCCGATGTCTTTGTGCTGGAACAGAGCTATCCGAACCCTTTCAACCCGCTTACTACGATCGCTTATCATATCCGGGAAGCCGGTGAATACCGTCTGGATGTTTTCAACACCCTGGGTCAAAAAGTCACCACGCTCTTTGAAGGTTTCCGGGAAAGCGGAAGCTATGATGCCCGTTTGGACGGTTCGCGCCTCTCATCCGGTATTTACTTCTACGCGCTGAGCGGAAAAGGCCGGACACAGACTTATAAAACCGTATTGCTAAAATAAACAGGGTTTAACCTGCGGACGCCCCGATTTCCCGGGCGTCCGCACCTTAAGGGGATTGTATGAAGAAAAGGTCTATCCTTTTTGTACTGTCGTTGATGGTTTTCAGTCTGGCTTATGCCGATATTGTCGGTTCGATCCGCGGATCGGTCGAATCGGCCGAGACCGGCGAGCCGCTAACGGGTGTCAATATTCTGGTCGAGGGAACCCGTACCGGGACCTTTACCGATAATACCGGCTATTACAACGTGATCAATCTGCCCGTCGGGGAATATACTGTCACCTATACGATGATCGGTTACAAAAAGGTCATTCAGCGCGGAGTAAAGATCATTCGCGACCAGTCAACCATTATCAATGTCCGGATGGAGATCGAAGCTGTCCAGGGCGAGGTGGTGGAGGTGGTTGCCGAACGCCCCTCGGTTGAAAAAGACGTGGTAGGACGAAAGGTTACCATGGAGACCGAGCAGGTCGTCAACCTTCCGGTCCGCGATATGACGGAGATCTACACGCTGCAGTCCGGTATTATCGAGATCAAAACGGCCGATCTTGGCATCCCGGGTTTTGAGGAACGCGGGATCGAACAGATCCACGTCCGCGGCGGCCGGGCTAACGAGACCGGTTTTATGATCGACGGTATGTATATTGAAAACCCCATCTACGGCGGAAAGGGCAAAGGCACCCGCCTGAATCAGTTTGCCGTGGCACAGGTGGACTTTCAGACCGGTTTTTTCAATGCGGAATACGGCGATGCCATGTCCGGCATGATCAACACGGTCACCCGAACGGGTCCGGAAAGATGGACGGGCATGCTGCGTCTTGAACGCAGTAATCTGGGGCCTCTTTCGTCCCGGCAGGACCAGCTGCGCAATTACTCCAAGATCGCCGGCGGCTTCGGCGGTCCCCTGATCAGCAAGAATATCCGGCTCTGGACCAGTTTTGACCAGAGCAATCAGGCTTATGCCGTGTATAAATTTGACGATATTGTGTTTGATCTGGACAAACCTTTGAGCGAATATAATACCGATAACCATATCAATCCGCTGGATACGATCGCCGGATGGCGGGATTTTGGATTTGACAATACCTTTGATATTTTTACTAAACTGACCTTCCTGCTTTCTCCCAAGATGCGCCTGAATCTTTCGCACTGGTATGTCAATTCGAACTATAAGGCCTTCGATCCGGCCTATATTTTCTTTGATCTTGGCAAGAACGAGGTGGAAAAGGTTTCGAAGCGCTATACCCTTGAATGGCGTCATCAGATCAATGATAAAACCTATTATACCGTGAATTATTCCGATTTTACCCAGCAGATGACCATGGGTGTCCGCAATTACGATACGGACGGCGACGGATATCCCAACTGGGTGGAAGAGCGTTATTGGGCCGATTTTTACGACAGCACCAAAGTTCCGCTGATGGAGAACGAATTCGGCAATAATGTTCCCCTGCAATATGTTATGTCCGGATCGGATACGCTGTGGCGCTACGGCGATGCCATGGGCGAATGGCTGGAACCGGACATGTACAACATGCCCTATATCTATTATCCGTTCATCGATGAGGATATGATCATCAAGTACCAGAATAGCCCGAACCTGTGGCAGTATTACGGGGAGTTCTACTACAGCGGTGCGGACCGTTACCATCATTTTACCAGCTCGCAGACGCGGGAGTTCCGTTTTGACGTTACCTCCCAGGTCAGCCGCCACCACCAGATCAAGTCCGGACTCGATTATAAAACGCATACCATTATTTTTGACGAAACTCAGCTTCCCTGGCTGTCCACACCCTATACGGAAAAGTATCAGCGGAGGCCGCAGGAATTTGCGGGATACATAGAGGACAAGATCGAATATCCCTGGATGGTGATCAATGCAGGCCTGCGTTTTGACGCGGCAAATTCCCGGGATTCGATGTGGGCGGACCCCCGTGTTCCCGATACCACCCTCTATCCGGTGGGCTGGGAATTTCTCTGGAGCCCGCGTCTGGGTTTTTCGCATGTCATCACGGACAAGTCGACCTTTACCTTTGGTTACGGCATTTATTACCAGAACCCCACTTACCGGGACATCTATAACAACATTGACAAACGCGACGAACTGGACGAATTTTTCAACACGCCCCTGCCACTGGTCGGAAATCCTTCGGTCAGCGCGCAAAAAGTGACCAGCTACGAGTTCGGTCTGAACACGGAGGTCCTGCGCGATTACGTCTTTGGCCTGGTGGGTTGGTCCAAAGATTACAGCAACATGAATTCCACCGAACAGGTACGGGTGGGTTCGGTGACCTATACAACCTTTGTGAATTATGACTACGGTTCATCGCGCGGTATGGACCTGATCTTTGAAAAGCGCCGCGGCCGTTTCTTTACCGGGAATATCCAGTACACCTATTCGGTGGCAAAGGGTAACCGCTCGGATCCCTGGGAAGGCTACCGGAATTCTGAAAATCCTCTGACCATGCCGAAAAATGAGGTTTTACAGGATTACGACCGCACGCACGACTTCAGTGCGCAGATGACCTTCCGGGTTCCGAAAGGATACGGAATTCCGCTGGGTGCCTACCGCCTTTTCGAGAATACGATGACGAACCTGACCCTGGTCGGGATCTCGGGTGCGCCCTATACGCCGATCCTGGCGAACGAACAAGCGGGTCCGCAGAACAGCGAACGCATGCCGGCCTATTACACGGCCAATCTGGCATTCCGGAAGTATATCAATCTCTTTGGCAGCAGCCGCATGGTATTGGGTCTGGTCTGCACGAATATCTTTAACCGGAAGAACGCGCTCTACGTCTATCCGCGCACCGGCGATCCGGAAAATCCCGGCGGGAAGGACCAGGGCTATATTCTGGACGGTATCCGCAGTTCCACCTTTTACGACCGGCCCTGGTATTATGACGATTACCGCAGTCTGGATTTCTTTATTGAAGTCGACTTTTAAGGAGTTCATTCATGAAATATATTTATCGCATAGGATGTCTTATATTGCCGGTACTGCTGATGGCCATTCCGCTGGAAGTCAAGTACGGGAGTGCTTTTCGGAAGCCCGCAGCCAATCCTATCTATGAACGTGCAAAAAGCTATGCGGATCAGGGGAAATTCAAGACCGCAATCCTGAATTACGGGAATTTTATCGATCACTGGCAGGATGATGTTGCCGGCGCCTGGGGCGATTACCAATATGTTGCCAATGTATCCTTTATGCTGGGCGTTCCGGGCAAGGACAAAGCCGGGAATCCTTATCCCTGGGCACTGCGGCCGCACCCGACGAACCCCGATCAGATCATCTACTGGGGGCCCACGGTCTCCGAATCCTGGTTGGACCGTACCAGCAACCAGATCAATACAGACTGGGATGTAGTGCTCGGTTCTAAGGGAAAGACCTATTCCGGCGATATCACTGCCGGGGATTATGCCGGTGGCGTTTGGACCGACGAAAACGACACTTGGCCGCTGTTGGCGACATCCATTGCCCCGGAATCCTGGCCGCTGCGTGAAAATGAACTCGGTGAAGAAGAACGCTTCTGGCCGGGCTGGTACGCTACCGACACCGATCCTTCTTCTCCCACCTATCTGAAGACCGTTGACGGGCGCTTTACCTCGGATGTGGATGTTTATCTGGAATTCGACGATGCGCACGCAGACCGCGAGCCGGTATCGAAACTCACCGGCTACCCCACCGGCAGCCGGGTCTATGCTACGGTACACTCCTACGGCCGGGCCTATGCGGAGGATATCCTCTTTGTGACCATGAAGGTCGTCAACGAAAGCGACAAATACGGTCTGAACGGCGGTCTGGGTTACAATTACGAGAATGCGTATTTCGGCTTTTATTTTGACGCCGATATGTTCTCGGCATTTTACGGCGGCGGTTACCGCCCCTGTAATACCAATGACGGCGATATGATGGGTTATAACAGCACCTATGACTACGCATTCATCTACGATCTGGACCAAAAGGAATGTAACGGCGCCTACGATGTGGATGCCTTTGTGGCCGTTAAGCTGCTGGATACGCCGCGCGCAAGCGACACGGTCTGGCTGAGCCCGACCAATTATGTCGCACCCGGTGAAGAACTCGGGCTGACCGACTGGCACTGGTTCGACTGGTATAACCGGCCGGGCGTGATCGACAAGGAAGGCTCCGGCGGTCCCTTTATCGGCGACGGCTCTACTCCCGAGTCTCCCAAAAAAGAACAGCTTATGTACCAGCTGATGTCCGGCGATACCACCGGATTGACGGAGAAAGAAGATACATGGTTCTTTCATTCCAACAACAGCGGCGTTCTGAATCCCCATTTTGACAGCATGGAAGGACTGATGACGCAATTTCCCGACGGCCTTGACTGCGTTTGCATGATGTCTTCCGGCCCCTTTACCTTTAATGTCGGGGATACGGCCATGTTCTCCTTTGCCGTGATCATGGGAGAGGACATTCCGGACCTGAACCGCAACGCCAATATGGCGCAGATCATGTACGACCTGCGTTACCAGGGCTTTTCGGCGCCCACCGCGCCGACCCTTTCCGCCATTGGCGAATGGGACGCAGAAAAAGAACGCCCTTCGGTACGCCTGATGTGGGATAACGCCGCGGAAAGCTCCCGGGACATTGTGACCGGATACGCGGACTTTGAAGGATACCGGATCTATAAATCGACCGATGGCGGCCAAACCTGGGGGAAACCGATTTACGATGTCAATCAGACCCAGGTCGGTTATATCCCGCTGGCACAGTACGACCTGACAGCAGCGGAAGACATCGCACGCTACGGACGGGAAATTTCCGGTCCCGATCCCATGGCGCCCTGGTTCAATCTGGGAAGCAATTCCGGTCTCCAGCATGAATATGTGGATTACGATGTGCAGATCGGAAAAGAATACACCTATTCCGTTACCGCTTACGATATCGGTATCGAACCCGGTTTTAAGGTGGAAGTCTACAGCGAAGAAATTACGGATCCCCTTTCCGGCGCAAAATACGAGGTCATTCGCTACGATACTACCTGGTCGCAGACCAACACCAGTTCGCAGTGGGCGACCTATGCACTGGAGAGCCTCGAGAATCCCCGGGGAACAACGCCGCTGTCTCCGCAGTTCGTCAAGATCACGCCGTCCAAAACCCCGATCGACATTAAGGGGCGCATTGATCTGGTCCCGGGTCCCAATACGGTGGGAAATACCGAGACCAAGATCCGGATCGCCAATCCTTCCAAAGTAACGAACCACGAATACAAGATCAGCATCAAGGCGAATCCGGCCAGCGCCAACGGTCCCTATATCCGCAATCCGCGCTATACGGTTGTGGATATGACGGACGGCGATACGCTGATCAAAGACCATACGAACAACGACCTGAATCCTAATATCAAGGACTATTACCGCCCGATCTTCGATGGCTTGCAGGTCGTTTTCAACAATATTGAAAAAGCCGCATCCAAAGAGGTTATCTGGGCTTCCGGTCAAAAGTATATCAATGCCAGCCCGCGTTCCAGCCTTCCCTATCCGCCGGCGCAGGATTATGCGATTGTTTTCGGTGCCGCGGATGCGGTACTGGACACGGCTTTATGGACCATGGCGAGGATCCCCAGACCGGTACCCTTTAAAGGAATAAAAATTCCAGGCGGAGAGCGCGTAACGCTCCTGATCCTGGAGGAAAGCATCAGCCGGGACGACACCCTGAATTTCCTGGATGACCTGGCTTTTTACGAGACGGATGTTCCGGGCCGTCCGGGTCTGACAGTCCCGACATGGATGTTCGAATTCTCCTGGGATACCCTGCTGCTTTCCCCGAAAGGCTATCCTTTCACGGCGGGTGACACTCTGTTCTTCTATACCTGGAAACCCCTGCAGCAAGGGGATGAATATACCTTTAGCGCGGCGGATTACCGCGAAGTCTTGAGTGCGGAAGAAACGGACCTTGCCACTATCAAGGTCGTACCGAACCCCTATATGGTTTCCGCGCAGTGGGAACAAAGCCAGTACACAAAGAAACTGCTGTTCACCAACCTGCCGAGTGTCTGTACCATCAAGATATTCACTCTTACCGGAGAATACGTCAATAAGGTCGAGCATAACAATCTTTATGACGACTCCGCCGCCTGGGATCTGACCACGATCAACCGCCAGGAAGTGGCTCCGGGGCTGTATGTCTTTACCGTTGAACTGCCCGACGGCAGAAAGCATGTCGGCAAATTCGCCATTATACGATAAGGAGAGCGCAAATGTTATTATTGCGGCGTTCATTAACAATATTGATAATTCTTCTGGCTGTTTACCCGCTGGGGGCGCAGAGCCCGGAGATCCCGGAGGATATTTCCAAAGTGGCCACCCGCGCCATGCAATTCCTGAAAATGGAAGTCGGCGCGGAAGCCGCAGCCTTGGGCGGCGCCCGGGTGGCGGGGGTCAATGATCTTTCCGCCCTTCACTGGAATCCTGCCGGACTTTCCCATTTGACACGGCAGTCCTTTTACGGGACCTATACTTCCTTGTATGCCGGAATTCAGCATGGATTTGTCGCCTACGGAACGCAGATTGGACGCTCCGATTATCTCGGCGTTAGCATTACCTATCTGAACTCCGGGGAAATGGAAGTGACCACCCTTGAATTCCCGGAAGGATCGGGCGAATTCTTTACCGTCAGCGATATCGCGATCGGTCTTTCCTATTCGAGAAAACTGACCGACCGTCTCAGCGTGGGCGGTACGGTAAAAATGGCGCATGAAAGCATCTGGCGCGAATCCGCCACGGCCTTTGCCTTTGATATCGGTTCGCAGTTCAATACCGGCATCAAGGGAATTCATCTGGGAATGGCCATTACGAACTTCAGTACCAAGGTCAAGTTTGACGGCCCGGATCTTACCATCGATGTAGATACCGATCCGACCTACAGCGGGAACCCCAATACCGAAGCCCGCCTCAATACGGAAGAATGGTCCCTGCCGCTGGTTTTCCGCATGGGAATTATGCTGGATATTCTGGGGCCGGAGAGCGAGATTCTGCAGAACCCCGTTCATCGTCTGACCTGGTCTTTCGATGCGAATGATCCCATGGACCATTTCCTGCGCTTTAATACGGGACTGGAATATGCCTTCCGGGACATGCTCGCACTGCGTGCCGGATACCATATCAACTACGATCAGGCGGGATTTTCCGCCGGAATCGGACTCGATCTTGATTTAAATAGTATGCCTTTGAATATTGATTACGCTTTTGTAAGTTACGGATTATTGGGATTCGTGAATCAGGTAAGTATCCAAGTTGGATTTTAATAAAAAAACAAAAACTTGAGAAAGGAGAACACACATGAAACGTGTAGTTGCTTTGTTACTGATCGCCGCCGTCGCGCTGTTCGCGGCCGTGGCGCCTCAAAGCGACACCATGGTCAAGGCTGGTGAACTGAAATCAAAACTGCCGCAGGCTGTCATAAAGTCTGCGCCGCTTGTGATGGAAGAACTGTCCCTTGTCCGGAAGCCTGAAATGACGATGTCTAAGGCTCCCGCACTGGCGGTTGATACCAATGCCGTCACCATTGTGTATTTTGAGGATTTTGAAGCCGGAGCGCCGGGATGGACCCAGTTTGACGGGACTGCCCCGGATCCCCGGGGGGAATGGCATTTGCTGGATGCCTTCGCCACCGGCGATTCCTTGTGGTGGTGCGCCGATCTTATTGAAGAAGGTTATCTGAGCCACTGGATGGTCGCACTGGAAACCCCGGCCGTTGCCCTTAGCGGTCCGGACAGCATTATGACCTTTGATCTGGAGATCTATACCGAAGGCCCCGGCGGCGAACCTGCGGGTTATGACGGCTGGGACGGCGGTAACGTCCAGATATCCACCGATGACGGTGCGAACTGGTCCGTGCTCCCGGTTTCCGGAGTTCCTTATAACTGCAGCAGCCTCTATTCCTTCGGATATGAATTCGGCATGGGTCCGGGGATCCCCGGCTGGGGCGGTGTCCATACGGGTGAAGTTACCGTCAATTTAGCTGAATATATTGGCCAGACCGTAAAGATCCGCTTTGTCCTTGCCACCGACCCCGCGTACGATGTCACAGACGATGCGACCCTCTGGGGTATGTTCGTTGACAGTATCCATGTCGCCGGTGTTGCCGAATTCAACGGCAGCGTCAATGACGGACTTGTCTCTTATGCGGTCAATGCCGCCATGGGTGCCTACTGGACGGTCTACGAGACCACCGATTCCATTCCGTCACCGACGCATGTAGCCCGTAACTATGACGGGGATACGACCTATGCGGTTCTGCTGGAAGACTACTTTGTGTCGCCTTCCATCACCCTGCCGAATGAACCGGCTACATTGATCTACTGCAATTTTGAATTCCGTCCGAATTTCTATGACGAAACCGGAGAATTCCCCGATGTCGATTTCTGGCGCCTTGAAGTATCCCCGGATGACGGCAATACCTGGTATGCCATTTCGAACCCGACCGGCGATCCGACGCTGCCGAACTATGTTTATTCCCAGGGCTCGGAATACTGGTACGATTTCCAGTGGGCTTACGGCGAACTCTGCGATCTGACTCCCCATGCCGGCAAAACGGTCAAATTCCGTTTCTATTTTCACAGTGACGGCGACCTGCCTTCCGGCGACGGCCTGATGATCGATGACTTTGTCGTCTATACGCAGCCCGACCTTCCGGTTCCGCAGAATGTTACCGCCGAACTGAACGGCGACGGCAATGTTGTTATCGGCTGGGACAATATGGACGGCACCTATCAGCTGCCCAAGGATTTTATGGCAACGACACCCGGATCTGAAACCATCGGCGCTTACTACGGGCCGGCACGGACCTATTTCGGGAACGATTCCACTGTCGGATTCGGTCTGGGACAGTCTTATTCCACCGGCGGCAAAGACATCACCTTTACCGAACTGGATTATGTTCTGTATAATCTGAATCCCAACAGTGACAGTGTCAGCGTTGCTCTCTTTGGAATTGATTCGATTCTAAACGTTCTTTACTGGAGCGACAATTTCGTTCCGACGCTGGGTGCATATGATGCCGTTGACATCAGTGCCGAGGACATCACCTGGAACGGTGATTTCTGGGTTATGCTTTTCTGGGAAACCTCGGCAAACTTCCCTGCCACTTATATCGATGACGGTACCGGAGTAAAGATCTATTATCCGGGTGTCGGCTTCTATTCCGACAATAGCTCTTCGGTGCCTTTCGGCGCCGCCGGCTACGGCGAAGTGACCTACTCCGGCCTGCAGTACAGCGTATATCGCCGTGAAACCAGCAAGACCACCCTGGAATTGCTTGCCCAGAATCTGAGCAGCAACAGTTTTGTTGACGAAACCGCCAGTCCTCTGGTTGAGTACGAATACTATGTGGTTTGCTCCAGCGGTGATTTTGAAGGTCAACTCAGCGACGGTGCCGCGATCTTTGTCATGCCCGCGGATGTGGAAGAAATTGCCCATGATGACGGCGAAGTCGACGACATATTCGAACTTGCCATGGATACGGTCCTGGTGGTAAAGGTTACCCCGGGCAGCTATCCCGCCAAACTCGAAGCCGTCCGCTTCTTTGGCGCCTGGGAAGGCGATGCCTACAAGATCAAGGTATATGCCGACGATAACGGTATGCCCGGCAGCAGCTGGCTCAAGATCGAACCGCCCGTTACCTGCATTGAAGGCTGGAACACCTTCAAGCCGACAAATCCGATGACGGCAACCGGCAGCGGGATCGTTCTGGAGGAAGGTCAGAGCATCTGGGTCGGGGTCAAAGGCGCTACCCCGGGCGAATACCCGGCATGGCTGGGACTGGATGCCAACAGCACTTATTCCGGACTTGCAACCATGCAGGCACCCGGCGGCGGCTGGACTTCCATTGTGCCCTACAAGGTTGGGAATCCCATGATCCGCGCTTACTTCGATATCGATATCGATGTCACGGCAAACGAAGAGATCATTCCCGCCAAGTATATGCTGGCACAAAACTACCCGAACCCCTTCAACCCGGTAACGACCATTCATTTTGAATTGAAAGAAACCGGAATGACGAGCATTGATGTCTTTGACATTACCGGCCGTCATGTCCGCACGCTGATCAATACCAATTTGAATGCCGGCAGCTACGATCTGAAATTCGATGCCTCCGCACTTTCCAGCGGTGTCTATTTCTATCGAATGAGCTCGGGGAATTTCACCGACATCAAAAAAATGTCGCTCCTGAAATAAGTCCCTTTACAGTCAAATAAAAAAAACCCTCCCGAGACGGAGGGTTTTTTTATGGGAGACATTATTCGGAAAAGATCAATGATCAAGAAACATACGAAAGCATCAAGAATATAAAGAACACAGTTCCACTGATGGATCCCGGCTCCTTCCCGGAATGCGGATCCTGTCCGGGACTAATCCATCGATACCGGGCTGTTTTAACTTGGATTCGTAAAGGAAAATTAATATCCTTTATACCTAAAAACGGGAATGCCATGAAACGACATGTATACGCTTTATTATTTTTGCTGCTGGCCGGCCGTCTGCTCTCCGCAGCGGCTGCTTACCATGAAAACCATATTCTGTTTTCCCTGCCGCCGGAACGGGAACCATTTACGGCCGAAGAATGCGCAAGCATGCAAACCCCGGACCCGGAGCTGAATAAACTGATCCTGAAGTTCAATGCCGTTCGACTGGAACCCTGGATCTCCGATGCCCGTCCCGACGAACATGACGGGGACCTGTACTTGAACCGCATCTACCGGCTGGTTCTTTCGCCGGATAAACCGGCGTCCCCGCAGATGGCAGAGGAATTCAAACGTTCAGTACCCTCCCTTGCCCATGCCGAACTCGAACCCATAATGCGCAAGTTTGCCTTTCCGGACGATCCCGGCTTTGAATACCAGTGGTTCCTGCGCAAGACCCAGGCCCTGGAAGCCTGGGATCTCTGGGATACTGCAAGCGGCGAAATGCCCGGCAGCAGGCGCATCGTCGTCGCCGTTGTCGATGACGGTGTGGAGTATACGCATCCGGATCTCTGGCAGAATATATGGATCAACCAGGACGAAATCCCCGACGGATACCTTGCCCTGATCGACACCTCCGGCGACGGCTGGGCAACGGCGGAAGAGGCACTGGGATTTGCGGAAGATTATAACGGGGACGGGAAAACGAATCTGCGCGATGTGATCGCAGCGCTTTCGGATGGAGCCGATAATGACGGGGACGGCGCGGTCGACAATATAATCGGCTGGGATACCGACGCTAACGATGGAAACAGTGATGATGACAACAATCCTATGCCGGTGAACAATAGTCACGGAACCCACGTAAGCGGACTGGTCGGGGCGGTAAGCAATAACGGTATCGGTGTGGCTTCCGTCGCTTCGCGTGTGAGCATTATGCCGATAAAAGCTACGGGGGATGACGATACAAACAATATCAGTACCGGCTGGGACGGCATTCTGCACGCGGCCCGCGCCGGAGCGGATATCATTAACTGCAGCTGGGGCGGACCCGGATACAGTTCTTATGCCCAGGGGATCATCAATACGGTTTACAATACCTACGGAGCCCTGATCGTCGCGGCCGCCGGCAATGGGGACGACGAAGGGAATCCCAGCGACGAATACCATTATCCTTCCGGATATAATCACGTAATTTCCGTGACAGCGGTCAGTTCACAGGACAGGTTTTCCTGGGCGAATTACGGTGCCGCGGATCCGGCGAACAATTTTTACGGCGTGGATATCGCCGCACCCGGCGAAAATATGTACAGTACCTACTTGACAAAACTGTCACCCTATGCCAGCCTGATGGGGACCTCGATGGCTTCGCCGCTGGTCGCATCCTGCCTGGCACTGATTAAATCGGTTTATCCCGACAGTTCCAACGAATGGCTCACGGCACGCCTGCTGGAACATGCGGACTCCATCGACGATATCAATCCCTCCTACGCCGGCCAACTGGGCAGCGGCCGTGTCAATATCCTGAAATCGCTGGTTTATGATCAGTGGCCTTCACTGTCCTATTCGGATTATATCGGTAACATCGAAACAGGCGACGCGGATACGGTGCTGAACCCGGGCGAGCGCTACCGTTTCCATGTAAAACTGCAGAACGCAGCCGGCTGGATGGAAGCGGCCGCTCCCAATGCCGTGTTACGCACGGCACATTCCGGAATCAGCATTATCGACAGCGTCGGTACCTGGAACAACATTCCCCAGGATACGGGTTCCTATAACAGCGACGACGGTTTTCTGGTCGAATTTTCACCGCAGTTGCTGACAGGGGAATACACTTTCGAATTACAGTTAAAGGCGAACGAGAGCAGTGAAAAACTTTATCGTAAAAGCCTTTCCTTTACCATTCCGGTTAGTCTGGATCAACAGGGATTCCCCTTCATAACAGGGAACTCCGTTGAGATTTCCCCGCTGTTTGCCGATTTTGAGGGCGATGGGAAAAAAGATATCATTTTTGCCGATAAAAGCGGCAATATCTATGTATTGGACCATAACGGAAACGTGCGGGACGGCTTCCCCGTTCAGACCGGCAGTACTGTCGGCGGCCTGGCACTTGCAGATTTGAACGGCAACGGAGATCCGGAGATCATCTGCACCTTGTTCGACAAGCAGATACGCGTCTATAATTTCAACGGCGCGCTTGTGTGGAAACGGAATGTCGGCGGTTTTGTTACTGCAACTCCCGCTGTCGGGAACCTGGATGCAGATCCCGAGCCGGAGATCGTTTTCGGCGCCTACGATAAAAAGATCTATGTATTGAACCATGACAGCACGGATGTTGCCGGCTTTCCGCGCGCCTGCGGACAGAATATCCGCAGCGGCGTTGCCCTGGCGGATCTGAACACCGACGGCCGGGACGAGATCGTTTTCGGCGGACTGGGCGGGACACTGGATATTATTGATGCGGACGGCAACAGCCTGTCCGGTTGGCCGCAAACCACTTCCGGCGGCATCGACAGCGAACCGCAGGTCGTCTTTAACAGCAACGGAAATGCGGTCATTCTTGTGGCAAATGATCTGGGAGATATGTATGCCTATGATACGGATGCAACATTGCGCTTTAGGATCGACGGTATCGGTGGCATTAAAGCGTCTCCGGCAATATTTACGCAAGACCAAAAACTCTATGCTGCCTACGGAACAACCTCAGGCAATCTTTATTTGCTGGATGTAATGAATGGACTGACAGCACCCGGTTGGCCGATCCAGATCAGCCCGGTATACCATTCCTTGGCTGTTGCGGACGTGGGAACGGAAAACAGCGGCGCTCGGCACATCCTCATCATCGGGAATGATGGCCGCATCCGGGCTTATGATACCCGGGCACAACAGCTCCCGGGATTTCCCGTCAATACGCGCTATCTTTCGAAATCCGGCCTTGCAATTACGGATATCGACAATGATGGGGATAATGAAATGATCAGCGGAATCTACCCGGGAATCACGGTGATCGATCTGAAAGGCAGTGCCGGCGAAATCGCCTGGCCCATGCACCGCGGAAACACGCAGCGCAGCGGCGCCGTCAGCCTGATCTACTCGGCATTGGCGGAAACGGATCTCCCGGATTTTGATATTCAGCTCATCGGAAATTATCCCAATCCCTTTAATCCGCTGACAAGCATAAGTTATCGCGTATCCCGGCAGGATCCCGTGGAATTACGGATCTTTAATCTGAACGGAAGGCAGATTCTGCGAAAAACCATTCTTGAACCGCAGCCGGGAAAAAACGAAGTGCATATCGATATGAGCATCTATTCCAGCGGTATCTATCTTTATTCCCTGAACCAGAACGGCCGCACACAAGCCGGAAAAATGGCCTTTTTGAAATAAGAAGAGATCCTTATGCGGAGTGCCGCAAACCGTGTATCCGCTTCGTAAATGTTTTCATCAGCATTTTAGTGCTTGCAAAACAACGGCTTTCGTTTTATAATATCCCGCTTGAAATTCCGGGGCGCTTAGCTCAGCTGGTTTAGAGCACCTGCCTTACAAGCAGGGGGTCGGGGGTTCGAGTCCCTCAGCGCCCACCAAAAAAAACATTCCGAAATATCCAAATGCGTCACATGCCGTTTCTTATGGGTGCGGATCTTCTTTATATGGATCTGGCGTTTTATTTTAATAAAAGCAATTTCCGGCTGCTTCGGGGGATCCCATTGATCTTCAGGACAGCAAGATAAACGCCGGCTCCGGCTCCTGCGGCATCCCAGCGCATTGTGATCCGGCCTGTCAGCGGTTTATCCGCCGGCAGCATGCAGACCTTATTTCCCAGCAGGTCATAGATCTCCATTTCCGGGATTTCTCCGGGGGCTACCGAAAATGCAAAGTTGATCCGGGGATTGAAGGGATTGGGAAAAGCCGTCAATTCAAAAGTTACCGGCAGCGGCCTTTTGACGGACGTAGCGGAAAGAAAGATGACGGCACTGTCAAGGATTCCGATATTGTTTGCATTATCGATGCCGGAAAGCCGGTAATAATAGTATTCGCCGGGAGAAACCGTGGAATCGGTATAGCTGTAATCTGTCCGGTAACTCACTGTGCCCTGCCCGCGCAAGGCATCATTATGCAGATAATCGCTTAAAGGACCCCATGCGGCAAGGGAGTCGCACTTCCGTTCAAGAATGAACCCCTGGTTTTCCGTTTCGCTGGCCGTTGCCCAGTTGAGTTGCACATGATCGCCGTTCCGGATCGCCGACATACCGAGAAATTCCACTGCCGAAAACAAGAGGGACGCTGCGGCGAGCATCAGGAACGGCAGTCGGAATACAACAGTATCTTTGTACATTGAACACCTTTTAACCCGATAATTTATCCCGGGTACGCAAAGATATCAAGGCTTTAATTTCCCTCTCCGGCTGAAAAGGTGTTTTAAAAAAGCAGGAATGGTCATAAATTAGACAAATGAAAAACGGAGTAACGATCATGCTAAAACAAACAGCTGATACCCTGCGCCTGCTGGCGGCGGATATGGTGGAAAAAGCCAATTCCGGGCATCCCGGACTTCCTATGGGAATGGCGGATTGCGCGGCGGTACTCTGGACCCGCTTTATGCTCTATAATCCCGAAGATCCCGATTGGCCGGGGCGCGACCGTTTTGTTTTATCCGGCGGACATGGCTCCGCACTGCTGTACGGATTGCTGCATCTGGCCGGTTACAATATGCCGCTCGATGAATTGAAAGCCTTCCGTCAGTGGGGATCCAGAACTCCCGGGCATCCCGAGTGTGAGATTCCCGGCGTTGAGACTACGACCGGACCCCTGGGACAGGGTTTGGGCAATGCGGTTGGTATGGCCATCGCGGCCCGCATCAGCGCGGAACAATGGAACAATAAAAAGCACGCCCTCTTCGGGGAGCATTATGTCTATTGCTTTTGCACGGACGGCGATCTGATGGAAGGTGTCAGTCACGAAGCTTCCTCTCTGGCCGGACATCTGGGGCTGGGAAAACTGATCTGTTTCTATGACAGTAACCGTATTACCATTGACGGGAATACGGATATGACTTTCAGCGAAGACGTTGGAATGCGCTACCGGGCTTACGGGTGGCAGGTGATCGGTATCGACGGACACGATCAGCGGCAGATCGAACAGGCGATCCGTAGCGCTCAAAAAGAGAAGAACCGCCCCAGCATGATCATCGCAAAGACCCATATCGGATACGGAAGTCCGAACAAACAGGATAGTCCCGCAGTACACGGCGCCCCGCTCGGCGCAGAGGAATTGCAGGCGACAAAACGGGCGCTGGGTTTCCCCGAAACGGAGTCCTTTTATATTCCGGATGCGGTCCGGAATGAATTTTCGGCGTACGTGAAAAAAATGAAAAAAGTATATCTTAAGTGGCAGAAGGACTTTTCGAACTGGAAGAAAAAGGATACTGCGGCTTATGAAGCATACCGGCGGCAGACCGAAAAAGAACTGCCGGCCGGCCTTGAAGAAAAATTGTTGCAGTACCGTTCCGGGAAAGCCAATTCCACACGGGCGCATTCCGGCTACCTCCTGCAGGAACTGGCGAGACAGGTTTCCGGACTGATCGGCGGTTCCGCGGACCTGGCCGCCTCCAATTTGACCATGATCAAAGAAGGCGGACGCATAGAACGCGGTCATTTTTCGGGCAGGAACATCTTTTACGGGATCCGTGAATTCGCAATGGGTGCCATCATGAACGGCATGGCGCTGTACGGAAGCGGACTGATTCCGTACGGCGGCACCTTTTTGGTCTTTTCGGACTATATGCGTTCCTCTTTGCGGCTGGCGGCCATTATGAAACAGCAGGTGATCTTTGTCTTTACGCACGACAGCATTTTCGTCGGCGAAGACGGTCCCACCCATCAGCCTGTGGAACAACTGATGTCCCTGCGCCTGATCCCCCGCCTGCAGGTCCTGCGGCCGGCGGACGAAACGGAAACCGCACAGGCCTGGCTGGCCGCACTGCGTTATAAAGAAGGTCCCAGCGCACTGGTACTGACCCGTCAAAAGTGCAAAGACCTGCATCCGGACGAAAAGGCGGATCCGGATTTTAACCGGGGTGCCTATATTTTAAAAGACAGCCCCTGCAAACCCGGACTGATCATCGCCGCATCCGGCTCGGAGCTGGGCATCAGTATGGAAGTAGCAGAAAAACTGGAAGCGGACGGTCTTGCGGTACGGGTTCTTTCGGTACCGTCCCTGGAGAAATTCCTGCGCCAGGAGAACAATTACCGCGAACGGCTGATTCCGCCGGGGAATATCCCGGTCTTCTGCGTGGAAGCCGGACAAAGCCTTGGCTGGCAGGCACTCTGCAAAAATCCGCAGTACTGTTTCGGCCTTGATCATTTCGGTGATTCGGCACCCTATGAGGTGCTCGCAGACAAATACGGCTTTACTGCGGAAGCGCTTTATTTGCGGATCCGCGCATGGCTGAAAAGCCCTGAAGAATAAATTAGTTTAGAAATTTTATGTTTTTTTCCGGGAAGATAGTATATTAATAGGCTTAAAGCCACCTTAGCTCAGCTGGTAGCAGCGACGCTTTCGTAAAGCGTAGGTCGCCGGTTCGAATCCGGCAGGTGGCTCGTTTAAAATTGAGGATCCGATATGAGCATGTTCAAATGGTTAAACAGTGATATAGCAATAGATCTTGGAACGGCCAATACCCTGATCTTTATGCGGGGACAGGGTATTGTGATCAATGAACCGTCCATTGTGTCAAAATCGACCAAAACCGGCAAGATCATTGCAGTCGGTAACGAAGCCCGCGAAATGATGGGCCGGACCCACCCCAATATTATGACCATTCGTCCGATGAAAGACGGGGTGATCGCAGATTTTGAAATGACGGACGGAATGCTGCAGGGTTTTATTAAAAAAATCCAGCTCTCGCGCTTTGCCCGGCCCAAGATCGTGATCTGTGTTCCCTCCGGCATCACGGAAGTGGAAAAACGTGCCGTACAGGAAAGCGCCGAACGCGCGAACGCCAGCCGGGTCTATCTGATCGAAGAACCGGTCGCCGCGGCGATTGGTATCGGCATTGATATCAGCAAGCCTATCGGAAGCATGATCGTGGATATTGGCGGCGGCACTACCGAGATCGCGGTTCTTGCCCTGAACGGTGTGGTGGCAAAAGAATCCATCCGGGTTGCCGGCGACGAACTGAACAACGCTATTGTCCATTATTTTCGCGGAAAGCATAATCTGTTGATCGGTGAGCGTACCGCCGAAGAGATCAAAAAAGCGGTAGGTTCCGCCATTCCCATGGAAGAAAAGATCATTGCGGTCAAAGGCCGTAATCTGCTGACCGGTATTCCGCGCACCGTGGAGGTTGATGCCAACGATGTTTCCGAATGCCTGCAAAAGACCATTGAAATGATGATCGCCGCCATTAAACGCACCCTGGAACACACTCCGCCGGAATTGTCGGCGGATATTATGGACCGGGGTATCATTCTGACCGGCGGCGGTTCCCTGCTGAACGGACTGGATGAGCGCGTGCGCCGCGAGACAAATCTGCCGGTCGTGATCGCGGACGAACCCCTGCTCTCGGTGGCAAAAGGCACCGGGAAAGTCCTGGAGAATCTTGAAAATTACATGGATATCCTTTTGTAGATGCTGAGCAAACTCTATGATTTTATTATTCGCAAACACCTGGAGATATTGACCGTTATTTTTGTGGGTGTCTCCCTTCTGCTCCTGTCCCGTACGGAAAATCACGTTGTTCTGGTCCTGCAGACCCGCTGGCAGGATTTTAGCAGTGTGATGAAAAAACCATTGCTTGAACGGGAACACAAACGCCGGGTCATTGATGAGAACAAACAGCTGCGCATGGATATTTTCCGGCTTAATCAGGAGTTATCGCAAGCCCAAAGCCTTATCATGGAAAACCAGCGCCTGCGCGATATGCTGGGATTTCGCGATACCAGCGAATATGAACTCCTCCCCGCCCTTATCGTTTATAAGGGTTATAAGGACGGGACCAACATCATTACACTGAATAAGGGCAGAAACGACAATGTAAGGGAAAATTCCGTGATCGTGGATAAGGACGGACTGGTAGGCCGGGTTATTTCGGCGGGTAAGCGCAGCAGCCTGGCCGCGATGATCTTCGAACCCGAAGCCCGGCTCAGTATCTGTATCAACCCCGTTCGCGTTTACGGCATCCTGAAATGGCATCACGGTAACACCTTTATGATCGACGATATTCCCACCAGTGTAGAAGTGCGGGAAGGATGGACGGTAATGACATCGGGACTTTCGGATATTTACCCGGCCAATATCCCAATCGGACGGATCAGCAAGGTAACGTCTTCGGAAAACGGCTTTACCTACCTGATCGAAGGCGAATATTTTGTCCCTTTCAGAAACCTGCGGGAAGTATTTATATTAACGCATGATTAGTAACGAAAAAAAATCTTCGCTTATCCTCTACCCGCTGCTCAGCCTGCTGTTCGTTTTGGGAATATTGTTCAACGATTTTATCGGGATCGCCGGGATCCGTCCCGATATCCTGCTGGTATTCCTTATTGTCCTTGCTCTGCAGGAAAGTGCCCTGATCGCCATTATTGCAGCATTTCTCTTTGGATTGCTTCAGGATCTTGTACTGCCTGCCACACTGCAGTACTGGGGACTGTCGGCGCTTGCCAAAACCCTGCTCCTGTTTACTCTCCTGAAACTTCTGCCGTTGATCATCCGTCTGCGGAATATTCTTTTCTTTCTGAGTCTTTTTGGCATGATCTTTATCTATTATCTTTTTTATAATCTTCTCTATTACGCCGGCTTTATTAACTGGCTGACCGTTATTTACCGCTATACGCTTCCGGAAAGCGCTTACACCTTTCTGATCCTGATGCTGGTCCATATGATCTTCCCTTTACGAGAAAAATAGCGGAGGATCGAAGCAATGTTTAAGGAGCCCCAGAACCATATTAACAAGTACCGCCTTCTGGCGATTTCAACGGTAGCGGTCCTGTTGTTCTGTATCCTGATTATTCGTTTTTTTGATCTACAGATCATTCAACATGCGGTTTTTAAAAGCCAGGCAATGGGCAATATGCTGAACCGCACGGACATTAGCGCACCCCGCGGTCTGGTTTATGACCGCGATGGAAGAAAGCTGATCTATAATATCCCTTCCTACAATCTGGTCGTCTATCCGGATCTGATCCGCCAGCATCCCGAAACCTGGCAGAAGCTTGCAAATATGTGCGGCATTCCGGTAGCCTCGCTGCAGGAGAACATGAAACGCAGCCAGATCGGCGCTTATCGGCCTGCGGTCGTTCTGCGGAATATCAATTTCAAGATCAATACCTGCATCAACGAAAACATTCTGGATCTCCCGGGCGCAGAGGTGGCCTTTGATCCGGTCCGCGAATATCTCAACGAAATTAAAAGCGGCAATATTCTTGGCTATACGGCGCCGATCCGACCGCAGGATTATTATCTGTACCGCCAGCAAGGCTACAAACCGGGAGATTTTGTCGGATACGACGGTATTGAAAAACAATACGAGCATCTTCTGAAAGGAGAGCGCGGTTACCGTTACAAGCAGGTCAATGCAGTCGGAAAGCCGCTGAACGATCAGGCTTATGAACAGATCAATCCCAAGCCGGGAGATGCCCTGTATCTCACTATTGACAGCCGTTTGCAGGCAGAGGCGGAAGTGTTGATGCAAAAATATAACGGTGCCGCCGTACTGATGAATTACGAAAATGGAGAAATCCTTGCAGCCGTGTCTTCACCGGGCTACGATCCGGATCTCTTCAATGAAGGCCTGACCCAGGCGCAATGGGATTCCGTCAGCCAGGATAAACGCATTCCGCTCTTTAACCGCATGATCCGCGGCCAGTATCCCGCCGGCTCTATCTATAAAATGATCGCCGCAATCGCCGGACTGGAAAAGGGAGTCATTACTCCGGAGACCCAGTACGAATGTACGGGAATCTATGCATTGGGTGGCCGCGAGTACCGCTGCTCCCATGTTCATGGAATGGAAAATCTGAATGAAGCGATCGCCCACTCCTGCAATATTTATTTTTATAACGTGATCCTCGAACTGGGAGTGGATGACTGGTGCTATTTTCAGAAAAAACTGGGATTCGGAGAGTTGACCGGAATTGATCTGCCGGGAGAATTGCCCGGAATTGCTCCGGACCGGGATTTTCTGGACCGGCAGTACGGCCGGCGCAAATGGTGGAAAGGCACCTGGCTGAACATGGTGATCGGTCAGGGAGATGTACTGATTACGCCCATCCAGGCGGTGCGCTATGCCGCTATCCTGGCAACCCGCGGGAAGGTACCCACACCGCACCTGCTGCGTGCCGTGCATTCTACCGAAACGAATAGCCTGGAATATCCGGAGTATCCGCTGCGGAAAATTGACGGCATTTCCGACAACACCTGGAAAGAAATAGAAAGCGGCATGTTAAATGCGGTACAAAGCAACTGGGGAACGGGAAGAACCGCAAACGTTCCCGGACTGAACTTGTTCGGAAAGACGGGAACCGCACAGAATCCACACGGCGAAGCACACGCCTGGTTTGTGGGATATTCAAAATTAAAGGATTTCCCTTATGCCGTCGCAGTTTTTGTCGAACACGGAATGGGTGGCAGCGACACGGCTGCGCCCATCGCGGGAAAACTCCTGAAAGCCTGGTATTATATGAGAAGATCATGAGATTCAAAGATTTTTTTAGCCTGAAATTTTCGCAGATCGATATCAGCACCCTGGTGCTGGTATTCATTCTGAGCGCTTTTGGCCTGGTCGCCATTTACAGTGCAAGCTATTTTGTGGGTTCGGAATCGAATATGCAGTATTTCTGGAAACAGATGCTGGGTCTTGTCAGCGGAGTTCTGATGCTGATCATTCTGTTTTCCCTGCGAAAAAGCTTTTTGCTCAGTTATGCGGAAGTGCTTTACCTGATCGGGATCGGATTGCTGATCATCCCGTTCATACTTTCGCTTATCGGCTTTGGGACCAGCCGCTGGATCAATCTGGGGATCTTTCAGATCCAACCCTCAGAATATATGAAATTTCTCCTGATCATCATGCTGGCGAAAGTCTTTAGCGAAAACCGGCGTTCGACCGACAATTTCGGCTATGTGTTCTATCCGCTGCTGATCCTTCTTTTACCTGCCGGACTGGTCTTTATCCAGCCGGATCTGGGAACGACGCTGATCTATATTGTCGTATTCTCCGTGATGCTCTTTGCCAGCGGATACCGCCTATACTATATTTTTCTCCTTCTGGCGCCCTTTATTACCATGCTGGCGGCATTCAACAGTTGGGTTTTTCTGATCTGGGGACTTCTGCTGGCGCTGGTTATTTTCCTGAATAACAAGAATGTGATCTTTTCCGTCGGTATGTTCCTCGGAAACGTACTGGTAGGTGTACTGACACCCTATTTCTGGAGTGTCATTAAGCCTTACCAGCAGCAACGAATTCTGACCATGCTGAACCCCCGTCTTGATCCCATGGGCGCCGGCTATCAGGTCATTCAGTCGCAGATCGCCATCGGCTCCGGCGGTCTGCACGGTAAGGGATTTTTACAGGGCACCCAGTCCCATCTGAACTTTCTTCCGGAACAGCACACCGATTTCATTTTTTCTGTTGTCTCGGAAGAATTCGGCTTTATCGGGATCAGCGTGATCCTCTTCATCTACTGTTTTCTGATCATACGCTGGCTGGGCATGGCCCGGACAGCGAAGAGTACTTTTTCCGCGATGCTGATCATTGGGGGAACGGCCGCCCTGCTTGCGCATATTCTGATCAATGTGGGAATGACGGTCGGACTGCTGCCGGTTACGGGCAAACCCCTGCCCTTTATCTCTTACGGCGGAAGCTTTCTGATGACCAGTTTCGGCCTGGTGGGATTGGTGCTGAACGGCAATGCCGAATGACGTTTTACAGACAGGATCGCCGGATAAATGTTCAGACAGGATCATCCCGTAGGGATCACCATGGGACAGGATAAACCGGATATTCTTTTTTAGACAGGATCACAGGATATACGGGATGGTTTTCATTGATAAAACATACCGGATATTGTTTTTGTACTCGAGGACTAAACAACCCGACAACTCAACGTTCTTTTAGGCAGGATAATCCCGTAGGGATCCCCGTGGGACAGGATATACAGGATAGCTTTTATTGATAAAACATATTGGATAATGTTTTTGTTCTCGACAACTAAACGACTCGACAGCTCGGCGCCTCCACAACTCGACAGCTCGACGCCTCCATAACTCGACATTCTTTTGAACCTTGGGCGCTGAGCAACGGAGAAGTGGAGTGTGGGAGAACGCGAGAAAGCGGAAGTTAAGAACTTAAGAAGTTGAAAACTTTTGTCGGCGGAATTATTTTGAATCTTGAATTTTAAATATTGAATCTACACCTCGAGCCGCCTTCTCCGCCACTTGGCGGATGCGGTGGGCAGGCACCTCGACACCTCGACATTCTTCAAAATTTCGTCTTCTCATTCCTCCCGAACTTCCTTATATTCCCTTCATGGAAAAGGTGATACTGCAAAACCGTAAGGCCTGGCACGATTATCATATCCTGGAAAAGATCGAAACGGGGATTGTACTGCACGGAATGGAGGTCAAGGCGATCCGCGAAGGAAAGATCAACATCCGGGAAGCATACTGCAATATCCGTGATAATGAAATGTATCTGCTACAGGCCCATATTTCGCCCTATTCCCATGCCGGTTACGAACAACTGGACCCCGTACGTCCGCGCAAGCTGCTGCTGCACGCCAAAGAGATACGCCGTCTCCGGAAAAAACGAGAAGAACAGCATTTGACGCTGGTGCCGCTGGCGTTGTACTGGTCCGGGAACCATATCAAGGTCGAGGTCGGTCTTGCAAAAGGAAAAAAACTGCACGATAAACGGCAGAGCATTGCGGAAAAAGATGAAAAACGCCAAATCGAACGCAGTATGAAACATTGATAAAAAGGAGAATTCCATGCATCGCTTTCCACCGATAAATGAACAAATGGATCTGATCCGGAAAGGTGCGGAAGAAATTATTCCCGAAGAGGACCTTGTTAAAAAAATCGAAAACAGTATCCGGACCGGTAAGGCGCTGCGCGTCAAGCTCGGAGCCGATCCCAGCCGTCCCGATTTGCATATCGGTCATGCGGTGGTGTTGGGGAAAATGCGCCAGTTCCAGGACCTCGGCCATCAGGCAGTGCTGATCATCGGCGACTTTACGGCTATGATCGGGGATCCCAGCGGCAGGAACAAAACCCGCCCCGCGCTCAGTCTGGAAGAAACCCGGGAAAACGCCCGCTCCTATTTTGAACAGGCAGGGATCGTGCTGGACCGCGACAAGCTGGAGATCCGCTATAATTCCGAGTGGCTGGATCCGCTGAGATTCCGGGATGTGATAGCTCTTTCGGCTTTTTACACCGTTGCCCGCATGCTGGAACGCGACGATTTTGCCAAGCGCTATCAGAGCGGACAGCCCATTTCGGTGCACGAATTGATGTACCCTCTGGCGCAGGCTTACGACAGTGTTGCTGTTCACTCGGATATTGAGCTGGGTGGAACGGACCAGAAATTCAATCTTCTGGTTGGCCGGGATATCCAGCGTGAATACGGCCAGGAAGCCCAGGTGATCCTGACCATGCCCATTCTGGAAGGTCTGGACGGCAAGGAAAAAATGTCCAAATCGCTGGATAATTATATCGGCATTACCGAATCACCGGAAAGCATGTACGGCAAAACCCTGTCCATCGGCGACGACAGGATCATCCGTTACTTTAATCTGGTAACCGGCCTGCCTGCCGAAAAGATCGATGCGTATGAAAAAGCCCTGAAAGAAGGCGAGAATCCCCGGAATATCAAACATGAGCTGGCCTGGCATCTGGTCCGGCGCTACCATGACAGCACTGCGGCCGACCGCGCCCGTGAACACTTTCATACCGTCTTTGTAAACAAGGAAGTGCCGGATGATATTCCCGAATACCATTACAGTACGGTGGAAGTCTATATTGCAAAACTCATGCAGGAAAGCGGGATCTGCGCTTCCGGCGGTGAAGCCAAGCGCCTGATCGCCCAGGGCGGCGTTTACCTGAACGGCGAGCGCGTGAACACCTACAGCGAAGCCCTGCGGATCCGCGACGGCGATATTCTGAAGGTGGGAAAGCGAAAATTCTTAAAACTCCGTGTGGACAAATAATCCCAAAAGGTTAGATCATGAAATGGTCCGGGCTGGCAAAAAGCGTTCATGAAACAATAACGGTGCATGCGCTTGCCGCAAAGCGGGACCGTATTGTGCTTGCGCTTTCGGGCGGACTGGACAGCGTGGTGCTGCTGCACCTGATGCTGGAATTGCAGCCGGCCTGGGAATGGGAGCTGATCCTAGGACATATCGATCACGGGCTGCGGCCGGCAGCGGACCCCGGAGAATCGGCATTCTGCCGGGGACTCGCGGAACGCTACGGATTGCAATACCTGGAAGAAAAACTGGCACTCGGCGGAAAAAGCGGCATCGTGTCCGAAGCCCTGGCGCGGGATCAACGCTATGCCGTTTTTGAGAAATGGGCAAGCGCCTCTGCTGCGGATGTGCTGATGACCGGACACCATGCCGGCGATCAGGCGGAAACTGTATTATACCGTATGCTTACCGGAGCGGGCATTGCAGGACTCAGCGGCATCCCGCGGAAACGCGGAATTTACCGCAGACCTTTGCTGGACATTCCGCGCAGTGAATTGCTGCGCTATGCCGCAGAACATGATCTGAAATACTGCGAGGACAGCAGTAACCGCGATCAGCGTTATTTCCGGAATCGCATCCGGCACCGCTTGTTGCCTTTTTTGGAGGAACTGGGATTCCGGAACGCCGAAAGCGCCCTGGCCGCCTCTGCCGCATCCCTGGAGAACGCGGTCGAAAGCCTGGCGCATTATACACAGATGCTGAAAGAGGAAGCTCTGATCGAAGAAGATTCCCGGCAACGCCTGGATCTGATTCCCTTCCGGAAGGCTGCTCCCGCCGCACAGCGGATGCTCTTACGGGAATTCTTTAAAAAACATCTCAGTCGCAAACAGGCGGAACAGCTGCAGCGTTTTGCCCTTTCCGCGGAAAGCGGAAGCACGCTGCGTATGCAGGACCGGCATTTTATGAAAGACCGCGATGTACTGATATGCGACCGGCGGATCGAAAAAACCGAATGCCGGGAACTGCTCTGCCGCGCGGGAGTAGTCGTGCATACTGCCCTTGGGGATCTTAAGGTTCAACAAATTAAAGCAATAGGGAAAGGGGATTTCAAAATATCCCGGCATTGCGCCTGCTTTTCTCCCGAATTACTCGGGAAGACCCTGCTGCTGCGTTCCTGGAAGGCGGGAGACCGCATGCGTCTCTTTGGGCGCGGAGGAGAAAAAAAGGTCAGCGACATTTTGAAAGACGAAAAGATCCCTGCAACCCAAAAACCATACTATCCGCTGCTCCTGTTCGAAGATACTGTTCTTTGGATCCCCGGTGTTAAGCGCTCCGGCCAATTTTTACTAAAAAAAGAACATGATGAAGCGGTAATGATTACTTATACTAAACCATCAGTACTAACCCGGAGAAAACAATGATCAAAAAAACACTGACACTGGAATACGGCGGAGACTTTGACGGCAGGATCCTTGATCTTCTGATCTCGGAAGAAGAAATTCAGGAGCGCGTAAAACAGATAGCGCGGCAAATATCCGCGGATTATGAAGGAAAAAGCAAGCCGCCTATTATGATCGGAGTGCTGAACGGCAGCTTTTATTTTATGGCGGACTTGCTGCGTGCAATGAGCATCGAGGCCGAAATGGATTTTATTAAGATCTCCTCGTACCACAAAATAAGTTCCAGCGGTACTATTCGCCTGATCAAGGATATCAGCGCCGATATCAGCAAACGCGATGTGATCCTGGTGGAAGATATCATTGATACGGGACTTTCGATCAATTATCTCCGGAACCATTTTCTGAACAGCCATCCCGCATCCGTACGGGTGGTGGCACTGCTGTATAAGCGGTCGATAACCAAAGTGGATGTGGAACCCGAATACGTGGGATTTGAGATCCCGGACAAATTCGTGGTCGGCTACGGCCTGGATATCGACCAGCAATACCGGCGTTTGCGGGACATTTTTGCCATGGATATGCATAAAAAGCCATAAAAAAGGAACATTATCCGGCAAATCTTTAGTATATTAAAAGGCTGTAAAGGAGATTTTATGTTCAATGCCTTTTTTAACGGACCGGACGGGGGTCCCGACAATAAACCGCCCCGCAGGCCCGACCCGGGTAAAGGACCCGAATTTCAGGGACCGGTCAAGGTTCCCAAGACACCGCTGATCTGGATCGGACTCGTTATTGTTCTGCTGATCCTGGCGCAGATCTTCGGGAATGCCGGTTCGGCGAATGAAAAGAAGCTGACCTACACCCAATTTCGTCAGTATCTGGAGGAAAGAAAGATCGAGAACGGGATTCTTGAAGGTACAACCTTGTCCGGAAAATTCCGGGAACCCCTGCTGGAATACATGAACGGCCGGGAAGTGGAGTATACCGGCTACCGGGTCACCATTCTACATTTGGATACGGAGCTTCTAAAGCAATGGGATGATGCCGGACTGAAGTATGAATTTAAGGAACCGTCTGTCGGTTTCCAGGATATTTTACTCAATATACTTCCCTGGATCGTGATCATCGCCGTCTGGATGCTGATCATGCGCCGTATGGCAGGGAACCGCAACGGCGGGGGCGGCGGTATCTTCTCTTTTGGCAATACCAATCCCGCTAAAAAATTCAATCCCGAAAATTCTAAGATCACCTTTAAGGATGTTGCCGGCTGCGATGAAGCAAAAGAAGAGCTGGAAGAAATCATCGAATTTTTAAAAAATCCCGAACGCTTTCAGCGTCTGGGCGGCAGAATCCCCCGCGGCGCCTTGTTGCTGGGGCCTCCGGGTACCGGCAAAACCCTGCTGGCAAAGGCAGTTGCCGGAGAAGCAAAAGTACCTTTTTACAGCATATCCGGTGCGGATTTTGTGGAAATGTTCGTCGGTGTCGGTGCCAGCCGGGTCCGCGGACTTTTTGAACAGGCGCTGAAAAATTCGCCTTCCATCGTATTTATTGACGAAATTGATGCTGTCGGCCGTCAGCGGGGAGCCGGGCTGGGCGGCGGGCACGATGAACGGGAGCAGACCCTGAATCAGCTGCTGGTCCAGATGGACGGTTTCGATTCCGATGCCAGCGTGATCGTCATCGCCGCGACCAACCGCCCCGACATCCTGGATTCGGCCTTGCTCCGCCCCGGACGCTTTGACCGTCAGATCGTGGTGGATGTCCCGGATGCACTCGGCCGCGAAGGCATTCTGAAAGTGCATACCAAGAATATCAAACTTGCCTCCAATGTAGATCTGAAAATCCTGGCAAAAGGCACACCGGGCATGGTCGGCGCCGATCTTGCCAATCTGGTGAATGAAGCCGCGTTACTGGCTGCCCGTAAGAACCATAAGTCTGTGACAATGAAAGATCTGGAAGAGGCCAAGGATAAGGTCATGATGGGAACCGAACGGCGTTCCATGATACTCAGCGATAATGATAAAAAAATCACGGCCATTCACGAGGCGGGCCATGCCCTGGTCGGACTGATGCTGCCGGATTCCGATCCGGTGCATAAAGTGACCATCATCCCGCGGGGACGCGCTTTGGGCGTGACGCATATGCTTCCCGAAACGGATAAATACAATTACAGCAGAAAATACATTAATGCTCAACTGCAGGTCCTGATGGGAGGCCGCGTTGCCGAGGAGATCATGAATGATGACATTACCACCGGCGCCAGCAACGATATTGAACGGGCGACCGAGATGGCGCGCCGCATGGTCTGCGAATGGGGTATGAGCGAAGAACTCGGCGTAACGGCTTTCGGATCCAATCAGCACGAACTTTTTATCGGCCGGGATTTCGGCACCACCAAGAATTACAGCGAAGCCACCGCACAGAAAATCGATCAGGAAGTCCAGCGCATTGTCGTCACCGCCTATGAAGGCGCCAAAGTTGTGCTGAAAAAACATTATACGACCCTGAACAAGATCGCGGACGCACTCCTGGAAAGAGAATCTCTGGACCGTGAACAGCTGGAAGAGATCCTCCGGGAAGACGGAATTGAAATTGTAAAAAAAACATAGCTCTTTGATATCCTATGGTAAATACAATTGCAGTGCGTATCATGGGAATCCTGAACCTGACGCCGGATTCCTTTTATGACGGCGGTCGTTACGGCGACAGCGGGGCAGCGCTTGCGCATGCGGAAAAAATGCTGGAAGCGGGTGCGGATATCATCGATATCGGCGGCGAGTCCAGCCGGCCGGGTTCGGAATCCGTTTCTGCCGAAACCGAACTCGCACGCGTGATGCCGGTTTTGGAAAAGGTCTGCGCCCTGGGTGCGACGGTCTCCGTTGATACGCGTAAAGCGCTTGTCGCCGAGGCGGCTCTGCAGTGCGGCGCCCTTATGGTAAACGACATTTCCGCGTTACGCTTCGATCCTGCAATGGCGGATGTGCTGGTAAAATACAAGGCACAGATCGTCCTGATGCACATGAAGGGACAGCCGCGCTGCATGCAGGAAGCTCCTTTTTACGACGATGTAATGAAAGAGATCAGGGACTTTTTCACCGAACGGATCGACTTCGCCCAAAAAGCGGGAATCGCGAAAGAAGCCATTATCCTTGATCCGGGTATCGGTTTTGGTAAACGCTGCGAAGATAATATTACCATTTTGAAGAATATTGAACTATTTTTAGATTTGGGATATCCGCTGATGATTGGCGCATCCCGAAAGCGCCTGATCGGAGATATCAGCGGGACTCCCGCTGCGGAGCGTCTGCCGGGCTCCCTGGCGCTGGCCTGCCTTGCGGCGATCCGCGGAGCAGGGATACTGCGTGTTCATGACGTTGCCGAAACCGTCCAGGCAATAAAGGTGCTGAAACAATTATGGTAGACATCTTCAACATCGGATTGTTTTCCGTTACGGTCGTTGATATCATCGATGTGCTGGTAGTTGCCCTTGTTTTTTACGGAACCTACCTGCTGTTCCGCGATACCCGCGCCAGCCAGATGCTCTACGGCATGATCGCAATTGCCGTGCTGGGCTACCTTGCCCAGATCATCAATCTGCGGGCAACGGCATGGCTCTTTGACCGGCTTGTCACCGTTTGGGTGATCTTGTTTATTATCCTTTTTCAGCCGGAACTGCGCCGAATATTATTGTATATTGGTCAGAATCCTCTTTTGCGCTGGTTGTCCAAGAACGACAACAGCCAGGCCGAAGAGATCATTACTTCAGCCTTTGAGCTTAAACGTGCGGGCTTAGGCGCACTTCTGGTCGTTCTGCGCGACAGCGGTCTTAAAACCATCATCGATCGCAGCGTGACGATCAATGCCAGGATAAACCGCGATCTGATCCTTTCGATCTTCAATACGGCATCCCCCCTGCACGACGGTGCCATTATTATTTATGAAGATCAAATACTGGCGGCAAAATGCATCCTGCCGCTGAGTGAAAATATTGAACTGGATCCGACCATCGGTACGCGGCATCTTGCCGGTCTGGGCCTTTCCGAGGAAAGCGATGCCCTGGTAATCATTGTTTCGGAAGAGACCGGCAGGATTTCTATCGCACAACAAGGTAAATTAAAACGGGATTTAAATGAGGACGAACTCCGGACATCCCTTTATACGTATTTGTCAAACCGCTAAAATCCTTTTGCTTTTTCTGTTCGCTGCTACGGGAATGCCGGAGGCAGCTAACTGGACAAGGGATGAGTCGGCGGAGGCTTACAATTATCACTGGGAGATCAGTGAAGCGGAACTCCAGTCCTTTATAAAAAGCGGCCATATCAGCGACAGCCGCATTTCCGGAAGCTTTTTCTACGAAGGACGCTTTTATCCGCTCTATACGGTAATGCTGGCAAATGCGCCGGAACAGCTTGCATACCGCCTGACAAATAAGGAAGAACGCAGCTTGCCGGCCCCGGCGCTCCCGGCAGACTACGGGGATATCGATCCCGCCGCCATTGACGGACTTGATATCCGCGAACTGCAGGACTTTGTGCGCATCCGCAGTATTCCGGGCGCCGGAAGCCTTCTGGAGATCACTCCGCTGATCCCGCAGGAAGGCGGCCGGGTACGCTGTCTGGACCGGGCAGCTATTCAACTGTTTTCTACAAACAACCGCAGTCTGCAGAAAGCGGACCTTTCCACCAGGCAGCAGAATTCTCTGGCCAAGCCCGCCTCGCTGAAAGCGGAACTGCCGCAGGAATATATCGCGCTCTATATTCGTGAAGCCGGCATATACCAGATCAGCGGACAGGACCTTGCCGACCTTGGTGTTGATCTGCGGCTGGTGCATCCCGACAATCTGAAATTGTATTGGTGGGGCGAGCAGATCCCCTGCCGCGTGACCAGCACTTACGAGATGGGCATTGAGACCTTCCAGTATAAGGATGTACTGCAGTTTTCCATTCCGGAAATGAAAAACCCTTACGGCGATTACCTTTACAATCCTTTTACGGATTATGATGTGCTTCTGCTGAGCTGGGGCGAAGGCAACGGACTGCGCTATATCCAGGAAAACAGCGAGATCACGGGCACGGCAACCTTTCTCCCACAGGAAAACGATAAATTCCGCAGTACAATCCATATCGAAAAAAACCAGCAATACGAAAGCCTGGCGCGCTTGCATGAGGAAGAATTGTCGCATATCTATGAACATCGCTTTTATTCCCCTTCCATCAGCGTCGGCCGCAGCGTATCCTTTCCCTTTGAACTCTGGGATCCGGTACTGGACTCTCCCTATAATGTAGAGTTTACCTTGCGAATGCAGGGACTTACCTATTCCGTCGATGACGAAATGGATCATCAGATATATGTAACGGTCAATGACCGCTATATGCTTGAGGACGAATGGGACGGTCAGGTCCCGAATATTTCCAGCAACGCCGATATGCAGTATTCGCACCAGTACCTGATACACGGCCCGAATAAGATCAATATTTCAGTTAAAGGCTTTGAAAGCAATCCCTATATGGACGACAAAGTCCTGTTCGACTGGCTGAAAGTCAGCTATGACCGCCATATGACCGCGCACGATAACCGCCTGGAATTTTCGCCGCAATACGGTCCCGGCCGCTATCTCTTCCGCATCAAGGGACTCAGCTCCGCCTCGGATGTACTGATCCTGAAAAATGCCGGCAACTGGATCCGCGGTTATTACGTCACACCCGAAGACACGGTCAAGGGCGAGGTGTTTTATTCCATTTATTTTGAAGACGAATGTGACGGGGATGAGGTCTACCGGATCGCGGGTCCCGGAAAAAAGGACAGCCCGTCTTACGGGATCGCGAACATTGATTCCATGCGTTATGTAAACCGCAGCGAAAATATTTATTACAATACAGATCCGCAGGGCGATTACCTGATCGTGACCCATAAGGATTTTTACGAAAAAGCCGTGGACCTTGCCGAACATAAGCAGATTATGGGATTTACTCCGGCCATTTATGAACTCGAGCGGATCTACGACGAATACAATCACGGGAACGAGAGCCCCTATGCCATCAAGAATTTCCTGACGGAAGCCTATCAACGCTGGTCCCTGCGCCCGCGTTACGTGCTCTTTATCGGGGATACGGGCACAAAGAACTCCCTCCCGGTGATCCGCTACCAGTCCAGCGGCGCCATCGGAGCCATTCTGGCAGAGAACTGGTTCGTGGATATTGACGATGATTTCATGATCGAAATGGCACTGGGACGCCTTCCGGTCAGCACGGAAGAGGAACTCGACAGCATTATCACGAAAATAAAAATGTACGATCTTTTACAGACAACACCGGGTTCGCAGAACCGGGTTGCCCTGCTTACGGGTCCCGAAGCGGCATTCAAACCGCAGATGCGGGACTATATCAACACCGTTTCCCCGGATCATGTTCAGACGGACCGGCTTTATCTTTACGATTCCCATGTGACGGGGGATTTCGATGCCGGCGTTTATGCCACCGACACCCTGGTAAAATTTATCAATGATGGGGTGTATTGCATCAATTATCTGGGTCACGGCGGCGGTTATACCTGGGACAACTATGTGCTTCCCTATGCGGAATTTGAGAAATTCAACGGGAATGCCCCGTTTATTGTCAACAGTTTTGCCTGCTTTACCAATACCTTTTCCAATAACAATGCACTGGGTGAAATGTTCATCCGCCATCCGCGAGCCGGCGTTTCGGTTTTGTCCTCCACCGGTTACGGCTGGATAAATTCCAATTATTACGTTTACGATAAATTGATGCGGCATTTATATGAGGATAAAATGGCACACGGCGACGCCGTTCGCTATGCCCTGGCAAATTATTTTTTCTCCACCTTTGGAAAGAACGCGAATTTCATAGACCAGGTGGAAGGCCGCATTGTTTATAAATATTTCCGCAAATCCTTCTTCTACCAGATGTGTATTCTGGGCGACCCCTCCGTGCGCTTTCCGCAAATCGATACCGGAGCGGATATCGGGGTCAGTCCGAAAAGTATTTCAGGTGGGCAAAATGTGCTGGTGACGCCCGGACAGGCTGACATTCGCGGAGGAATGCTGGACATCACGGCAATGCGGGGAGAAGAGCGCAAATACCCGCTAAAACAAAAGATCCCGCTTACATTCAGCAACGGCAGCGCCGCCTTTATCATGCCGGAACCGGCCGAAAATATGCGCGCGGGAATTTTCCAGCTGAGCTACTGGGATAACAGCGGAAAGGTCTACGCCGGCATGCAGCGTGTAGCCTATACTGCGCCTTATATTTCGGAACTGGAGTATTACCCCGCACAGCCCGGCATTCTGGACAGCAGCGGTGTGCATATCCGGATGCAAACAAGCTCGGGAACAACGATCGATCAGGCCTATCTGCGCGTTTACCGCGAATCCCGTATCGGCGCTACATTCCGCAAATTACCGCTGATCAAAAAAGAAGGAGGCCTCTTCGAGACGACTTATCCGCTGTATTATACCGCTGCAGAGAACTTCTATACCGCCGAGAACGATACTGCGGCACCGCTTGCATATTATTCGGGAAATTATTTTATGCCGGTCTTTCGCATGGGGACGGACAGTCTGAATGCGGATTTTTACCGGCTTGGACCGATACTGCCCGATACCCGGGATATCGCGATCCTGGATTACAGTATCGTCAACGGACAAAGCAAACTGGTACTCTTTAACCAGGCGGATACGGCGGTACAGGTCGCAGTGGAAATGCAGGTTACGGGGAAACCGGCCCTCAGCTTCCGCGATACGGTACTGACCTATTACGATGTGCAGGGGCAGTATGAAAGCGGCCGCGAAAAGATCAACACCTTTTATCTGGATTTCCTGCCGGCCTACGGCAGCGGCGAACTGCAGATCCGGATTTTCCCCCTGGATATTGCGGACAGCGACAGCAGTAATAACCGGAAAATATTAGCCCTGCAGAATTCCTGGCTGCAGGCACAAAACGGCCAATTGCTCAATGCCGCAGCGGACAGCGTTATTCTGCCCGGTTCCACCTTCCTGAGCCTGAAGGCCGGCACTTCGCTTTCCGAAAAACAGGCGATCTATATCAACAGCTATGACCGCAGTTACCAACTGACGGATTTCGGAGCTTCACAAGCCGTGCAGAATATTTTGTACATCAATTCGCCGGAGGAACAGATCGATTTTTCGGGGACGCTGGCGGCGTCCATGCTGAACGGCAACAAGATCGTTGCTTATCTGAACAGCGATCTGACGGAATTTTATATCCTGCCGACAGAAACCGCCGGCACCAGGGTCCGTTTCCCAATTCAGAAAAAAGGATACTATCTGCTGGCATATGCCGACGAACAAAATGCGCCCCGGATCGAGATCAACCTGAATGCCCGTGAGATCCTTGCCCGCGGCTATGTTTCGGAACGTTCCGATTTCTCGGTGATCCTGCGTGACGATAAGGGCGTTCATCCCCTGACCGTTTTCCGGGAGGTCCTGCTGGACGGGGAGAGGATTCCCGAGGAAAATATTACGATGATTCAGGGCGGGAATATCCGCGAACGGGGATTCAACTTTAAGCTGGACATGGAAGTCGGTGAACATACCCTGCAGGTCGTTGCGCATGATCTGGTGGGAAACCGTTCCGAGACCGAACAGTTTCAGATCGTATATACCGGAAGATCCCAGCTTATCGATTACGGGAACTTCCCCAATCCTTTTACGGTACGAACGACCTTTATTTATGAACTGACCGAACAGTTTGACGATGTACGGATCAAGATATACACGCTTTCAGGACAAAAGATCTATACCATGTCCGTTACGGAGAATGCCATTACGGACCTGCCGCTGCAGAGCATCGGTTACCACGAGATCCCCTGGGCGGGCAAGGACGAGTTCGGAAATACAGTGGCGAACGGGGTCTATTTTTACGTGATCGAAGGCTTTGTGGACGGAAAGGTCATTAAATCACGGGGAAAGCTGGCGAAATTACGATGAGAAGTATCTTCAAAATCCTGTTCTTTTGTACGGTGGCAGTGTCAGCTTATGCCGGCTACGGCTTTTATGGCGACGCCTTTATTATTGCCGGTAAATCTTCGCAGTCCGGCGCAATGGGCGGGACCGGACTGACCTCGCTGGACGGGATCACCTCGGTGATCTCCAATCCTGCCGGACTTGCCGGTTTCCGGCAAAAAGAACTCTTTACGCAATACCGCAGTCTTTTCGGACTTGCCTCCCAAAGCAGTATCGGAATTTCCATGCCTTACGGAAAATATCAGGTAGGCGCCATGCTGAACACGGTCGGCGTACAGCTGTATCGCAGGGATGATATTTTGAGCCAGATACCCAACATCAACGATCGCCGCGAATTTGTCCGGGATTTTCTGGCGACCGACAAATTTTACGATCTGGAAAGCGCTCTGCTCTTGTCGGCCGCCGCCGATGAAGCTCTGGATGTCAAGCTGGGCTGGGCCTTTGACCGTTTTATTATTCATATGCAGTACGGCGCCAGTATCAAATTTATTTATAAATCACTTGACGGCCACTCCGCGCTGGGGGCGGGTATCGATGCGGGCATCCGTTTTCTGATCCCCGGGAACGAGATCTTCTATATCAAGAAGCTCGGGACCATTTCTCTGGGCTTGAATGTTGAAAATATCATTCAGTCGCCGGTGATCTGGTTTGACAAACTGCGGGATTACGGAAATATGCGAATCAACGGCGGTATCGCCCTGCATCAGCCTGTTGAGGTCCTGAAAAGTGAAGTGCGCCTGGTCTTGGACGGGGTTGTCTTTGAAAGCCGTTTTTTCCCCCATTACGGGGTCCGTTACGGACTGCAGTGGCGGGTGAAGGATTTTCTGGATATCCGCCTGGGCAAGGACCTTTCCGCCGTCACCGGAGGACTGGGACTGCTGCTGCCGGCGCTGGAAGGCAAAATGCGGATTGACTATTCCATCCAGTATCATGAAATTCATTGGAGTCATCTCATTACTTTATCATATTATTGGGGGGAGTGATAGCAGATAGTAAGTAGTAGGAAGTAGGTAGTAAGAAGCGAATAAGAAGAGATAAGGTGAAGTTTGAGAATAGCGGGAAAAGGGAAATAGGGACATGAAGATGAGCGGTAGACTAAGAAATAGCTTTATCGGAGTTGGCATATTGTCGCTCTTGCTGCTGTCCTGCTTTGATCAGCCGGGCATATCGGTCCCGCGCTTTATTCCCAAGACGCCGCCGGATTCGCTGCTGGAACGGGGCATAGACGCGCACCCGGACAATGCCATTTACCTGGAATGGGAAGAACCCGCGACCGCGGAAGAAGAAGGCATTCTGGGCTACTATGTTTACCGGGGGAAGCTGAACGGAGATGAATACAGCTTTAAACGAATTGCCACCGTCAACCGCAACGCCGGACTGCTGTATAAAAGCAACGAATATATTGATAACGGTGCAAATCTTGATACCACCTATTATTATTATTTGAGATCCTATAACGATTTCACCGTCAGCAAGGAAAATTCGGATACGGTATATTTTAGACTTGCAAGGAAAGCATCTCCGCATTCTCCATCCGGGGATATTTCTGATCAAAAACCACACTTGGTGTTTCAATATCCAATTCGCGTTGTAGACCGTATTAGCTACCTGTACTTACGCCTTTACTATATGGAATCGGGTTCCTATCAAATAAAGTATTTTACAAAGACGCACCGTTTTGATTTATCCCAATCCATTTTTAATGTTTATTTACAAAATAATACCTATCACACCACCGTTCTGCTGGATAGTCTGAAAACGGACGGCAGCGGCAATAAGTACCTGGAGAAAGGTAATTACCGCTGGCGGGTGGATGCGGTGTCCGGGGAGCCCGGCGGCGGGCCGGAAACCGAGGGTTCCGAGAGCAACTGGATGTACTTTACGGTTAAATAAAGGAGATCTGTATACATGAAAAAGTCTTTATTCCTTCTGATGGCACTGCTCCTGCTGAGCACGGGCCTGAACGCCCAGGAAAGCACGGGGGGGCTCAGTGCCGCCCGTTTTTCCGGTTCGGCCAAACTGACCATTCCGGTTAAGGTATGGGGCGAAGTAGTAAGACCGGGTATCTACGATATCCCTATCGGCTATGATATGCTGGGAGCCCTGTCCGTTGCCGGCGGTCCCATGAATTCTGCAAAGCTGACCAATGTCAAGGTCCTGCGCGGCCAGCGCCTGAGCAAGGATGATCCCATTGTGATCTATGTGGATCTGGAACGCTATATCGAAACCGCGGACGAATCCCTGATCCCCGAGATCCGCGAAGGCGATACCATTATGGTGCCCCCGAAGTTCGGAAAGAATTTCTACCAGAATTTTGCCGCCCTGCTGGCTATCGCCCAGTCCATTACCATTATTGCCTATTATATTGACAGGGTCGTTGAGTAAATAATGAATTTTAAGATCAAAGACATTCACCTGGCTCCCTGGGGACAGCGGGAGATCGAGCTGGCGGAAGCCGAAATGCCGGGACTGTCGGCGCTGCGGGAAAAATACGCGCCGCTGCAGCCGTTGAAAAATACCCGTATTACGGGTTCCCTGCATATGACGATCCAGACCGCAGTGCTGGTCAAGACCCTGAAGACGCTGGGCGCGGACCTGCGCTGGGCCAGCTGCAATATCTATTCCACTCAGGATCATGCGGCCGCAGCCCTTGCGGAGCTTGGCATACCGGTCTTCGCCTGGAAAGGCGAAACACTCGAAGAATACTGGTGGTGCACCAAACAGGCACTCCTGTTTGCAGAAGAAAAAGGACCCGACGGTATCGTGGATGACGGCGGGGATGCGACACTCTTTATCCACGAAGGGGCAAGACTTGAGCGGCTTTATGCCGAAAGCGGTAAATTGCCTTCCCCCGAAAGCGACAACAAGGAACTGCGCATTGTTCGCAGGCTGATCCTTGAAGAGATCGAACAATTTCCGCAGCGCTGGCAAAAGATCGCCCAAAAGGTTCGGGGTGTCAGCGAAGAAACCACCACCGGCGTCCACCGCCTTTACCAGATGATGGAAAAAGGAGAACTGCTATTCCCCGCCTTTAATGTCAACGATTCGGTAACCAAATCTAAATTTGACAATCTCTACGGCTGCCGGGAATCTCTGGCGGACGGACTGAAACGCGCCACCGATATCATGATCGCGGGGAAAACGGTGGTTGTCTGCGGTTACGGCGATGTGGGTAAAGGCTGCGCGCAGTCCATGCGCGCGCTGGGCGCACGGGTGATTATTACCGAGATCGATCCCATCTGTGCCCTGCAGGCCGCTATGGAAGGCTATGAGGTACGGCGTATGGAGGATCTGGCCGGCCGCGGCGATATCTTTGTTACGGCCACCGGGAATTGTGATGTGATCACCGTGGAACATATGCAAAAAATGAAAGAGAAGGCCATTGTATGCAATATCGGCCATTTCGATAACGAGATCCAGGTCGATGCGCTCTACGCACTGCCCGGTATCGAGAAGATCAATATCAAGCCGCAAGTGGATCAGATCCGCTTCCCGGACGGGCACTCCATTATCCTGCTCTCCGAAGGACGGCTGGTCAATCTTGGCAATGCGACAGGCCACCCCTCCTTTGTTATGAGCAATTCCTTTTCCAATCAGGTTCTTGCGCAGATCGAGATCCGGCAAAAGGATCTGGAATGCAAAGTCTACACCCTGCCAAAGGCGCTTGACGAGGAAGTCGCGCGCCTGCACCTGAAACACCTTAACGCGGAACTGACGACCCTGACGCCAAAACAGTCCGCCTATCTTGGCCTGCCCGTTAAAGGACCCTTTAAACCGGATCAATACCGTTACTGAGATCACATTTTTATCGAAAAAGGAGAAAGTTGTTCTCCTTTTTTTGTTTTGGTGCTATTTTTGGCACAGTACGTGAAAGGGTAAAATGCACGATATTCTTGCGGGATTGAACGATCGCCAGCGTGAAGCGGTGCTGGCCACGGAAGGACCGGTCCTGATCTTTGCCGGAGCCGGTTCCGGCAAAACCCGGGTACTGACCCGCAAGATCGCTTATTTGCTCGAACAAAAAAAAACGACCGCAAACCGCATTCTTGCCGTGACCTTTACCAATAAGGCCGCCAATGAAATGAAGGAGCGTGTTAACCGGCTTCTGGGACAGGTCAATTACGTCAATATCGGTACCTTTCACAGCATAGCTGCGCGTATTTTGCGCGGTGAAAAGGATTATTCCGAATTTCCTTCGGATTTTACGATCTACGACAGCAGCGATTCCCGCGCACTCCTTATCAAATGCCTGAAGGATCTGGACATTGATCCCAAAAGTTTGCAGCCGGCTGCGGTACTGCACTATATCAGCCGGCAGAAACAACAGATCCTGCTGCCGGATAATACCGAAAAAAAAGGCGGCAGTGAATTCATGCAGGAAAAGCTGGCCGATATTTACGCATTGTATGAAAAACGCCTCCGCGAGAACAATGCCTGCGATTTCGACGACCTGCTGATGCGGCCTATCCTGCTGTTCCGCCGTCATCCCGCAGTTGCCGAAAAGTACCGCCATCGCTGGGATTACGTACTGGTGGATGAATATCAGGATACCAATCCGGCGCAGTTTGAGCTCCTGACCTGTTTTAGCGGAAAGCATCACAATATCTGTGTCGTCGGGGACGACGATCAGTCCATTTACGGCTGGCGCGGCGCCGATATCCGGAATATTCTGGAATTCGAAAAACATTTTCCCAGAGCCCGCATTATTAAGCTCGAACAGAATTACCGCAGCACCCGGACCATTATTGAAGCTGCATCGGCCATGATCAAAGGCAACCGTGAACGGGCGGATAAAAATCTCTGGACCGAAGCCGGAGAAGGCGAAAAGATCCTTTACCGCATCTGTGAAAGCGATTACGACGAGGCCAACTATATAGCAAAGAGTATTCTGCAATCGGGAACGGATTTCCGCGACGCCGCGATCCTGTACCGCACCAATGCGCAGTCAAGGCTTCTGGAAGAAGCCCTGCGCAACCGTGGTATCCGCTATGTGCTGGTCGGCGGAGTAAAATTCTACGAACGCAAAGAGATCAAGGATTTCCTGGCATATCTGAACCTGCTGCTCAATCCCCGGGATGCGGTGAATTTGAAGCGCATTATCAATGTACCCGGCCGCGGGATCGGAGAAACCAGTATCGCCAGGCTCGAGCAGTTCGCGCTAGAGACCCGGCGGACGCTTTGGGAAAGCCTGCAGTATCCGCAGGAGGCCGGACTGCACAAGAATGCCGCAAAGCAGCTGGAGGCCTTTATGGCGATAATGCTGGATCTGCAGTCCCGAATACGGCAAATGCCTCCATCCGAATTTGTCCTGGAAGTCCTAGAAAAAAGCGGGCTTCATGCGATGTACGACAATGAAAAGGATCCCGAACAGCAGGAACGCCGCAGGAATTTGGAAGAATTCGTAAACGGTGTCACCCAGTTTGAAAAATACAATCCCGGCGCGACAATCGCGGATTTTTTACATGATGTCGCATTGCAAACCGATATTGATCAATGGGAGGACAGTTCGGATGCCGTGACCCTGATGACGGTGCACAGCGCCAAGGGTCTGGAATTCCGGCATGTCTACATTGCCGGCATGGAAGAAGGCCTGTTCCCGCTGGAACGTAGCCGACTGGAACCAAAGGAGATGGAGGAGGAGCGCCGTCTTTTCTATGTGGCGCTTACACGCGCAAGGGACCGGGTTACCATTACATCCGCCGGACAGCGCATGCGCTATGGACAGCTGCTGGGCGCCGAAAGTTCCGAATTTATATTTGAGATCCCTCCGCAATGCATACAAACGGAAAGGCCTTCCAGACTGCGGAAAGAAAAAAGTTTTGGCCGTGAACGGGAGTATTATCCCGGAACGCGGAAAGAAACGGGATCCCGCGAAATCGGCGCTGCATCCGCACTACGCCCGGCCGCTCCGGGCAGCCTGAAGGTCGGGGATCGGGTCAAACACCCAATGTTCGGGAAAGGAAAGATCCGCAGCGCCATCAAATCTTCCGGCCAGGTGTTTTTCCACATCGATTTTGATAACGGCGTGCGAAAAACCATTGCGGAAAAATTTATTGAGCGATTATGAAAAAACCGGAATTGATCATTTACGATTTTGACGGCACCCTGTGCAATACCTTGCCCGATATTGCCGAGAGTATGAATGTGATCCTGGAAGAGCAGGGATTGCCCCGCATTCCCGAAATGCGGATCCGGGATTTTATCGGCAGCGGGATTCTCAAACTGGTCGAGCGTTCCATTCGTTATGCGCTGTCGCAAAAGCAGCAGAGGTCCGTGAACGCCGAAGAGGTTCAGCAGGCTGGAAAGGCTATGGCGGAATACTACCGCCAACATCTGGTGGACCGTTCCCATTTGTACCCCGGCGTCAAAGAGGTGCTGAGCTATTTTCGGAATATCCCGCAGATCGTGGTATCGAACAAGCCCGAAGCGATGGTATATGAAATGCTGGAACACTTTAAGATCCATAAAGCTTTCAGCCTGCTGGTCGGCGGCGATACCCTGGAGGTGTTAAAACCCGATCCGGCTGTCTGGAAATATGTACTGGCATCCCTAAAATTGCGGGAACCCCTGCCGGGATGGATGCTGGGCGACAGCCTGCCGGACCTGCAGTTCGCCCGGGCCGCCGCGTTAACACCCATTTTGGTCAGCTACGGCTATAACGATGTCCCGTTGCTTAAGGAAGCCGGCGCTGAAGTGGTCATTGACGATCTGAGAGAATTGATCCAACTTTATGAAAAATTGTAAGTAAGGCCGGAGCTGTTCCTGATAACGGCGCTGGTCGAAATGAGGGGGAAATGAAAAAGGCCATTTTATTCTTCATGCTCTTTTCTTTTTGTATGGCAGGGGATCTCTGTCTGATGTTCTGGAATATGGAAAATTTATTCGATATCCGGGACGATCCCGGAACAAAGGACGGCGATTTCATGCCCGGTGGCGCAAAGCGCTTTACTTATCGTGCCTACGCCCTGAAATCCCGGCATATGGCCGATGTGGTTAACCATGTCGATCCGGATCTCCTGGCCATGGTCGAAGTGGAGAATCGGGAAGTGCTGGAAGATCTTGCTCTGCAGCTGGGACACTACCGGGACTGGGAGATCCGCATTGACGAAGGTCCCGATATCCGCGGAATTGATCCGGCGCTGATGTACCGCAGGGATAAATTTGTACTCATCCACTGCAGTTATTATCCCGTTTTTATCGAAGCACGCGGTTATCACAGCCGGCCACTGATGCGTGCCGATCTTGCATTAAGGGGATCAAAAGACACGCTGACACTTTTTATCAACCACTGGCCGTCCCGGCGCGGCGGAAAAGCAGAGACCGATCCCTACCGCCTTTATGCCGCGTCGGTACTGCACTCGGCTGTCCGGGAAGTCCGGGAGAGACATCCCGGTTATGCCATCATGATGACCGGCGATTTTAACGATGATGCGTCCGATACCTGCCTGCGTTACCTAATGCAAGATCCGGAGATCCGTTATTTGGAGGCCAAACGTCCGCGCCATATTTACGGGACCTATTATCATGAAGGAGAGTGGGTGCAGTTCGATCATTTCCTGTCTGCAGCTTTTGACTCCTGCGGTTTGGAGATAAAAGAAACACGGCTTGTTGCACCTTTCTGGATCCGCGAAATGCCGGGCGGAGGACCTTTGCGTTTCTATAAGGGAATGGAGATCAGCGGTGGTTATTCCGATCATTATCCGATTTGCGTAAAACTCGGATTTTAACGGAAAAATATTGAATAATCGATGCCCGCGTGCTAAATTCCACACAATGATGAAAAAAAAGGCAAAAATCATCGTTTTGGCAACACACAACCGTGACAAGATCCGTGAGTTCAGGGAAAAGATCGGAAACAGCCTTCAGTTGAAGACGCTGGATGATTATCCGGATCTTCCGGAGGTGAGCGAAGATGGCAACAGTATTCGGGAAAATGCCTATTTGAAAGCCCGTGCCGTGCACGCCTTTTCCGGTTTGCCGGCGATCGCCGACGATACGGGCCTGGAAGTCGATGCTCTCAACGGTGCTCCCGGCATTTATTCCAGCAGATTTGCAGGGGAAAATGCAAGCTACCGCGATAATGTTCTTCTCCTGCTGGAACGCATGAATAATATTCCCCAGGAACAACGCAGCGCCTGCTTCCGTACAAGCATCGCCTATGTTGACAATCAGGAATCCTGGGATGTTGAAGGCCGGGTGGAAGGACGCATACTTCAAGAAGCAAAAGGCGAGGGAGGATTCGGATACGACCCCGTATTCTTTTACGAGCCGCTGCAAAAGACGTTTTCCGAACTGGATCTGAAAGAAAAGAACCGGATCAGCCACCGCGGAAAAGCACTGGATGCTTTTATTCATACATTAAAGATAAAAAAATACCTGTAATCAGGAGGATATGTCCGGACCAGTTGTTAAGGCAGTTGATGTTTGACACAAAATGAGGCGCGTATTACAGCATTGAAACAGCAGCGGAAATTCATCGCCGGTCTGGTCAGTATCCTGATGCTTTCCCTTTTAATGGGGAACACAAAGGATTTTACCCCCGCTTTTTCTTACCGCTATACCATGCCCGGCCTGCCGCAGCCTTTTGTTCCGGCGCCAAAAGGATTTACGCGCGGTTACCATCAATCCTATTATCCCGTCAGCAAGAATTATCCTGAACTGCTCCGGGATATCCGCTTTTACGAAAGTAGCAGCAGCTCGGGGGATTATATGCTCTTTTATGAACAGATCGGAACTTCTCCCATGGGACTTCCCCGCTATATGTCCTATGAGGAATATTTCCGCAACCGCGTTCAGTTCAACCGGGAACAGCTCTGGTACCGCAAAGTCGCAGTAACGGACAGTTCCTACTATATCGATCCTGCCGCCGCCGCCTATTCCGGACAATCTCTGGAGATCATTGGCGCCGATATCGCCGGACAACGGGTCTCTTTGCGTATTCGCGGACTAATCTCCATTACCGGAAAATATAATCAGCAAAACAACTCCATTCTGGCAACCGGAAATATGGAGAATGAACAAAAGAACTTCCTGATGGATCAGACCCAGCAATTTACCATTGAAGGGACTATCGGAGACCGTATAACCATTTCCATCGACGAGGACAGCGAGCGCGATTTTGAGTTCGAGAACGCGATCAAGATCGACTATAAGGGGAAAGAGGACGAGATCGTACAAAGTGCGAACTTCGGGAATATCGGACTCTCCCTCCCCGGAACGCAGTTCGTAACCGGCTCGGCGTCTTCCAGCGGTCTCTTCGGCGGAAAAGCCAATCTGAAACTGGGTCCCATCAATGTGACCGCTATTGCGTCTTACGAAAAGAAGGACAGCAAAAAGAAATCCTGGGGAGGATCCGCCGGTACCGACGGCGGCTCAACCGTTCAGATCTACGATTATGAATATAAGCGCAATGTCTATTTCTTTGTCGATGAATCGTTTCGCAACGAGATGTATCCCTACGATCTTCAGACGGGTAAATTTACCTATTCCGACATGCTGGAAGAATACGACCTTTACATCAGCACCAACGAACGTGAAGATACCAAGATCCGGGCCGTCGCCTTTGTGGATATTGCACCCGACGGCACACCGGTCCGCATCATTGAGCGGCCGGAAGAAGACGTGGCGGATTCCATCTTTTTCCGGAAACTGAAAAAGCCCAGCAGCGAACAGCCCGGCGAATACGAGATCAATCCTTATCAGGGATATGTCCGGCTGAATATCGGGCTCAGCGATGACAATATTCTGGCCATCGCCTACCGTACCGGCAGCGGCAAACGCTACGGGGACCTGAACAACGGGAAATACCTGAAGATCATTAAGGCGGAAAACCCCAAACCCAGTTATAAGACCTGGGATCTGGAATTGAAGAATATTTATGATCTCAAGGCAAGAAATATCGATGAAGAAGGTTTTGAACTAAAGGTCTTTTTCAATGGTTCCAATCAGCCGAAGGAGTTTTTGAACGGTATTCCCTATCTGCGCTATTTCGGTCTGGACAATTATGATCAGAACGGCGTTCCCGGCAGCGACGGCAAGATCGATATCAAACCGCAGCAGCTGGTTGTAGACCTTGCCCGCGGGGAACTGTGGATGCCATTTATTCTTCCTTTCCAGGCTGCTCCGGAAGAGATACTGGCCACGGAAGGCATCTACAACGACACGCTACTCGCAGCAGACGATCCGGATCGTCCTTCCGTCCCCGAGATCTATAACAGCTCCTACAACGATCCCGCACGGCTGGCCAGGAAATACTATATCGAAGCACGCTATTCCAATCGCAGTTCTACGATTGAGCTTGGCGAAATGTTCATTATCGAAGGCAGTGAGGAAATTCTGGTCAACGGGAAGAAAATGACCCGCGGCGTGGATTACGATATTGATTATTTTTCAGGGATCATTACGCTGAAAAGTGCCGAAGCGATGAATTCGAACGCAAAGATCGATATCAACTATGAAACCGAACAGTTATTCGGCGGTATCGGCGAGCAAAAGCTGATGGCCGGAGCCCGTGCGGAATACCGTATCAACAGCAATGCCTTTATCGGCGCAACGGCCATGTATTATAACCGCAGCGTGCTGGATGACAAGAACGTGAATATCGGCGATGAACCTTTCCGGAACTTTATCTGGGATGTTAACGCGGAGTTTGCCTTCGACCTCAACTGGCTGAATCGCGCCATGAATGCCCTGCCGCTCGTACACATGAAAGAAGCAAGCCGAATCAAGATCAGCAGCGAAGTGGCTCAGATACTGCCGAATCCCAATACTATCGAAAATCCCGAGAGCAACGATTTTGACGGTGTGGCAAAACTTGATGATTTTGAATCCGCCAGTCAAAAAACGCCGATGAATATCAGTTTCCAGAAATGGACACATGCCAGTAAACCGGCAAATGATAATTTCGGGACCCAGTATCCCGAACGCGGTTTCATGTTCTGGTATAATTATTTTCGTGTCGACAACAACGGGACGAAGATCTTCGGCGTCTATACCAAAAACATCTGGCCCCAGAAAGAGGTCACCGAAACCGATCAGTATACCAATGTTTTAAGCCTGGTCCTGGATCCGGAGACCAACGGCATCAGCGGCAATCCCACACAACACGATGCACCGCAGATCTGGGGCGGCATCATGCAGCCGGTCTATATGTATGACCAAAGCAAGAGCAAGTATATCGAATTATGGGTAAAGGGTGATAAAGGCGAACTGCAGATCGATATCGGAGAGATCACGGAAGACTGGTATAATATTAATTATGATGTGAATATCCCTTCTACGGAATACGGGGACGGCATCAAGCAGTACGAAGACCGGAACGATAACGGCAATTTGGAGATATCAACCAATTACAACGAAGACCTGGGTATCAACGGGCTTACCGATGACGAAGAATTGGCGCGTGGCTGGGACCCCCTGGCAGATAATTTTGATAAAGAAGGATATAAGCGCGGCGAAGTCCGGTACGCAAACGGCAGCGAGGGCAATGCCGGGAACGACGGCATCCAGCCCTATCCCGAAACGGAAGACATTGACCGGGACGGCAAACTGGATCAGGCCAACAACTATTATTCCTATCACCTGGATTTGAGCAGCGACGAATGGCTGGCCTCCCAAACCTATTTTGACAATAGCGGAAAAGCCACTGGGTGGAAACAGTACCGGATCCCCCTGACGGCAATGATCGACAGTGTGGGCATGCCCAGCTTTATGTCCATACGCATGATGCGGATGAGTATGTTTGGCGTGGAAGATCAGGATACCATTCAATTTGCATCCGTTTCCATTGTCGGGAACGAATGGCAGGAAATGGGACTGGCAACGGAAGAGGCCCCGGAATTTATTAAAGATGATGATCGTTTCTTTATTACTGTCAAGAATAGTGACGAAGATGCGGATTATATATCGCCGCCGGGTATTTCGGGACGTGAACAGGTCAATCCGCTGGACGGAACGACGATACGGCAAAAAGAACAGGCATTGGTACTGAATCTTCAGGGACTGCGTCCCCGCGAATATGCGGCGGCTGAAAAGGTCATGCTGCAGGGCGAGAATCTGCTGATGTACCGGAAACTGAAGATGTTCATCTACGGCGACAAGTCCGCCGCCGGCGATATGGAACCTCTGCGGCTCTTTTTGCGCATCGGGCGCGGGAATATGAGCGAGTATTATGAAGCAGAAACCCAAATATATCCGGAATGGGACGAACGGAATCATATTGAAATGATCTTCGATATCATTACCCGCCTGAAAAACCGTACGGTACCGGAAAATGTGGAAGGCGAATACCGGGAATACGATAACGGAAAGATCCGTGAATTCCATTTCAAGCAGAACGGGGAATATACGGGAAAAGTCTACCGTGTTGTCGGAGACCCGTCGCTGTCAAGGATCGAGAAAATGCAGATCGGAGTCATGAACCCCGACGGCTTTAAGGACTATTACGGCTCGATCTGGGTTAACGAAATGCGGGTAGTCGAAACCAACAACGATCCCGGCATGGCAATGCGCGCGTCCTTTGATTTTAATCTTGGTGCAGTGTTCAAATTCAATGCCAATGCCATTAAAAAAGACGCAGATTTCCATCAGGTCAATCAACAAATGTCCAATACCCAATCTTCGACGGAATCCTACAATATCAACATGACGGTTAATGTCAATAAGCTGATGCCGGAAAAATGGCGGGTTGTCCTGCCCGTCACTGTCTCCAGGTCGCACAGTATTGCCACCCCAAAATATTATCCCGGCTCCGATATTCTGGTCGAGGACGATCCGGCCGACAGCCTGAAATCGATTTCCCGTGTACAGTCGCTGAACACTTCTTTAAGACGCAATGCCGTCAGGGACGATCATGTACTGCTGCGCTATCTGATCAATCCGGCGCAGGCCAGTTTCAGCATTTCCCGGTCAACGACCAGCAGTCTGGAGATCCTCGATCAGCAGAATTATTCTATGAACGGAAAATTTTCCTATAATCTTGCGATCGATAAAGGTACAGGAATTCCTTACCTTTCCTGGATCCCTTTCCTGAATAAAACAATGAAAGAAAAGAAATTTTACTGGAAACCCTCTTCCTTCAGCTGGGATATGAGCGTCAACCAGAAAGATGACCAGAAAATTACCCGGACATCACAGGATACGATCAGCAGTTATGCTTTTGGCTTATCTAAAAACTTTGGCTGGAGCCTGGATCCCTTTGAATCGCTCAAGATCAGTTACCGGCGCAGTATCAACAGCGATCTGCAGGATTACCGGTATAAAGTCTGGAAAATCTTCACCGATCTTGCCTACGACAGTCTGATGAACGGTATAAACGTTGGCAATGTGAATCTGATCACCGAAAGTGTCAATATCTCCTATAATCCCAATTTTTCCGTCTGGTTTAAACCCCGCTTCAGCTATGCTACCGCATACCGTTACACCAAGCAAAATAACCTGGATTATGCCAATGTGTCATCGGGAAGAAATTTTTCAGCATCGCTAACCCTTTCACCCAAACAGATATGGGATACTTACAATAAAAAATTCAAAGACCGGCAAAAAGCGCGCGAAGCTGAAAAGCAAACAGAGCAGCAAAAATCAGCGGCACCGCAGCGAAAAGAAATATCCCGCGAAGAAAATCCAGGAGCAGCTGCGGCTAAACAATCTCCGGCAGGCAACAGGCCTGCGCCCGCAGCAACTCCGGCAAAAGCAAAGCCCAAGATCAGCGTTTCCGCACTTCTGGATAAGATCGATCCGATCCGCATCAGCTATACCAACAATTACAGCAAAGGAAACAACGGTGTCAGCGGCCTGGATTCTCTGAAGATATATAAGAATATCGCCTACAAATACCGCTATGGATTTGATGAAGAGATGTTCCTGCCGACCAATGCCTTTGCAGGTTCGGTAA
>JAQULT010000003.1:50000-67249 GCA_028718545.1 Fidelibacterota bacterium | reverse complement strand
AGTGAAAGCGCGGTTCGAAATTCGCCAGGATCTCAATGCCCTTGCCTTCCCGGTAGCAAACATTTCGCGCTGCGGCATAGCGCAATGCGGGATTGTCCGCATCATCGGCCAGGGCGGTTTTAAAACCGGCCAGGGCAGCCCGGAGGATCTGATCCGCATCCAGTCCGGCGGAAAAAAGCGGCAGCAGGCCCACGGGGCTCAGCACGGAATAGCGGCCGCCCACATCGTCGGGAATCGCAAAACTGCGGTAGCCTTTTTCGTCCGCCAGCCGGCGCAGCGCCCCTTTCCGCGTATCGGTAGTGGCAATAATCCGTTTTGCGGCAGCGTTGCCGTAACGTTTCTCCGCTTCCGCGCGCAGAATGCGGAAGGCGATGCCCGGTTCGGTGGTGGTTCCGGATTTGGAGATCACATTGATATAAAAATCTTTTTCCTTCAGCTCTTCGAGCAGATCGTTCAGTCCCAGCGGCGAAAGGTGCTGCCCGGCAAAGCGGACACAATGCTTTTCGCCCCGAAGTGCCTGGATAAAAGCCCTGGCGCCCAAATAGGAGCCGCCGATACCCACACAGACCAGCAGGTCCCCGGAATCACGGATCTCTGTCGCTGTGCTCTGCAAGCATTCCATTTCCGCGCCGTCTTTGCCGGGCAGGTCCAGCCAGCCCAAGTATTCTTTGCCTTTTCCGCTGCGTGATAAGAGCAGTTTCAGCGCTTTGGAAGCTTCTTCCAGCACGGCGGGATAATGTTTCGGGTAGCAGCTTTGGATATTTCTGTCAACGAAGCGTATCATGCGCGTTGTTCCTTCCGGTATTGTCTTAAAATTTCCAGTACGCGTTCAATGTCCGGGCGACTGTGATCGGCGCAGACCTGAAAGCGTATCTCTTCTTCCCCTTTTGGCACAACGGGAAAATTCAATCCCGTGGCAAGCACGCCTTCGCTCCGCAGACGTGACACCAGTTCTGCGGTTTTTACGGTATCGCGCAGCATCAGAGGGACTACCGGATGCTCGCCGTCAAGGGTTTCGTAGCCGGCATCCTTTAATCCCTGCCGGAAATGATCGCTCAGTTCCTTCAAGTGCTTCAGCCGCCGGCGGCCTTCGGGTCCGCGCAGGATCTCCAGGCTTTTCCTGGCAGCGGCGGCTTCGGAGACGGTAATGGGGTTCGAGTAAATATAGGTCGGCGCCGCTTCGCGCAGATAGCGGATCAGGCTCGAGGATCCACAGACGTAACCGCCGTTCACGCAAAAGGCCTTTCCCAGTGTACCGATCAGAATATCCGCCCGGGCTCCGCAGAGTTCCTCCGTACCGCGGCCTTCTTTTCCGCAGGCACCGATACCGTGGGAATCATCCACGATCAGGCTGACACCTTCTTCAAAATCCTTTTCGGCCTTCCGGCAGAGATCCCGGATCCTGTCCAGGGGAGCGTGATCGCCGCGCATGCTGAAGATACCGTCCGTGATCACCAAACAGCGCTTCCCTTTTCCGGCGGCAAGCGCGAGCTTTTCTTCCAAATCCGCCATATCGTTATGCCGGTAGATCATTTTTTCCGCGGGACGGGACATACGCTGGGCATTGATAATACAGTTATGGTTGAGTGCGTCGCTGATCAGCACCGTCTCGCCGCTTGTCAGCGCCGAGATCACGCCCAGGCTGGTCACATAGGCGGAGCTGAAGATCATGGCGGCTTCGCGTCCGTGGAAATCCGCCAGCTCCTTTTCCAGTTCGATATGCTCCCGGTAAGTGCCGCTGATAAAGCGCACGGCACCCGGTCCCACCCCGAATTGCCGCACCGCCGCTTCTTCGGCCCTGATCACTTCCGGATGCAGGCTCAGTCCCAGATAGGCGTTGCCGTTCATTTTGATAAAAGGCCGTTCAAAGCCCTGCAGACGATAACGGGGACCGCGTTCGCCTTCGGCGGGCAGAACCTGCTCAATCACATATTCGGCTCCCTTGGCACGTCCTTCGCGTTCCAGGGCGGCGATCTCCTTCTCAAGACAGCAGTTCAGCTTCTTCATGCTCTTTCCTCCTGAAGCGTTCACGGAGTACCGTGATCATGTCTTTGCTCATCATATCCAGATCGTATTCCGGCGACCAGCCCCAGTCTTCGCGGGCGGCGCTGTCATCCATAGAGTCCGGCCAGGAATCCGCAATGCACTGACGCACAGGATCGATCGCGAAATCAAGCGTGAATGCCGGGATATGCTTCCGAATGGATGCCGCGATCATTTCGGGGCAAAAGCTCATGGCACTGACATTGTAGGCATTATGAAAGCGTAATTTGTCATGCCCGGCTTCCATCAGGGTGGCAGCGGCTTTCAACGCATCCGGCATGTACATCATATCCAGATAGGTGTCACCCCGCAGGTAACAGGTATAGCGCTGGCAGCGCAGCGCCTTGTGATAAATATCCACGGCATAATCGGTGGTTCCGCCGCCGGGCGGCACCAGGTTGGAAATAATGCCCGGGAAACGCAGTCCGCGCACATCAATGCCGTAGCGTGCATGATAATAATCGCAGAGCAGTTCGCCTGCGACCTTGGTTACGCCGTAAATGCTGTTGGGCCGCTGGATGGTGAGCTGCGGGGTCTTGCGCTTTGGCGTGCTGTCCCCAAAAGCGCCGATGGAACTGGGAACGAACATTTTAAACTTGAGTTCATTGGCAATGCGAAGAACGCTGTTCAGACAGCCCATATTGATATCCCAGGCCATTTCGGGATTCTTTTCGCAGACTGCGGAAAGAATGGCCGCCAAAAAGTAGACCTGATCCACCTTTTCCTTCTGGATCACCTGATAGACCTGCCGGCTGTCCATGGCATCCATGCGGATAAAGGGTCCGCCTTCCATGAGTTCGGGGTGCAGGGTGGCACGGATATCCGATGCGATGACATTGTTTGAACCGTAGATATTCCGCAAGTAAACCGTCAGTTCCGTCCCGATCTGTCCCCCTGCCCCGATAATCAAAATTTTATCCATCCGTTTTCTTTTCCTTCCTTAAGCTGTATGTTAGGACTCCGTTCAGAGCACTAAAAATGGATTGTGGCATTTTTCATCTGCGATCTTCGTTGCTTCCAGGTGGCCGGGATAAACACGCGTCTCTTCCGGCAGCGTGAGGATCGTTTCCCGGATGCTGCGTTTCAAGAGCGCCAGATCGCCGCCGGGCAGATCCGTACGTCCCACCGAACGCCGAAACAGCGTATCGCCGCTGAACAGCAGGTCCTCCGTCAGAAAGCAGACACTGCCTTCGGAATGTCCCGCCGTGTGCAGCACCTTGAAATGAAAAGGATCCAGATCCAGTTCGCTGCACTCCGCCAAATCATGGTTTATGAGTGGCGTGCCGTAATAGGGAAGACGGAAACGCGTACACATGTTCTGCAGATCCTCCAGCCAGTCCCGGTCGCCGCCGTGCATATAAAAGGGAGATCCGAAACGCTCGCACAGCGGCTTTGCCGACAGAACATGGTCCACATGTCCGTGTGTGGCCAGAACGGCCAGCAGTCTATAGCCGCCGGAGAGGATCTCCCCGATCAGCAGTTCCGGTTCGGCGCCGGGATCGATCAGAATGGCTTTGCCGCCGGATGTCAGCAAATAGGTATTTTCCCGGAAGATCAAATCCGATTCGAAGCTTTTCAGGATCATGAGCACCTTACAGAAAGCGTTTTTTGCGTTTAGTGCGGGTTCTGCGGCCGATCCCCAGGATATCATGCCGGAAATAAAAGCGACGCCACTGTTTGTAGCGCTGATCCCTGTTAAAATTATAGCAGGCATCCTCATTGATCTCCAGCGTTTCTCCCTGAACGATCCGGAGGGGATTCTCCGAAATCAGCCGGTCCATATCAATCTCCGGGTAGCGTTCCCTGTATTCGTCGGCGGCACGGGTAATATTAAATCCGATTGCGCGGCGCGCCCGATGCGCATCACTGGCGATCACGTGCGCCAGCCCGCAGGAAAGCAGCATTTCGGAGATAAAAAGGGCCTGCGTTCCCATATAACCCAGCAGGCTTCCCGCATTGATCTGCAGCAGGGTCCCCATCTTGACAAGATCGATAATATCGTCCGCGATATCCCAAAAATATCCGTAGCGTTCGGGGTGCGCCAGAATGGGCGTACAGCCGTTCTGGATCAGTTCGTAAAAGGCTTCTTTATAGCCTTCGGGCTGCCAGTTCATGGAAAACTCGATCAATGCGTATTTCTTTTGATTGTTCACGGTCAGAAAAGGTATCTCCGGCGCATTCACCACCTGCGTGGAAAAAAAGATCTCCGCGCCCAGATGCAGCTTAAGGGGAAGTTTTTCCTTTTTGACCTCGGCCTTCAGTATTTCAAAATTGCCGAGTACCTTTTCCTGCCGCCGCACATGATCCGTAAGGTCCTGTTCGAACTGATGCGGCGTCGCAACAATATCCGTTACCTTTTTTTCAACTGCCTGGCGCATCATGTCCATTGAAGTTTGCAGGGTATCCGGTCCGTCGTCAACGTCAAAGATAATATGATTATGAATGTCCACGATACGGTCCATAAGCACCTCTTACTGTAATACTGCCAGCAGAATACCTGCACCGACGGCCGAGCCGATCACGCCGGCGACATTGGGGCCCATTGCATGCATCAGCAGGTAATTGGTCTTATCATATTCGAGACCGACATGCTGAACCACCCTTGCGGAATCCGGAACGGCGCTGACGCCTGCAGCTCCGCAGAGGGGATTGATCTTGTTGCCGTCTTTCAGAAAAAGGTTCATCAATTTGGCAAAAAGCACGCCGCCCGCCGTGGCGATGATAAAGGAAAGGGCTCCGAGCCCGAATATTTGCAGGGAACTCCAGGTCAGGAAAGTGGTTGCCTGAGTGGATGCCCCCACTGTTAGCCCCAGCACAATGGTGACCGTGTTGATCAGTCCGTTCCGTGCCGTATCGGCAAGCCGTTCGGTCACGCCGGATTCCTTGAGCAGATTCCCGAAGAACAGCATTCCCAGCAGCGGAAGAGCGGTGGGCGCAATAAAGGTCGTTAGCAGAAAGCCGATAATGGGGAAAAGGATCTTCTCCACTTTCGGGACTTTCCGTACGGGTTTCATTTTGATCAGACGTTCTTTCTTTGTCGTCAGCAGCTTCATGACCGGCGGTTGCAGGATGGGGACCAGTGCCATATAGGAATAGGCGGAAATGGCAATGATGCCCATCAGGTTCGGTGCGAGTTTCGAGGACAGGAAAATAGCTGTGGGTCCGTCCGCACCGCCGATAATGCCGATAGCGCCGGCTTCGGCGGGACTGAAGCCCAGCCAGCTCGCCCCCAAAAAGGTCAGAAAAATCCCCAGCTGCGCCGCGGCTCCCAGCAGTACCATTTTGGGATTGGAAAGCAGTGCCGAAAAATCGGTCATGGCGCCGATGCCCAGAAAGATCAGCGGCGGATAAATGCCTTTGACCACGCCGAAGTACAGATAATTCATGACCGAACCGTCTTCGTAGATCCCCAGCTGCAGGCCGGCATCGGCCAGAAAGGGAATATTGCCGATCAGGATACCGAAGCCGATGGGGACCAGAAGCAGCGGTTCGTAGGCCTTGGCAATGCCGAGATACATCAGGATACAGCCCAGAACGATCATGACCAGATGACCCCATGTGACATTCGCAAAACCCGAATATCCCAAAAATTCATTCAAAATGTTCATGCGTCCTCCAGGGTCATCAGCACATCGCCTTCCAGTACGGAATCGCCTACTTTAACACCGATCTTTTTGATAAGGCCGTCCGCGGAAGCCAGGATATTGTTTTCCATTTTCATGGCTTCCATTTTTGCAACGGTCTGCCCCATTTTGACTCTGTCGCCGGTGGCAACCAGGATCTGTGTGATCAGACCCGGAATGGGCGCCTTGATATTGTTGGATGCGGCGGCGTCCCTGGGACTGAAGGTCTTGCGTTCCGCCACATCCGGAACGGTCACCTTGCGTGCCAGGGTCGGGGTTTTTACCGGCGGACCGGGGATCTCGTAGGCAACGGTATAGGAAACACCGTTGCATTTGAGTTGTGCGCTGTCATCGCCGATATTCTCGATCTCGACAGTATATTCTTTTCCCTTGATATTCAGTTTGTATGTCTTCATTCCTCACCTATCTTGATTATCCGTTAACGCTCGCGCATGCCGTAAGCCTTGTTACTCCAGCCGGAAAAGGGACGCAGGGCTTTGCGCAGGGTCAGAATGGCCTTTTGATCCTCCGCCTGTGCGCGCAGTTCCAGATGCAGTGCCGTTGCGATCGCGATCACGGTATCGTCCTGTTCTTCCTCAGCGTATCCGGCACTTTTCAGCTTTGCATTTTTCCGTTCGGACCTTATGCGGATCAGATAGCTCATGATCCCGACACCGAGCGCCACGACCGTGAGTGCAAAAAGGACAATCAGAATGCCGGTGACGGTGGTGTTGTAGATCAGTCCGCGGTTTTGTTCCGGGATACCCGGCCCGGCCAGTGACAGCAGGGGCGGCAGCAGAAAGAAAGAACTTTGAATAATGCGTTTCATGCGTTTCTCCCGTCTTTACAGAGGTATGTTGCCGTGTTTTTTCATCGGATTGCTCAGGCGTTTGGTCGACAGCATCTCCAAAGCCCGGATTACGCGAAAGCGGGTTTGCGCCGGTTCAATGACATCATCGATATAGCCGTGTTCGGCAGCCACATAGGGATTCGCGAACTTTTCGCGGTATTCGCTTATCAGTTCCTCGCGCCGTTTTCCTTCTTTATCCTCTTCCAGTTCCTTGCGGTAGAGAATATTGACGGCACCGTCGGCTCCCATCACTGCGATCTCGGCCTTGGGCCAGGCATAGTTGATATCGCCGCGCAGGTGTTTGCTGCTCATGACGCAGTAGGCGCCGCCGTAAGCCTTGCGGGTGATGACGGTCACCTTGGGAACCGTCGATTCCGCATAGGCATAGATCAGTTTGGCGCCGTGGCTGATAATTCCGCCGTATTCCTGAGCGGTACCCGGGAGAAAGCCCGGCACATCCACCAGAGTCAGCAGCGGAATATTGAAGGCGTCGCAAAAGCGCACGAAACGGGCGCCTTTGATACTGGCCTTGATATCCAGTACACCGGCCAGATAATTCGGCTGATTGGCGATAATTCCCACCGAGCGCCCGTTAAAACGGCCGTAACCCGTAATGATATTGGGAGCGAAATTGCGGGAGACTTCAAAAAATTCGTGATCATCCACGATCTCGTCAATGATATCGAGCATATCGTAAGGCAGGTTCGGCGCATCCGGAATGATACCGTTCAGGGCTTCCGAACGCCGGCTGATCACATCCTTGGGCGTGACCAGCGGAGCTTCTTCCAAATTGTTCGAAGGGATATAGGAGACCAATTTGCGGATCAGCAGCAGGGCTTCTTCTTCGTTCTCGGCAGTAAAATGCGCCACACCGGAACGGGCGGCATGTACCATGGCACCGCCCAGCTGTTCATCCGTAACATCTTCGTTCGTGACCGCTTTGACCACTTTGGGTCCGGTAATGAACATGTAGGAGGTTTTTTCGGCCATAATCACAAAATCCGTAATGGCCGGGCTGTAGACCGCTCCTCCCGCACAGGGTCCCAGGATCGCGGAGATCTGCGGGACGACGCCGGAGGCTTCGACGTTCTTCTGAAATATGTCCGCATAACCGCCCAATGCCAGAACGCCTTCCTGAATACGGGCCCCGCCGGAATCGTTCAGTCCGATGACCGGCGCCCCCATCTTCATGGCCATTTCCATGACTTTGACGATCTTTGCCGCCAGCGTTTCGCTCAAACTGCCGCCGAAAACCGTAAAATCCTGGGCATAAACATAGACCAGGCGTCCGTCAATGGTCCCGCAGCCGGTCACAATGCCGTCCCCGAGAAAATGCTGCTTTTCCATCCCGAAATTGGTACAACGGTGCTTGACGAACATATCGAATTCTTCGAAAGAATCCTGGTCCAGCAGGCGGTTGATACGTTCCCGGGCGGTCAATTTTCCTTTTTCGTGCTGCTTGATAATACGATCCGGTCCGCCGCCAAGCTTGGCTTTCCGGCGCATTTCCTGCAAATGCTTGATGTCATCCATGCTTTCTCCTGTGTCCTTAATGTTCTTCCGTCAGTTCCGTCAGGATTCCGAAGGTGGATTTGGGATGCGCAAAGGCGATCGTATGTCCAAAGGCACCTTTGCGGGGTTCTTTATCGATCATCTGAACGCCCTCCGCCTCCAGGCGCTGCAGGGCGGACCTACAGTCATCTACCAGATAGGCAATGTGGTGGATGCCCTGTCCCCGTTTCTCCAGGAATTTAGCGATTGGACTGTCATCCGTCGTCGGTTCCAGCAGTTCGATGCGTGTGTCGCCTACCTTGAACATGGCCGTTTTGACCTTTTGGTCTTTGACGGTCTCTATACCTGCGAATTCCAGTCCCAGCACATCCCGGTAAAAAGGGATCTGCGCTTCCAGCGACGTGACTGCGATCCCGATATGCGATATTTTTTTTACCATTCCCTTTTTCTCCTTAGACTACGATATTTTCCTGATATTCGCTAAAAACCTCCCGCATCACGTTACAGATCTCGCCCAGCGTGGCGTAGCTCCTGACGGCATCCAGGATGGCGGGCATGACGTTTTCACTGCTTTCGCAGGTCTTTTTCAGCCGATCAAGGGACTTGCGTACCGCCTGTTCGTCGCGTTTTTCCTTCAGATCCCGGATACGGCCGATCTGTTCCTGCTGGATCCGCGGGTCAACGCGCAGCAGATTATCGGGCGCTTTTTCTTCGATCCCGTATTTGTTCACGCCGACGATCACGACCCGGTCGTTCTCAATCTCTTTCTGGACCCGGTAGGCTTCCCGCTGAATCTCACGCTGGACATAGCCCTGTTCGATCGCGGCGGACATCCCGCCCAGTTCGTCGATCTTATTGATATAGGCTTGCGCTTCCGCTTCGATCTTATCCGTCAGGGCTTCGACAAAGTAGGAGCCCGCCAGCGGATCAATGGTATCGGCTACGCCGGATTCGTGGGCAATGATCTGCTGTGTACGCAGAGCGACGCGGACAGCGTCTTCGGTCGGCAAGGCCAGCGCCTCGTCCTTGCTGTTGGTGTGGAGGCTTTGCGTACCGCCCAAAACGGCGGACAAGGCCTGGATGGCAACGCGGACAATATTGTTATCGGGCTGCTGTGCCGTCAACGTCGATCCGCCTGTCTGCGTATGGAAACGCAGCATCATGGAACTGTCTTTTTTGGCGTCGAAGCGGTCTTTCATAATGCGGGCCCATAGCCGGCGGGCGGCGCGGAACTTTGCCACTTCTTCCAGCAGATTGTTGTGGGCGTTGAAAAAGAACGATAGCCGTCCGGCAAAAGCATCCAGGTCCATTCCGGCCTTCAGCGCCGCCTCGGTATAGGCGATGCCGTCCGCAAGCGTAAAACCGATCTCCTGCGCTGCGGTGGATCCGGCTTCCCGGATATGGTAACCCGAGATGGAGATCATGTTCCAGCGGGGAATGTATTTTGAGCAATAGGAAAAGGTGTCCGTTACCAGCCGCATGGATTCCTTGGGCGGAAAAATATAGGTCCCGCGGGCGATATACTCTTTAAGAATATCATTCTGGATCGTACCGGTCAGCAGACCGGCGTCCACACCCTGCTTTTCGGCAACCGCCAGATACATGGCGAGCAGTACCGAAGCCGGCGCATTGATGGTCATGCTGGTGGATACTTTGTCCAGGGGAATACCGTCAAAAAGGATTTCCATGTCAGCCAGGGAATCGATGGCCACGCCGACTTTTCCCACTTCGCCGTCGCAGATGGGGTCATCGGAATCGTAACCGATCTGCGTGGGCAGGTCAAAGGCAACGGAAAGACCGGTCTGTCCGTGTTCCAGCAGGTATTTATAGCGTTCATTAGACTGTTTTGCATCGCCGAAGCCCGCATACTGGCGCATGGTCCAGAGCCGTCCGCGGTACATGGTGGGATATACGCCGCGGGTAAAGGGATATTCGCCAGGATAGCCGATAGACGCGTCCTGGCTGACGGGCAGGTCTTCCTGTGTGTAAAGTGCTTCGATCACATTCCCGGACAGGGTCCTGAATTCGGGGCAGCGCTCCCCTTTTTTACTGCAGAACTGCTGATAACTGCTTTCCAGCCATTGTTTTTTCGATTTGGATACTGACATGTTCTCCCTCGGACTGTTCGTTGAATCTTTTCCAAAAAAACAGCCCGGTTTTGTTTTCCGGGCTGTTTATCGTTATTTGAACACTATTTTGTGTTCTCTCCATAGTATTTGTCAAAGTAATACCGCTGATAGTAATAGTAGTAACCGCTTGAGGTGTTCTTCGGGTTCACATCATTCAGAACGGTACCTGCGATCGGGATCTTGGTGTTTTTCATTTCCTGCTGCAGGTGAACAACGACCTCCTTCTGGGCTTCACCGGCACGGGCGACCAGCAGAATGCCGTCGGTCTGTGCCCCGATCAGGGCGGCGTCGGTCACCGCCATGAGAGGCGGAGCGTCAAAGAAAATCTTATCAAACTGTTTCTTCAGCTGCGTAAAGAGTTCTTTCATGGATTTGGAACCCAGCAATTCGGAGGGGTTCGGCGGCAGGGAACCGGCGGGCATGACGTAGAGATTGTCAATTTCGGTCTTGAAGATGGATTCATCCAGCTTGGAGCGCTTGGTAATCATGTTGGCCAGTCCCGGTTTTTTGGGCGTCGAGAACATCTTATGAATGGTCGGTTTCCGCATATCGCCATCCACCAGAAGCACTTTCATGCCGAACTGTGCATAAGCAATGGCCAGGTTGGCGATGACCGTGGATTTCCCTTCGGCCGCACCGGCGGAGGTAACCACCAGGGAGGTGAGGGGTTTATCGGCGGGGACCGAAAGTTCCAGGTTGGTCCGCAGGGAGCGGAAGGATTCCGAAATAGGCGAACGCGGTTTGAAGTGCGAGATCAGGCGGTTGCGGAAATCGTCGTTGCTGGAATATTTCTTGTCCAGCACTTTCTTGGCGCGGTCGATGGACATGGAAGGAATGATGCCCAGCACGGTAAGTCCCAGTTTTTCCAGGTCTTCCTTGCTGCGTATAGAGTTGTCCATGAACTCCCGCAGAAGGATCACGCCGATACCCGCGGCAAGACCGAAGATAAAGCCCAGAAGAATGTTCAGGTTGGTTTTGGGTTTGATCGGTTTGTAATTGGGCTCGGCCTTGTCGATCACATAAACGTTCGAGATCTGCGAGGCTTCCTGAATACGGGCTTCTTCGTAACGCTCCTTCATCAGAAGGTAAATGCGTTCGTGCGTCTGCCGCTCGCGTTCAAGACGGATATAGGAAATACTGGTCGAAGGAATGCTTTCGATCAGATTCTTGTAATAATCATTGAGTTTCCCGTACTCGCTGACCTTGGTTTCCAGACTAACTTTCTGGGATTCCAGGGCGACGATCTGATCCAGGATCAGCTGATTAACCCGCATGGGATCGGTATCGCCGGGCAGGTAGCCGGCATTGACCAGGCGGACGGTTTCCTCTTCCAGGCGCTTGCGGAGGACCTCGATCTCTTTACGTTTAATCTGAACATTCACTGATTTTTCATCAGATCCTATGAGGGATTTTTCGCTTAAGGCAATTTCTTCGCGTAAAGCCAGAATAAAGGGATTGGCGACTTGCAGACGGTTATCCAGGATCTGGCGCTGTTTTTCGCTCAACTGTTCCTTGAGAAAAAGCAGTTGTTCATTGGTGATGGTCAATTCCGCGCGCGCAGTAAAGAGCTGGGCTTCGAATTCCGAGGAACGCTGGATCAACTGCTTGGCATTTTCGTCCAGATCGATCACGCCTTCGCTTTCCAGAAATTCGCTCAGTTGCTGCTCGATGGCGGACAGTTTCGGTTCGACATCATTGATCTGGGCTTCCAGGAAGGCGCGGACCTTACCGGCGGAATTGCTCACGCGTTCAAGGTCGTTGGAATAATACTGAGTTACCAGTTCATTCAGAATAATGGCCGCTTCATCGGGATCGTAGCTTTCCAGGGCGATGGTGATCGTCTGGGTTTCCCGAACCGGAGAGACTTCCAGTTTATCGAGGAGGCGGTTAATATAATTTTTACGTTTTTCATCGAGGGTCAGGATCTTCTCTTCCTCGCGCGTGAACATCTTTTTCAACTGCTTGCGGAATTTGGTGGTAAAGGACTGATTTTCTTGCAGCAGGCCGCGGTCGAAGAGGTAGAGCGAATCCAGGGGGTAAAGGATCATCAGGCTGTTGATGGTCCGTTCCGAGATCGTTCGCGAGGTGATGATCTGGATCTCGTTATTGATCTTCATGGCGTTGTTGATAAAAGGGGTCATCTGTTCAAAGATTCCGCCCGCCGCCACGCCGCTTTCGATCAGGATCTTGGTTTCGGATTTATATACCCTAGACTGATTGATCGTATACAGGATGGTCCCGATAAAAATGACCAGGAACAAAATAATGACCACATGAATGCGCTGCATGATCACCTGGACGAGATAGCGGAGATTCAGTTCGTTCTCCTCGCGGAGAGAAAAGCCCTGAGCGACATTTCTGTTCATGTTCTCATGTGTATTTTCCATCAAGAATCCTTCCTTTAATTATAATTTATAATCTAATCATTTCTCAGATATAAGTCTATGAGTTTTTCCTTATTTTTTTCGACATAGTTCAGTGCAGCTTCGCGGGTATTGCTGATCACTCCGTCCAGAATGGCTTCTTCGATATGTTTTTTGATCCGGCCTACTTTCGGACCCGGTTTCAGGCCGAACAGCTGCATGATTCCGGTTCCATCGAGCGGTGACTGAAAGGCGCGCAGTTTATCTTTTTTTTCCACTTCATTGATACGTTTTGCCAGCTTCTCGAAATTTGCGCGGTAAGATTTGACGCGTTCCCGGTTTTTGGAGGTAATATCCGCCCGGCAGAGGGTCAGCAGGGCATTGATGTCCTCCCCGGCTTCCACCATCAGGCGGCGTACGGCGGAATCGGTAACGCCTTCGCCGGCGACGGCGACGGGCCGCAGGTGCAGGCGGATCAGTTTACTGATCCGTTTGATATCACGGGCCGGGAGCCGCAGGGATTTGCCGATCGTTTTGAAAATGCGTTCACCGGCATCTTCATGACCGTGGAAGGTCCATCCGTTTTCGGGGACAAAGCGTTTGGTGGCCGGTTTGGCGATATCATGAAAAAGAGCGGCCAGGCGCAGGGAAATATCGCCACCGGCGGCGGCGATATTATCCAGCACTTTCAGAGTGTGATCAAACACATCCTTATGCCGGTGGCCTTCACAGGTATCGACACCCTGCAGTTCCGTAAGTTCGGGAAAGAGGACCTGCATCAGTCCGGATTCGCGCAGCAGCAGCAATCCCGCTGAGGGTTCCGCCGTATTCAGTATCTTAAGAAATTCGTCCCGGATACGTTCCCGGGAGACGATAAGGATGCGTTCCGCATGTTTTTGGATTGCGGCAAAGGTCTGCGTTTCGATACGGAAATCGAAGCGGGCGGCAAAGCGGACGGCCCGCAGCATGCGCAGGGGATCCTCAAAAAAGGTGAGTTCGGGGTCCATGGGGGTCTGTATCTTTTTTTCCTTCATATCGTGCAGACCGTGAAAGGGATCGATAAAGGTCCCGAAATTTTCGGCATTGATGGCAATGGCCATTGCATTGACGGTAAAATCGCGGCGCAGCAGATCTTCCTGAAGTTCGGCGGAGCTGACATCGGGTTTTCGCGAATCGCTGTGGTAGACCTCTTTACGGGCGCTGACGATCTCCAGATCCATATCCTCCATCGGGATCATTGCGGTCCCGAAACGTTCGTATTTGATTACGGGATGCAGATCCAAGGCATCGGAGATACGATCGGCAAAGGCAAGTCCGTCGCCGACGACCATAATATCGAGGTCTTTGCAGGGGATGCCCATCAGCATATCGCGGACGAAGCCGCCGACCAGGAAGGCGGGGATACCGGCTTTATCGGCGATTGCGGCAATTTGCCGGATCCGTTCGAGATTGCGGGGCTGATCCTGCAGTAATTGATCCAGATTCAGTTTCATGGTATAAATGTAAGCAGAATGTGTGCATGGTAAAAATTATTTCCGTAAAAAAGTAACCCCGCCAGAGGGCGGGGTTAGAAGGGTTTCCGGCGATGACCTACTCTCCCACATCGTTGCCAATGCAGTACAATCGGCTCGGCTGGGCTTAACTTCTCTGTTCGAAATGGGAAGAGGTGTTTCCCCAGCGATATTGTCGCCCGGAAATAAGCTTTATAATATGGTGGACAAACGATGCTACAACAACGCGCGCGGCTACCTTTTAATATTGAGTTTAAATACGCAGTTAAACCAATCGGACAATTAGTATCACTCGACTAAACACATTGCTGTGCGTACATCTGTGACCTATCAACCTTGTAGTCTACAAGGATCCTAATGGGGAAATCTAATCTCGAGGTGAGTTTCACGCTTATATGCTTTCAGCGTTTATCTCGACCGAACATAGCTACTCTGCAATGCCACTGACGTGACAACAGATACACCAGAGGTTCGTCCATTCCGGTCCTCTCGTACTAGGAACAGCTCCTCTCAAATTTCCAACGCCCACGGCGGATAGGGACCGAACTGTCTCACGACGTTCTGAACCCAGCTCGCGTGCCGCTTTAATTGGCGAACAGCCAAACCCTTGGGACCTTCTTCAGCCCCAGGATGCGACGAGCCGACATCGAGGTGCCAAACCTCCCCGTCGATGTGAACTCTTGGGGGAGATAAGCCTGTTATCCCCGGAGTACCTTTTATCCGTTGAGCGACGGCACTTCCATTCGCAACCGCCGGATCACTAAGTCCTGGTTTCCCACCTGCTCGTCCCGTCGGACTCGCAGTCAAGCTCTCTTTTGCCTTTGCACTCAGCGCACGATTACCAACCGTGCTGAGAGAACCTTTGAGCGCCTCCGTTACATTTTGGGAGGCGACCGCCCCAGTCAAACTACCCACCAGACACTGTTCGCAGCCCGGATTCACGGGCCCACGTTAGAATTCTAGCAACATAAGGGTGGTATTCCAAGGTTGACTCCACGCAGACTGGCGTCCACGCTTCAACGTCTCCCACCTATCCTCTACATATGAAACCAAAACCCAATGCCAAGTTGTAGTAAAGGTTCACGGGGTCTTCCCGTCCTGCCGCGGGTAGCCGGCATCTTCACCGACGCTACAGTTTCACTGGATCTCAGGTTGAGACAGTGCCCAAATCGTTGCACCATTCGTGCAGGTCGGAACTTACCCGACAAGGAATTTCGCTACCTTAGGACCGTTATAGTTACGGCCGCCGTTTACCGGGGCTTGAATTCAGAGCTTCACCACTGCAAGCAGCGGATGACCCCTCCTCTTAACCTTCCGGCACCGGGCAGGTGTCAGTCCCTATACATCGTCTTACGACTTAGCAGAGACCTGTGTTTTTGTTAAACAGTCGCTTGGGCCTTGTTATTGCAGCCTTTTTCGGCTCCGTCAGTAAATAACTTCACCTAATCGAGGCGCCTCTTCTCCCGAAGTTACGAGGCTAATTTGCCGAGTTCCTTAACCTGAGTTAATCCAAACGCCTTAGAATACTCATCTCGCCTACCTGTGTCGGTTTGAGGTACGGTCGACTCCAGACCTTGCATAGAGGTTTTTCTTGTCAGTATGATTAGGGTCACTTTATGTTCAAAGAACTCGTCATCACGCCTCAGGATAGTGTTCTTCCGGATTTGCCTGGAAGAACTCCCTACACGCTTGAACCGCCTATTTCGTCAGGCGGATGACCTTTCACTTCTGCACCACCCCATAGCTCATAACGGTTTGGAACCGGTACAGGAATATTTGCCTGTTTCCCATCGACTACGCCTTTCGGCCTCGCCTTAGGGGCCGACTAACCCTGAGCAGAGTTGCTTTACTCAGGAAACCTTAGGCTTTCGGCGTCCCGGAATTTCACCGGGATTATCGTTACTCGTGCCTGCATCCTCATTTCCATCTCCTCCAGCTGCCCTCACGGGTCAACCTTCAACGGTTAATGGAACGCTCTCCTACCACCCCCGAATAAATCGGGGATCCGAAGCTTCGGTAATAAGTTTAATAGTCCCGGAAATTATCGGCGCAAAATCACTTGACTAGTGAGCTATTACGCACTCTTTAAAGGAATGGCTGCTTCTAAGCCAACCTCCTAGCTGTCTAAGTAATTTCACATCCTTTGTCACTTAACTTATATTTAGGGACCTTAGCTGTCGGTCTGGGTTGTTTCCCTTTTGGTTACGAAGCTTATCCCCCGCAACCTATCTCCTGACGAACATGTAAACGGCATTCGGAGTTTGATTGGGTTTGGTAGGCGGTGAAGCCCCCTAGTCCATTCAGTGCTCTACCTCCGTCACACTACGTCAAGGCTAGCCCTAAAGCTATTTCGGAGAGAACCAGCTATCGCTGAGTTTGATAGGCCTTTCACCCCTATCCACAGGTCATCCAAGCATTTTTCAACACACAATGGTTCGGGCCTCCACGACGTCTTACCGTCGCTTCACCCTGCCCATGGATAGCTCACCCAGCTTCGGGTCTACCGCATATAACTAGACGCGCAGTTAACACTCGCTTTCGCTACGGCTTCGAGGATCTACTCTTAACCTCGCTATATACGATAACTCGCAGGCTCATTATGCAAAAGGCACGCCGTCACCCCGAATAATCGGGGCTCCGACCGCTTGTAGGCACACGGTTTCAGGTTCTATTTCACTCCCTATTACGGGTACTTTTAACCTTTCCCTCACGGTACTAGTTCACTATCGGTGACATGGGAGTATTTAGCCTTACCGGATGGTTCCGGCAGATTCACATGGAATTTCACGTGCTCCATGCTACTCAGGAATCGCTCAGGCAAGAGTATTCGTTTTCAGTTACGGGACTATCACCCTCTATGGTTGAACTTTCCAGAACTATTCTCTTAACGGATACTTTTTTGACTTGCCGGCCGGTCTGTTGCCCGGCCAAGAGTAATCCTACAACCCCGGATATGCAAGACCAACAGGCTTGACACATACCCGGTTTAGGCTCTTCCCCGTTCGCTCGTCGCTACTAGGGGAATCATTGTTATTTTCTCTTCCTGGAGTTACTAAGATATTTCAATTCACTCCGTTGTCTCATCTGTTCCTATGGATTCAGAACAGCGTGTTCCGGTATGACCCGGAACGGGTTGCCCCATTCGGAAATCCCCGGATCAAAGGTTGTTTGCACCTTCCCGAGGCTTATCGCAGCTTACCACGTCCTTCATCGGCTCC
>JAQULT010000003.1:0-47500 GCA_028718545.1 Fidelibacterota bacterium | reverse complement strand
CCGCTGTTCCGTTTCTGACGCCCTTTCCTTCCCGGAAAGGCGGCTGCCATTTTCCAGGATCTCCCGCACCTTGTCCATGAGCGCCGACGGACGGATCTCCGCCATGCACTTCGCACAAAGCCGCCAATTGCGCCGACGGTGCCGGCAGGGCTGTAAAGGTGCAATGTAATGACCGTAAGGTCCGTAAGGCTTGGTCAGGTCCGGATCCTGTGAACCGAATATTGCCAGAGCGGGAGTCTCCAAAGCCGCCGCCAGATGCACCGCCATGGAATCGCAGCCTATCAGCAGCGCGGCTCCGGCGATCTTTGCGGCGACCGCAAGCAGATCGCCTTCGATATATTTGATATTCTTGAGTTTCCGGATATCCGGAGCCGCGATCATCTGCGGCTTGTAGCCGGATTCCTCCAGCAGAGTGATCAGGCGCCGCCAATATTTCGCCGGCCAGCGCCGCTCACTGTCTTTGGCTCCGGGATGCAGCAAGATCCGCTTCGGGTCTTTTTTTGCATTTTCAAATACACGCAGGCGCGGTACCTGCCGCTCTACCGGGATATACATTTCTTCCAGTAAGGCAAAAGGTCGTTCCACCTGATGCTCCCGGTAAGGATACGGAATGATATGGGTCAGCGTGCGCGCGCCGCCGCTGAAACTGAATCCCGCACGATAGGTGGATTTTACTTGCTTCATCAGTCGTATCTGCCGCAGGTCGGGATGAAAATTGATCAGCATATCAAATTGTTCATGATAGGGCGTCTCGGCGGGATACGCATAAACCCGGTCGGCCATGTCCGCCTTTTCTGCCAGAGCTTTAAAGGCCGGCACACAGAGCAATTCCACCCGGGCATCGGAATAATATTCCCGCAATGCGCTCAGCGCCGGTTCTATCATGATCACATCACCGATACAGCAACGGTCAATGACCAAAATACGCCGGATGGCGGAGCGGGGTATGGGAGCATTGCTGTTCGGACGCGGATTCAGATCTCCGATAATACGGCTGACAATCCGCGATCCGTACAATTTAAGAGGATCATAGATCTGTTGCTGAAAAATTTGCATACTTATATTCCTGCCGTTTCGTAATACTTGTACAAAGACTCCCCCACAGCCTGCAGACCGTGATGCCGGCGGACCCACTCCGGTCCCGCTGCGGCGGCCTCCCGGCGCATTCCGGCGTTCATAAGGGTTTCCTTCAGCTTATCATAAAGGTTGCCGGCGTTCACATTCACAAAAGGATGGTCCGGCAAAAATGCCGTATATTCCGCATTCATTTCCGTCAGCGTACAAATCCCCAGCGCCAGGGATTCCAGAGAATTCATCCCGTACCCCCAGCCGCCGCGGTCCCCGATCTGGTCAATGAAAATATCGCTGCGGCACTTCAGGTCCATGGCCTTGGCGTGCGGCAGATTCTCGATCAGTACAAATCGCATCATGCCTTCCTTTTCCAGACGGCGGCAAACGGGAATGATCGTGTCGCTGCCCTTGTAGTAGCGATTGGTCGGCGCATGGGCGACCCACAGAGGCCGGTGATTTTCTTCCGTTCTGCGGTAGCGGCTGCAAAAGGTATCCGGATCAAAGGGAAGGAAAATATACCGCATACCCGGGTGCTTTTTCATCAGGTCCAGTTCATTGGTCAGGTTCAGATCACTGATCGCATCCAGGGCCGGAAGTACTCCGCGGCTGCGGAGATCTTCTCCGTGATAATGACAAACAATGCCGGCGCCGCGCTCCTTCATCTCCCGGGCAAAACGCGCATCCTTGTAAAAGTCCATCCCCGATTCGAAATGCACGATATCGGAATCGTAAAGACGGTATGTTTCAATTGCCTTCCGGATGCGGGGATCCCAGCGCTTTTCCTTCCAGGCAAGGAAGGCGGCATCCAGGCGTCCTTCGGGTTCCCAGACCGGCGGATACCCCGCCCGTTCTTTGTGATAGCCTTCCCTGCCCCGGTAGATCTGATAGATCCGGTGCCGCAGACCTTTCAGAAAAGGACGGGTAAAATTAAAGGGAAGATTCAGGCAGATATCTTCGCGGAATCCCTTGGGAGAATGATAGAACGTCACATACTTCACGCGGTTGCCGCGCATTTCGTGGATGCGCTTGTACATATCAAAGGTTCCGACCGTATTTTCCGGTGAAATATACAGGATGTTCATGGCATTACAGGTTTTTGAATTCTGCAACGGTTTTTTGACGGAAGGGTTTCAGGTAGGCTTTCTGCGCTTCAATGAACACGGTATCCGTGCTGTAATGCCGTTCCGTGGGCGCTTTATTACCCTGGATATTGTATTCCGAGGTAAATTCAATGTTCAGAAGGGCGTCGATCACATTGTCCATGAAAATGAACTCCGGGTTCTGGGCAAAGACATAGCGCGGTATATCGCTGCGCACGGGATCCAGATATTCCAGCTGTACCAGCTCTTCGCCCACATCGGTCATGGTATTCAGGCGCACGCCGAGATAATCGCAGAACTTATCAAGCGTGGGAATACTTTTCCCGCGCCGGTAAAAGGAATTCATCCATATCAGCAGGGAAACGCCCAGATAGGCATGAGTATATTGATTGCCGGAGCTGATATACCCGCGGTACAAGTTCGTCAGCAGGCGGCGGTTCTGGAAGGTATAGGAAAGCTCCGCCCCCATTAAAATGATCATCCATGTCAGGTACATCCAGATCATAAAGACGGGAATCGTGGACAGCGATCCGTAAAAGCTGGTAACATTGGTCATGCGGCTGACATAAAGATAAAAGAAATTCTTTGACAATTCCCAGAGAACGGCAGAAAATATCCCGCCGAAAAGTGCACTTTTGAACAGGACCTTTGCCCGGGGAATGATCATATTGACCATGACCATGATAAAGAGCGTGATCAGGAAAGGTACCAGCCGGTTATAAAGAAAACCGAAGAAGGGATTGTTGCGAATCATGATATCCATAAATCCGCCGGCGGGCATAAAAAAATTCTTGATCAGCGTATTCCCCAGGATCAGCAGCGGTGCTATGGTAAAAAAGATCCAGAAACCGGTAACCTTGCGGAAATAACTGCCGCCTTTTTTCACCCGCCAGATCTCGTTGAACACACGCTCCGATATCACCAGAATGGCGGAACCCGCAAAGATCAGTCCCGCGATCGCAATGATATTGATCAGTCCGGTACTCCCCGAAAGACGGAAAGCGTCACGGGAGACATTGTTCTCCAGCCACATCGAAAGCTGTTCGTGCAATTCCGGCACCAGATAAGGGAAAATATTGTTTTCGGTGTAATTGATCACAAGATCACCGAGCCCGTAGAGACCCGCGATGCTGAAGATCAACACCGCCATGGGGATCATGGATAAAATGGTCACGTAGGCAAGACTGCCCGAATGCACCAGGCACATATTGCTGAGAAAGTCCTTCAAGGTCAGGTAAAGCAGCCAGAAGCTTTTTTGCAGAAAACGCCGGAAAGGGGTCGTCTTATTGAGATCGCGCACAAAAAAGAAATGGACAACCCGGTTGAATATATTCTCTGTTTTTGCTCTTCTGATCATAATCCCGGCATTTAATTAAATCAAATGAATATAGAGATAAAAACGGATTTGTTCAAGAAAATTGAACGGTTCCGAATTTCGCTCCGCTTTCGCATATGGCTTTCAAAAAAAACGATCCTCCCTGGATCAGAGAGGATCGTTTCTGTATTCCTGACGGCTTCGGGGCCGTTCTTACTTTTCTTCGGATGCCGCGGGTTCATCCGCGACGGCTTCTTCGCTGCTTTCTTCGCCGGTAGCTGCGTTTTCTTCCGCTGGAGCTTCAGCATCGGCTTCCGGAGCCGTTTCGGGTTCCGTCACCGGTTCTTCCGCAGGCTGGGCTGTTTCCGCAGGTTTTTCCGCTTTGACCGCTTTCTTTGCCGTTGTTTTGGTTCCGGCTTTTTTCGTTGCGGCTTTCTTTTCTTTCGCGGATTCTTCCGTGAAGAAATCCACCAGTTGCAGCAGAACGACGCGGGCCGTATCGTTGGGACGGTATCCCAGTTTGATCAGACGGGTGTAGCCGCCCTGGCGGTTCGCGTATACCGGTGCAATTTCCTCAAACAGCAGCGCGGTCGCTTTTTTGTCGCGCAGGATCGAAAAGACCAGGCGCCGTGCATGCGTACTGTCTTTCTTTGCATGTGTGATCAGCCGTTCCACCAGGCGCCGGGCTTCCTTGGCCTTGGCTTCCGTTGTCTTGATCTGCTTGTGCAAGAACAGCGAAATGGCCATATTGGAAAGCATTGCTTTGCGGTGGCTGGCGCTGCGGCCGAGTTTATTGCCTCGTTTTTGGTGTCTCATTTATCTGCATTCCTTCTTATTTCATATCTTTGGTATAGGGGGTGATATCCATGCCGAAGCGGAGTCCGAGATCATCCAGTTTAGCGACCAGTTCATTGAGGGATTTGCGGCCGAAATTCTTGTAACGCAGCATTTCCTGCTCTTCTTTGACGACCAGATCGGCAATGGTCCGGATATCGGCGGCTTGCAGGCAGTTGTAGGAGCGGACCGAAAGTTCCAGTTCGTCGATACTGCGCTGCAGCTGTTTGCGGATGCGAAGGACCTCTTCATCGACCTGTTCTTCGGGTTCGATAATGTTCTTGGTCTTCAGTTCCGAGAAGGGCTTGAGATGATTCATCATCATGTCGGAGGCATAGGACAGGGCATTGTCGGGAGACATGGAGTGATCGGTAAAGATCTCGAGAATGAGTTTTTCCAGGTCTTCCTTAATACCGGATTGCAGTTTTTCCACCACAAAATTGACTTTCAGGATGGGGGAAAAGATCGAATCCACGGGAATGGTGTCGACCGGTGCATCCGGAGTGCGGTTCTTTTCCGCAGGGGAATATCCGCGGCCTCGGCCGAACCAGATCATCAGGTCAATGGTTTTTTCTTCCTGAATGTTCATGATGTGGAAATTCGGGTTCATGATCTTGATGTTCGGATTGTCGGCATTCAGGTCCTTGGCCTTGATCTCCCGGGGTCCCTGCAGTTTCAAACTGACCTTGACGGGCTTGGAATCCAGAAGGTCCAGCTTTACCTGCTTCAGATTCAGAATGATGGTGCTGACATCCTCAAGAACGCCTTCGATAGTAGAGAATTCGTGAAGAACGCCCTCGAAGCGGACGGCAGTAATTGCACAGCCCGGAATCGCTGATAACATGATGCGCCGCAGGGCACTTCCCACGGTTGTTCCGAATCCGCGTTCAAGCGGTTCGATCGTGAACTTTCCATAGCTGTCGGAATAGGACTCACGATCAACTTTGATCTTGTCCGGAATTTGAAAGTTAGGCATTATTTCAATTCCTTTTCTTTAAATTATTTCGAATATAACTCAACAACCAGCTGTTCATTGAATGTTTCCGGAATTTCGCTGCGTTCCGGCACTTTCAGGAACTCGCCGACCAGCTTGGCCTTGTCGATGCTCAGCCAGGGCAGGGTATGATCGCCCTTAATGCGTTTTACGGAGTCCAGGATCAGGTCGATGCGTTTGCTTTTTTCACGAACGCGTATCTCGGAATTGGGCTTTACCATAAATGAGGGGATCGTTACCTTGTGGTTGTTCACCAGAAAATGGCCGTGGGTCACCAGTTGGCGGGCGGCGCGGCGGGTCGGTGCGAATCCCATTCGATAAACGACATTATCAAGACGGGATTCCAGCATCTGGATCAGGACATAGCCGGTAATACCTTCTTTGGTATCGGCTTTTTTAAAGTAATTTCTGAACTGTTTTTCCAGGATGCCGTAGGTTTGTTTAATGCGTTGTTTCTCACGCATCTGGATTCCGTAATCGGACAGGCGCCGGTGGGATGCAGGTCCGTGTTCTCCAGGCGGATAATTCTTTTTCATCCGCGAAAATTTGGGAGATTCAAAACAGGGGTAATCCAGACGACGACAGACTTTGCCTCGGGGGCCATGAAATCTTGCCATGAAAATTCTCCTAAACTCTACGACGCTTGGGTGGTCTGCACCCGTTATGCGGGATTGGGGTTACATCTTTGATCGCAGTGACCTGCAATCCGGCTAAAGCCAGCGCACGGATTGCCATTTCGCGTCCGCCGCCGGGTCCCTTGACCCTGACTTCTACCCGGGTGAGTCCGGCGTCGATCGCTTCACGGGCGGCGACTTCGGCGGCCTGGCCTGCGGCAAAGGGTGTGCTTTTTCGCGAACCCTTAAAACCGACGCGGCCGGCGGTTGCCCAGGAAATCGTATTCCCGTACTGGTCTGCGAGTGTAATAACGGTATTATTGTAAGAAGCTTTAATAAAGGCGATACCTTCCGGGTCGACCTTTACCTTTCTTTTCTTACGTTTAACTTGTGGTTTTGTAGCCAATTCAACCTCCTAAGGCTTGCGCTTATACTTTACGTTTTTTCTTAACGGCGGCTTTCTTCTTGCCTTTACGGGTCCGCGCGTTGTTCTTGGTATTCTGACCGCGAACCGGCAGGCCACGGCGGTGGCGGTAACCGCGATAGCAACCGATGTCCATCAAACGCTTGATGTTCATGGTCACTTCCGTACGAAGCGCGCCTTCGACCTTGAATTCATCCGCAATGACCTTACGGATGGCGGAAACCTGATCTTCGCTGAGATCTTTGATACGGATCTCGGGATCTACCTGCGCTTTGCCCAGGATCTCCATTGCTACCGATCGTCCAATACCAAAAATATAGGTTAAGCCAACTTTGACTTTCTTATCCTTTGGTAAATCTACACCTGCTATACGAGCCAATGTTTACCTCCTGATCAACCTTGTCTTTGTTTATGTTTACTGTTGGGACAAATCACACGGACAACGCCTTTACGGCGAATGATCTTGCATTTATCACACATCTTCTTGACCGATGCTCTTACTTTCACGATTCTATCCTTTCATTATCCGTTGCTTTCGCACATCCCGGCAATCATTTGTAGCGGTACACTATACGACCGCGTGACAGATCATAGGGGGACAGTTCCAGGGATACCTTGTCTCCGGGAAGGATCTTGATATAATGCATTCGCATCTTTCCCGAAATATGCGCCAGTACTTCGTGTCCATTCTCCAGTTTGACACGGAAGGAAGCGTTGGGCAATGTTTCCAGGATGCTGCCATCCACTTTGATCGACTTTTGTTTCGCCATATCACATGTTCGTTAAAATTTCCGGACCCTTGCTGCCGATGACGATCGTATGTTCAAAGTGCGCAGACGGCATATGGTCCCGCGTTACCACGGTCCATCCGTCCGCCAGGGTAATAACCCCCGCTTTGCCCATGTTGACCATCGGTTCGATGGCGATCACGAGTCCTTCTTTCAATACGATCCCCTGTCCCTTCTTACCGTAGTTCGGGACCTGAGGATCTTCGTGCAGCCGCCGGCCTATACCGTGTCCCACCAGCTCGCGGACCACAGAATAACCCTGTGATTCCGCATGGCTCTGGATGGCATGGCCGATATCCGACAGATGCTTTCCGGGTCGAGCCTGTTCGATCCCCAGCGCCAGGCAGCGCTTTGTCACATCCATCAGCTTCTGTTTATCCGGCGATACATTTCCTACTGCGTAGCTGCGGGCATGATCGCCGTGATAAGCGTTGATATATACGCCGCAATCCAGGCTGACGATATCACCGTCTTCCAGAAAGACTTTGTCGGACGGGATCCCGTGTACCACTTCTTCGTTGCGTGAGATACAAAGTGTGGCCGGGAAACCGCCGTAGCCTTTGAAAGACGGCTCCGCGCCCTTGTCGCGTATAAAGCTTTCAGCCAGACGGTCAAGCTCTGCGGTGCTGATACCGGGCCGGATCCAGGCTTCCAGCATATTCAGGGTCTCGTAAACGATCCTGCCGGCCAGCCGCATCCGCTCGATCTGTTCGGCTGTTTTGTAATAAATCATTCTTCCTGCTTCTCAATGAACTAAAAACGGCTTCTGCCTTTGATCTTGCCCTTTTTCATGAATCCGTCATAGTGACGGGAGATCAGGTGCGATTCGATCTGCTGCAGCGTGTCCAGTGCAACCCCCACCAGAATGATGATGGATGTTCCGCCGAAGAAGCTTGCAAGGTTGTAGTCGATACCGAAGATCTTCATCAAGATATAAGGCAGGATCGCGACCAGGGCCAGCATAATGGCGCCCGGAAGCGTAATGCGCGTAATGATATTATCGAGATACTCCGCGGTCTTTTTGCCGGGACGGATCCCGGGGATAAAACCGCCGTTCTTTTTCATGTTGTCGGCCACTTCGGTGGGATTAAAGGCGATCGCGGTATAAAAATACGCGAAAAGCACAATGATCACCGAATAGATCAGCCAGTAAGGCCAGTTATCCACAGAGAACCAGCCGCGGTTCAGCCATTCCACGTTGCTGAACAGCATGCCGATGGAATTCGGGATAAACACGATGGTCTGTGCAAAAATGATGGGCATCACGCCGGAGCTGTTGACACGCAGCGGGATGTAGGTGGACTGTCCGCCGTAGATCTTTCTGCCCACGACCTTTTTTGCATATTGCACCGGGATCTTTCGGGTTCCCTGGGTCAGGTAGACGACAAAGCCGATGGCAATGACGAGGATAAGGATCAGAATGATCTCGACCAGAAGGTCCCGGGCGCCGGCGCGCAGCATGGAAACTTCGCTGGCGATGGTAACGGGCAGACGGGAAATGATGTTGATCATAATGATCAGGGAGATGCCGTTCCCGATACCGCGGTCCGTGATCTGTTCGCCCAGCCACATTAGCAGAATGGTTCCGGTGATCAGGGAGATCATGGTCATCAGAATAAAGCTGAAACCGGGATAAGCGACTACCGATTCGTAGTTTACCTGCAGGTTCATGAGATACTTGGCAACGGCCCAGGCCTGCATGGCGGCAAGGAACACCGTTCCGTAGCGGGTGATCTGCGTGATCTTGCGTCTTCCGGCTTCGCCTTCGTTCCGCAGGCGCTGAAAATAGGGGAAAACGCTGCCCAGCAAGGTAATGATAATGCTGGTACTGATGTAGGGCATGATCCCCAGGGCAAATACGGTAGCTTTGCTCAGCGCGCCGCCCGCAAACATATCCCAGAGTCCCAGCAGTGTATTGTCCATTCCGGATGCAGCCACGGCAAGTAATTTTGCATCAATGCCCGGCAGGGGCACATGCGCGCCGACACGGCTGAGGAACAAGACAAAGAGCGTAAAGAGCAGGCGCTGTCTCAATTCCTGGATCTTGAACATGGAACGAATACTCTGCATCATAATACTAGCGCCTTTCCACCTGCTTTTTCAATTTTCTCTTTTGCGGTGTCGCTGAATGCGTCAACGGTCACTTCCATTGCCCGGGTCATTTCACCGTAGCCGAGAACCTTGACAGGTTTGTTCAGTTTCTTGATCAGTCCGAATTCGAACAGTTTATCTGCATTCACGGCGCTGACATCTTCAAGAAGATTCAGGTCGCGGACATTAATGATCTGATATTCCTGACGGAAGCGTTTATTGGAAAAACCGCGTTTGGGGGTGCGGCGCTGCAAAGGCATTTGTCCGCCTTCGAACCAGGGATGGTGCTTGGCGCCGGTACGGGCTTTCTGTCCTTTATTTCCACGCCCCGCGGTGGTACCCTGCCCGGAAGCCGGGCCGCGTCCGCGGCGTTTGCTGTTTTTAGTACCCGATCCCGGTGCGGGAGTCAATTTATTCAGGCTCATGATACCTCCTCGACATGTAAGAGATGCGGAATTTTAGCAATCATACCACGAACGGCAGGATTGTCCGGCAAAACCACGGTCTTGCGGATCTTTCCGAGGCCAAGGGATTCGATGACCTGCTGAGTCTGCTTGCGGTATCCGATCGTGCTTTTGATCTGGGTGATTTTCAATTGTTTCTTTTCCATTAATTAAAGACCTCCTGCAGCGTCACACCGCGGCGTTTGGCGACCGTATAGGCGTCTTCGAGCTTCAGCAGCGCTGCCATGGTGGCTTTTACCACGTTGTGTGAATTGGCACTGCCCAGTGATTTTGCAAGGATATCCTTGACGCCGACCTGTTCCATAATGGCGCGCACCGGACCGCCGGCAATAATACCGGTACCCGGCGAGGCCGGTTTGAGCATGACCTTTGCCGCTCCGTATTTGGCGGTAACTTCAAAAGGAATGGTTCCGTTCAATACGGGTACGCGGATGAGGTTCTTTTTGGCGTCTTCGCGACCTTTGTTGATTGCATCCGTAACCTGGTTGGATTTCCCGAGCCCGATCCCGACATGGCCTTTCCCGTCGCCGATGGCAACGATGGCATTAAAACGAAAACGGCGGCCTCCGGTAACCACTTTGGCTACGCGGTTCAGCTTTATTAATTTGCCTTCACTCAATTCGAGTTCTGACGGATTGATTGATCTCAATGCCCTACTCCTTTATTAGAATTCCAAACCGGCTTCACGGCATGCATCGGCTAACGCCTTGACACGGCCGTGATAGATAAAACCGTTCCGGTCAAATACCACTGATTTAATTCCCTTTTCTTTTGCCTTTTCGGCGAGGGCTTTCCCGACTCCGACGCTAAGCTCGGTTTTGCTCTTGCCCTTCAGCGCTTCGCGCAGGTCCTTGGAAAAAGAACTTGCGGAACAGACGACCGCATGCGTATCGTCGTTGACGATCTGAGCGCTGATATGCAGATTGCTGCGGAAAACAACAAGCCGGGGCCGTTCTGCGGTACCGGAGATCCGTTTCCGGATCCGGGCTTTTTTCTTGAACCGGGCTTCATGTTTTTGTTTGCTTTTATCTTTCATGACTGATCCTTTTTCGTATTCACACTATGCCGCGTTATTTACTGCCGGCGGTTTTACCGACCTTGCGCTGGACGCTCTCGCCCACATAGCGGATGCCCTTGCCCTTATAAGGCTCGGGTTTGCGCAATTTGCGGATCTGTGCCGCGACTTCGCCCACCTTCTGCTTGTCAATACCGGATACTTTTATGATATCGCGGGTGACATTGAAGCTGATGCCTTCCGGAGCGTCCATCAGGATCTGATGGGAGAAGCCCAGGGAGAGCAGCAGGCGCTTGTTGCTTTTCACTTCGCCCTGATATCCCACACCGATGATCTGAAGGGCAATCTCGTAACCTTCCGTCACACCCACGATCATGTTGTTGACCAGGGCGCGGGTCAGTCCGTGAAATGCGCGGGATTTGCTGTCATCCGCGCCGCGTTCGACCCAGACCTGTTCGTTGGCGGTCTTTACGCTGATACCTTCGCGGAATGTATTGGTCAGTTCCCCTTTGGGACCTTTGACGGTGATGCGGTTGTCCTTGATGTTTACCGTAACACCCTTGGGAATGGGAATGGGTTTTTTACCGACTCTTGACATATTGATCCTCGCTTACCATATCTTACACAGGTATTCGCCGCCGAGCTGCATTTTCCGGGCTTCGATGTCGGTGATCACACCGTGGGACGTCGAAATAATGCCGATACCCAGACCGTTGTTGACGCGGGGAATATCCGTACTTTTTACATAGATTCTGCGACCGGGCTTGCTGATGCGTTCCAGTTCATAGATCACCGGACGTCCGTCTTCCTGATATTTCAGAAAGAGACGCAGCATCCCCTGTTTGCCGTCTTCGATCAGGATAAAATCCTTGATGTAACCTTTTTCCCGGAGCACGAGAGATATCCTGGCCTTCATTTTGCTTGCCGGGATCTCCACCCAGGGATGTCCTGCTTTACACGCGTTGCGAATGCGTGTCAAAAAATCTGCAATCGGATCTGTGAGCATGTGTTACCTCTTTTTACCAACTTGCTTTTGTTACGCCGGGTATTTCACCCTTCAAAGCCAGTTCACGAAAACAAATACGGCAGAGCCCGAATTTGCGGTACACCGATTTGGGCCGTCCGCAGCGGGAGCACCGCGTATAGGCACGAGTTGAGAATTTGGGTTCGCGCTTAGCTTTTGCAATTAATGATTTCTTTGCCATAATGCCTGCAATCCTTATTTTTCGTTACGCCGCACAAAGGGGAAGCCGAACTCCTTTAAAAGTTCATAAGCTTCACGGTCGGTCTTTGCTGTGGTCGTGAATGTAAGATTCATACCGCGAATCACATCCACCTTATCGTAATCTATTTCGGGGAAGATCACCTGCTCGGTAATGCCGAGGGAATAGTTCCCCTGTCCGTCGAAAGCTTTATCGGAAACGCCGTTAAAGTCACGGACACGCGGCAGTGCGATATTGATGAAACGAATCAGGAATTCGTACATGTTCGCATCGCGCAGGGTGACCATAATGCCTACCGGATCGCCTTTGCGGATCTTGAAGTTGCTGATCGCTTTCTTTGCATAGGTCACAACCGGTTTCTGGCCGGCGATCGTTGTGAGATCCTCCAGCGCATGATCGAGCTTGGATTTGTCGTCACGGGCATTGCCCAGACCGATGCTCAATGTGATCTTGGAGAGCCGGGGAACCTGCATCACATTCTTATACCCGAAGGTCTTCATCAGATGCGGGGCGATCTCTTCTTTATATTTTTTCTGTAAAACAGGTACTGTCTTCTTCATAGCTGTTTACTTTCCTTCCGCCACGGTTTCGCCGGTTTTTTTGGCGTAGCGGACCCGGGAACCGTCTTTCAGGATGCGGGATCCGATACGGGTCGGCTTGCCGTTAACAACTAACATTACATTGGAGACGTGGACAGCCGCTTCCTTCTCGACGATACCGCCCTGAGGATTCTGCTGGCTGGGACGCGTATGGCGCTTGACCATATTTACGCCCTCAATGATCACACGCTGAGCAAGCGGGAACACTTTAAGGACTTTGCCTTCCTTGCCCTTATACTTGCCCGTAATGACTTTTACAATGTCACCTTTTTTGATATGCACAGTGGTTCTCCTTACAATACTTCAGGTGCCATGGATATGATCTTCATGTAGCGCTTTTCGCGGAGTTCCCGTGCAACCGGTCCGAAGATACGGGTACCGACAGGCTCTCCCTGCGCATTGATCAACACAACGGCGTTCTCGTCAAAACGGATATAGGATCCGTCCGGACGACCGACTTCTTTTTTGGTGCGGACGATAACAGCTTTGGAAACATCGCTTTTTTTCGCTGTTCCGCCCGGTATCGCCTGTTTGACAGCAACGACGATCACGTCGCCAACGCTGGCATAGCGGCGACCGGCTCCGCCCAGTACTTTTATGCATTGCACAACTTTTGCACCTGTGTTGTCAGCAACCCTTAATTTCGTTTCAACTTGAATCATCGTTCATCTGCCTTTCAACTTTGATGCTTACTTCGCGCTCGGTGCATGAGACAGAATCTCTTTTACCCGCCAGCGCTTATTACGGCTCATCGGCCTCGTTTCGACGATGGAAATGGTATCACCGATACGGCAGGCGTTCTGCTCGTCGTGCGCCATGAATTTCCGGCTGTGGTTGATGTACTTGCCGTAAGCCGGATGCTTGATCCGCTGACTGACAAGCACGGTGACCGTTTTGTCCATCTTGTCGCTGACAACTACGCCGATTTTTTCTTTACGATTTGTATACGTCATTTGATCACTTCCTGTTATTTTCGCAATCCGCATTCAAATTCCTGAAGGAGTGTCTTCAACTGGGCGACCTCCCGTTTCAGATAACGTAGCCGGACCGGGTTTTCCAGTTGCTGCAGGGCATGCTGAAAGCGAAGATTCATTAACGCATCTTCGTCATCGCGCAGTTTGGTGATGACTTCTTCTTTGGTCAATTCTTTTAATTCGGTCTTTGATAACATGCCTTTATCCTCCAATCTCGCGCCGGGCGACCATTTTTGCCTTGATGGGCAGCTTGTGTGCTGCCAGACGGAACGCTTCCCGGGCCATCTCTTCAGAAATGCCTTCGACCTCGAAAAGAACGCGTCCGGGTTTGACAACCGCTACCCAGAATTCCGGTCCGCCTTTGCCCTTTCCCATACGGGTTTCGGCCGGCTTCTTGGAAACCGGCTTATCCGGGAAAATACGGATCCACATTTTTCCGTGCTTCCTTACAATACGGGAGATGGCGACACGGGCGGCTTCGATCTGCCGGCTGGTGATCCAGGCTTCTTCCATGGCCTTTAATCCGAAATCACCGTAACTGACCGTAGAACCGCGAAAGGCCATGCCTTGTCTGCGTCCGCGGTGCTGTTTTCTGTATTTAACCTTTCTTGGCATTAACATAGCTAAACTCCATTCCCCTTAGATTGTCGATACTTCACCGTTACATATCCAGACCTTGATACCGATACAACCATAGGTCGTAAATGCCGTTACATCCGCATAATCAATATCGGAGCGTAAGGTATGAAGCGGAACGCGGCCTTCGCGCATGGTCTCTTGGCGTGCCATTTCCGCACCGCCGAGACGGCCGGACAGCTGAATGCGGATGCCTTCCGCACCCTGGCGCATAGTATTCTGAATACTGCGCTTCAGTACACGGCGGAAGGGCATTTTCTTGACCAGTTGCTGGGCGATGTTCTCGCCCACGAGATAGGCGTTCAGTTCGGGTTTCTTTATTTCAACGACATTAACGTTGACGTCAAACTGGGTCAGCTTGCGGATCTCTTCACGCAGCTGGTCGACTTCCTTGCCTTTGGCGCCGATCACCACCCCGGGACGCGAGGTGTGAATGGTAATGGAAATCGCCTTCGACGTACGTTCAATTTCGATCTTTGCGATACCGGCACTGGATAAGCGCTTGTTCAGGTATTTGCGCAGCATCAGATCTTCGTTCAGCTTCGCGGCAAAATTGCGCTCATCATACCAGTTGGAGAGCCATTCCCTTGTAATTCCAAGACGGAAACCGTAAGGATGTGTTTTCTGACCCAAGGTTTACTCCTTCTCTTTCGTATCGTTTTTCACTTCGTCTTCCGGCGTACCGACGACGACCGTTAAATGGCAACTGCGCTTCCGTATCATAAAGGCACGCCCCATGGAACGGGGACGAATGCGTTTCATGACCGGACCCTGGTTGACATAGGCTTCCCGGATGATGAGTTCATCGGGATTGAGCTTGGCTCCCTCTTCCGAATTCAACAGATTCGAAACGGCCGAACGGGTTGTCAGTTCGATGAGCTTTGCGGATTTCTTCGGCATGAAGGACAGCATATTCAGGGCGCTGTTGACTTGCTTGCCGCGGACCATGTCCAAAACGGGTTTCATCTTCTTGGCGCTTTGCCGTATGTACTTGTTAACTGCTCGAGCTTTCATTCTTTACCTACTCTTGGTTTATGACTTATGTCCGCGGAAAGTGCGTGTCGGAGAGAATTCGCCCAACCGGTGGCCGACCATGTTCTCGGTGACATAAACCGGGATGAACTTTGTTCCGTTATGCACGGCAAAAGTAAACCCGACAAAATCCGGTGTGATGGTCGACTGGCGGGACCAGGTTTTTATGACCTTCTTTTTACCGGACTGCATCATTTCATTCACTTTCTTCTGCAGTGATTCGTTGACATAAGGACCTTTTTTTAGTGACCTGGGCATATGTTCTTCCCTTTACTTTTTCTTCCGGCGCGCAACAATGTACTTATTGCTCGGATTTTTTTTCTTACGGGTTTTATAACCTTTGGTCGGCTTACCCCAGGGAGTTGCAGGATGTCCGCCGCCGGAGGTCTTTCCCTCGCCGCCGCCCATGGGATGGTCATGAGGGTTCATTGCAACACCGCGGACTTTCGGGCGTTTGCCCAGCCAGCGGTTACGGCCCGCTTTCCCGATACTCACATTGGAATAATCCTTATTGCCGACTTCCCCGATCGTGGCAAGGCAGTTCTCCAGGATCATCCGCATTTCCCCGGAAGGAAGCTTGATGGTCACGTATTTGCCTTCTTTTGCCATGATCTGGGCGGATGCACCGGCGCCGCGGGCGATCTGAGCACCCTTGCCCGGCTTCATTTCGATATTATGTACTTGTGTACCGGCCGGAATGTCCTTTAAGGGCAATGCGTTACCGCGCTTTACGGGCGCTTCGGGTCCGGAGAGCAGTACGTCGCCCACCGCTACGCCGTCGGGGCAAACAATATAGCGTTTTTCACCGTCGGCGTATACCAGAAGAGCGAGGTTGGCGGAACGGTTAGGATCGTATTCGATGGCGGCGACTTTGGCGGGAATGCTGAATTTATCGCGCTTGAAATCAACGACACGATAAAAACGCTTCTGGGCTCCGCCGCGCCGACGCATGGTAATGCGTCCATTATTGTTACGACCGCCGCTGCCGGGACTGGTCTTAATCAGTTTCTTTTCCGGTTCTTTTTTTGTCAGTTCGTCAAAAACCAGCGTGGTTTTGTAACGCTGACCCGGAGTGTGCGGTTTGTAGCTCTTTAAAGCCATATCTTTCCTATTCCTTAAACAGCAGTTTCGCCTTCAAAGAAATCAATTCGGTTCCCTTCGGCAAGGGTTACGATCGCCTTTTTCCAGTTGGACCGTCTTCCTGCCGTCCGGATTACCCGTCCGCCGCTGCGGATGGTCATCGATTTCTCTTTTCCTTTACGATTCATCGTCGTTACATCCGCTACACGGACATTGAAACGATCTTCTATCGCCTTCTTGATCTCGATCTTATTGGCGTCTGGGGATACGACAAAGGCATATTTGCCCATCTCTTCACCCATGACACTCATCTTCTCGGTCAATATCGGCTTGACTATGATTTGCTTCTTCATCTGCTCGCCATTTCCTTATTTAAGCGCCGCGTTGAGGATATCGACGGCGGATTGTTCAATGACAAGGGTGTCGCAATCCATGATCTCGTAGGTGGAAGCGCGTTCGGCAGGCACGATATATACATTGGGGATATTCCGTGCAGCCAAATACAGCTCCTCCGTAAACGCGGCAACCAGCACCGTCAGCTTTTTTCCGCTCAGTCCCAGATTGCTCAGGATCGCGGTAAAGTCACGGGTCTTGGCTTCGGTCAGCTTCAGATCATCAACGATCAGTACCGCTTTGTCATTCACTTTCTGCGACAAGGCAGAACGGCGGGCAAGGCGCTTCACCTTCTTGGGCAACCTTGTCGTGTAAAGATGCGGCTCAGGACCGAAAGCCCGGCCGCCGCCGACCCACACCGGAGAACGGCGGGAACCGGAACGGGCGGTTCCGCGTCCCTTCTGACGCCAGGGCTTTGCGCCGCCGCCGCGGACTTCCCCGCGGGTCTTGGTCTTGTGCGTTCCCTGACGCATGTTGGCAAGCTCGGCCTTTACGGCAAGATATAAGGTATGCTCATTGGGCTCGATACCAAATACTTCCGGAGCCAGCTCAACCTTTTTGTCGAGTTTTTCGCCGCTGCTTTTAAAGACATCTAACTTCATGATTCATCTCCCGATTTTACCAGTTGTACGATGCCGTTTCGGGATCCGGGAACACTGCCTTTCAGCAGAACGATGTTCTTGTCCGGGCGAATTTCGACGATTTCAATGTTCCGTACCGTTACGGTCTCGTCTCCCATGTGACCCGCCATGCGCATTCCCTTGAATACACGGGATGGCGATGAACTGGCTCCGATGGAACCGGGAGCACGTAAACGGTCTTTCTGGCCGTGGGACTTGGGACCGCCGTTGAAATTGTGGCGGCGAACGGTTCCCTGAAAGCCTTTTCCTTTAGATCTTCCGGTCACGGAAATGATATCACCCTTTTTGAAGATATCCACATGGATCTCATCGCCGACCTTCAGGCCGTCAACGGCTTCGACACGGAATTCCTTCAGGTTGCGCAAAACCTTTCCGGCTGCCTTCAGATGCCCCAGTTCGGGTTTGGTGACCACCTTTTCCCGGACTTCTTCAAAACCGATCTGGACCGCCGTATAACCGTCGGTCTCATCCGTTTTGATCTGTGTTACATAGCAGGGACCTGCTTCAACGACCGTAACCGGGATATTCCGGCCGCGTTCATCAAAAATGCGGGTCATGCCAATTTTCTTTCCTATGATTCCGTTCACAGTTTTAACCTTTTCTATTCATAAGAACATCCCCTGCACCCGGGAACGTTCATGATGTTTTGGGTTGTTTTAAACCTTGATTTCAATATCCACGCCGGCAGGCAAATCGAGCTTCATCAGCTCATCAATGGTCTTGGTCGTGGTATTCAGGATTTCAATAATGCGCTTGTGTACCTTGATCTGAAACTGCTCACGCGATTTCTTGTTTACAAAAGGCGAGCGGTTCACCGTTACGACAGAACGTTTTGTCGGTAACGGAATGGGACCGGAAATCACAGCCCCCGTCGCTTTTGCACGCTGTACGATCTTTTCCGTGGATTTGTCCAGCAGATTGTGATCGTAGGATTTAAGCGCAATGCGTATCTTTTGTCCTGCCATAATGCTTTCTGCCTTTATTCAATGATCTCGGTTACCACACCCGCGCCTACGGTACGGCCGCCTTCGCGGATCGCGAAACGCAGCTCCTTCTCCATGGCGATCGGTACGATCAGCGTCACTTCCGCCTCAATATTGTCACCCGGCATGACCATCTGCACGCCTTCCGGAAGCTTGATCGAGCCCGTGACGTCCGTCGTACGGAAATAGAACTGCGGACGGTAACCGTCCTGGAACGGCGTGTGACGTCCGCCTTCTTCTTTCTTCAGCACGTAGAATTTCGCCTTGAATTTCGTGTGCGGAGTGATCGACTTCGGCGCTGCGATCACCATGCCGCGGCGCAACCAGTCCTTCTCAATACCCCGCAGCAGCAATCCGGCGTTGTCGCCCGCTTCTCCGCGGTCCAACAGCTTCCGGAACATCTCAATCCCGGTCACTACCGTCTTCTTGCCTTCCGGATCGATGCCCACAATGTCAACCTCGTCGCCAACCTTCACTACGCCGCGCTCGATACGGCCTGTGCCGACCGTGCCGCGGCCCGTGATCGAAAATACATCTTCCACCGGCATCAAAAACGGCTTGTCTATCGCACGTACCGGCTCCGGAATGTAGGTGTCCACCGCTTCCATCAGCTCGAATATGCTCTTCGTCTTCACGTCGTCATCCGGATTGTTCAGCGCTTCCAGGGCCGAACCCCGGATGATCGGAATATCGTCTCCCGGAAATTCGTATTCGTTCAGAAGCTCACGAAGCTCCATCTCCACCAGATCCAAAAGCTCCGGATCGTCCACCATATCCACCTTGTTCATGTACACCACAATGTAGGGCACATTCACCTGGCGCGCCAGCAATACGTGCTCACGCGTCTGCGGCATCGGACCGTCCGCCGCGCTCACCACCAGGATCGCTCCGTCCATCTGCGCCGCACCCGTGATCATGTTCTTGATGTAGTCCGCATGGCCCGGACAATCCACGTGCGCATAATGACGCTTATCCGTCTGGTATTCCACGTGCGCCGTCGCGATCGTAATTCCGCGCTCCCGCTCTTCCGGAGCATTGTCAATACTGTCAAATGAACGGAATTCCGCGTTCCCCGTCTTCGCCAATACCCGCGTGATCGCCGCCGTCAGCGTCGTCTTGCCATGATCCACGTGACCGATCGTTCCTACGTTCACGTGCGGCTTCGTTCGTTCATATTTTGCTTTTGCCATGTGAAAATCTCCTTTTTTTCACTAATTGATTTTTTCCGCGATTGACGCGGGGGCCGGTGCATAATGATCAAATTGCATTGAGAACACAGCCCTTCCCTGGGTGATCGACCGCAAGTCTGTTGCATAGCCGAACATTTCAACTAAGGGTACATCGGCATTTAAGACCTGCGCGTCCTGCCGCGGGACCATTCCTTTGATCTGGCCCCTTCTCGAAGTGAGGTCACCCATCACATCACCGAGATATTCTTCCGGGGTGATCACTTCCAGGGACATGACGGGTTCAAGCAGGATAGCTCCGGCCTTTTTTACCGCATTCCTGAAAGCGATGCTTCCGGCTGCACGGAACGCCATTTCGGATGAATCCACCGGGTGAAAAGCACCGTCAACCAGCGTTATTTTAACATCTTCGACCGGATACCCTTTGAGTACTCCGGTCTTGCATGCATCTTGAATTCCACGCCCTACGGCGGGAATATATTCTTTGGGGATCACGCCCCCGACGATCTTATTCTCAAAAATAAAGCCTTTTCCGGGCCCGGCGGGTTCGATCTCGATCACGATCCGGGCATACTGGCCCTTTCCTCCGGTTTGCTTTTTAAAGATCTCATCCACACGTGCGTTCTGCGTAATGGTTTCCTTATAAGCAACCTGCGGTTTGCCGACATGCGCTTTGACCTTGAATTCGCGGCGCAGGCGGTCAGTAATGATATCCAGATGCAGTTCGCCCATCCCCCAGATGATCGTCTGCCCCGTGCTTTCGTCATAACGGACCTGAAAGGTCGGATCTTCATCCGCCAGTTTGATCAGTCCGTCGGTTAGGGCGTCCTGATCGGCCTTGCTGGCCGGTTCGATGGAAACGCTGATCACGGGATCCGGGAAAGCCATCTGCTCCAGGATGATGGGATGCTTTTCGTCGCAGAGAGTATGGCCGGTCCGGGTGTTTTTTAGTCCCACTACCGCAATAATATCGCCGGCTATCGCCGAATTGAGGTCTTCACGCTTGTTTGCATGCATTTTTAAAATGCGTCCGAAACGCTCCCGCTTGCCGTTTTCCGCGTTCAGGCGGTAGGTGCCCGCTTCGACCGTACCGCTGTAAATACGCAGATAGGTCAGACGGCCCACATAGGGATCGGTCATGATCTTGAAGGCCAGAGCACAGAAAGGTGCCTCGGGATCCGGATGGCGGACCTCTTCTTTTCCGGTCTTGGGCGAAATGCCCTTGACTTCAGGAAGATCCAGCGGAGAAGGCAGATAATCCACTACCGCGTTCAGCAGTTCCTGGATACCTTTATTCTTAAAGGCGGATCCGCAAAGGACCGGGATAATATCGCCGCGGATGGTTCCGATACGGATCGCGGCTTTGATCTCACTTTCGGAAAGCTCGCTGCCTTCCAGATATTTTTCAAGAAGCGTATCATCGTAGGATGCCACTTCTTCGATCAGATGATAGCGGTATTCTTCGACCTTCTCGGCCATATCCTTGGGAATGGGGCCATACTCGAATTCCGTTCCCAGGGTTTCGTCCTTGTAGAGAATGGAACGGTTGTTGATCAGGTCAATGATACCGGTGAACATATCGCCGGAGCCGATGGGAACAAAGACCGGGAGCGGGTTGGCTCCGAGCCGTTTTCGCATCATGTCCAGTACGTGGAAGAAATCCGCACCGGCGCGGTCCATTTTGTTGACAAAGGCGATACGCGGAACGTGGTAGGTGTTGGCCTGTTTCCAGACAGTTTCGGATTGCGGTTCCACGCCTCCGACACCGCAGAACAGGGCGACTGCGCCGTCGAGGACCCGTAAGGAGCGCTCGACTTCGGCGGTAAAATCAACATGTCCCGGAGTGTCGATAATATTGATACGGTGGCCGGCCCATTTGCAGGTAGTGGAAGCGGACGTGATCGTGATCCCCCGTTCCTTCTCCTGCTCCATCCAGTCCATAATCGCAGTACCTTCATGCACCTCGCCTAATCGGTGAGACATTCCGGTATAATACAGAATACGCTCCGTTGTTGTCGTTTTACCGGCATCAATGTGAGCCATAATTCCGATATTCCGCAATTTTTTCAGGTCTAAAGCCACGTATTACTCTTTCCCGTTGTTAACGGCTGAAGTGTGCAAACGCCCTATTCGCCTCAGCCATTCTATGCGTATCTTCCTTTTTCTTGACCGAAGAACCTTCGCCCTTGGAAGCGGCCATCAGTTCGGCGGCCAGCTTTTGAGCCATGGTATTTCCGGAACGCGCGGTAGAATACGTAATGATCCAGCGCATTGCCAGCGCGTAACGGCGGTCGCGGCGGACTTCCACGGGAACCTGATAGGTCGCCCCGCCGATCCGCTTTGATTTCACTTCCAGTACGGGCGCAACATTGTCGAGCGCCTTCTGGAATACGTCCAGGCCTTTTCCGCCGCTTTGCTGATCCAGCACGTTGATCGCGTCATACATGATCTTTTCGGCAACCCCTTTTTTGCCGCGTTCCATCAGATTGTTGATAAATTTGGTCACAATCTTGGAACTGTACTTGGGGTCGGGTAATACGTCGCGTTTGGGTGGCTTATTCCTTCTTGACATCGAATTTCTCCACAATTAAGATTTCGGCCGCTTTGCGCCGTAACGTGATCTGCTGTTCCGCCTGCCTTCCACACCGGCTGTATCCAGTGTGCCTCGAATGATATGGTAGCGGACACCCGGAAGGTCCTTGACTCGGCCTCCTTCGATCATCACCATGGAATGCTCCTGAAGGTTATGACCCTCTCCGGGGATGTATGCCGTGACTTCTGTGCCGGTCGTTAAACGGACACGCGCGACTTTCCGCAGCGCCGAGTTCGGTTTTTTCGGCGTTGTCGTGTACACGCGCGTACACACCCCGCGTTTCTGCGGGTTTGCGTCCAGGGCCGGGACCTTGTTCTTTTTTGCGATCTTTTTTCTACCTTTTCGTACTAACTGATTGATCGTTGGCATATCTTTTTTTCTCCAATTTTCACAAAAGCTCAGTAAGATAATGCTTGTTGTCCTTGTTTGCAAGATTTTGTTTTAAATTTCTTTCGCTTTTTTTATATCCCTTTTACCAGGCGGAAAAACGGCGTTTTTGCAGGTTCCGGAAGCACGGTCCCGACGCTGCCGGGGATACCGTGCATAAAAAAACGCCCTGCGCATTGAGGGCGTTTTTACACAATATTTCAAGGGAACCGCTTACTCGCCTGCGGTCTCTGTCGTAAGGTCGTAAAGTTCTTCATCGGGGGCGGCCGTAAGTTCCGGATTGAGCTCTTTTACCGTCTTCAGATACTCGGGCTCTTCCACGGAAAGCTTGCGGTATTTTGGCATACCGGTACCGGCCGGGATCATTCTTCCGATGATGATGTTCTCTTTCAACCCGTTCAGGTCATCGATCTTGCCGGAGATCGCCGCATCGGTCAGGACGCGGGTGGTTTCCTGGAAGGATGCCGCGGACAGGAAGCTCTCGGTGTTCAGCGACGCACGGGTAATACCCAGCAACAGCGGTTCAAAGGTAGCCGGTCTGGCTCCCCGGAACTTGGCCGGACGCTTGTCCGCCGCCTTGTGACGGGCGTTGTCTTCTTTGACCATATCGCGCGGATACACATTTCCTTCTATCAGGGAAGTATCGCCGGCATCGCTCACGACAACCATGTCGTTGAGCTTTTCATTGACGAACTGAACTTCCTGATTGCTGACGCGGTCACCGATAAGGAATTCGGTATCACCCGGATCCTTGATCTCGACCTTCTGCAGCATCTGACGGACAATGACCTCGATATGCTTGTCATTGATCCGTACGCCCTGGAGACGGTATACGTGCTGGATCTCGTTCAGCAGGTGCTTCTGGACCTCTTTTACGCCCAGGATCCGGAGGATCTTGCGCGGCGGGATCGCACCGTCGCAGAGCGGATCGCCCGAGCGCACATAATCGCCTTCATGAACCAGGATATGTTTCCCTTTGGGGATCTTGTAGGTATAGACTTCTCCGAGTTCGTTGACGATGCGGATGGTCTGGATACCGTGCTGAAGCTTATCGAAACGGACCGTTCCGTCAATTTCGCTGACGATGGCCTCGTTGGCGGGGTTGCGCGCTTCAAACAGCTCGGATACCCGCGGCAGACCGCCGGTAATATCGTTGCTGCGTGCGCTTTCCTTGGAACGCCGGGCCATGGTCTGGCCCTGAATGACCTTGTCGCCTTCCTTGACCAGCAGCGAACTGTTTTCCGGCAGCGCGATGGGCTTGCCGACAAGTTCTCCGCTTCCGTTGTAAATAGCAATGCGCGCCGTCTTTTCACGGTCCTTGGAGGCAATGATCTGCCATTCAATATGTCCGGAAGTATCGGTCACTTCGTCGTAGGTCACTCCCTCGATCAGATCGATGAAGCGAACCACGCCGTCATAACGCGATACGATATGTTCGTTATAGGCATCCCAGTCGTACAGGATCGTGTCGGCATTGACCTCATCGCCGTTCGTTACATGGATAACGGCACCCTGCGGAACCGTGTAGGCGATCAGATTGCGGTTGTCCTGATCGATAATGGAGATCTTTCCGTTCCGGACCAGAGCGATGTGCAGATCGTTTTCGGATACTGCCAGGTTGTCCGAGAATTCCACACGCCCGGCAAAACGGGCCGTCTGATGAGATTCCTGAATAATACGGCTGGCGGTACCGCCGATATGGAAGGTCCGCAGGGTCAGCTGCGTGCCGGGTTCGCCGATGGACTGCGCGGCCATGATACCGACAGCCTCGCCGATGTTCACAAGCTTATCGGTCGCCAGGTTGCGGCCGTAACACTTGGCACAAACGCCGCTGCGGGATTCGCAGGTGAGCACCGAACGGATGTAAACGGTTTCAACATTGCTGTTGCTGATCTTTTCCGCCAGGGTTTCATCAACAAAGGCCCCGACCTCCGCAATAATCTCGTCGGTCAGCGGATCGATGACGTCTTCCTGCAGAATGCGGCCCACAATACGTTCCTTCAGGGATTCAATGATATTTTCACCCTCTTTCAGGGAACCTACGCGGATGCCGTTGATGGTGCCGCAATCATCCTCGTTGATCACCACATCCTGAGCCACGTCAACAAGACGACGGGTCAGGTAACCGGCATCGGCCGTTTTCAATGCGGTATCGGAAAGACCCTTACGGGCGCCGTGGGTGGAAATGAAGTATTCCAGTACGGTCAGACCTTCCTTGAAGTTCGAGGTAATGGGCGTTTCAATAATATCCCCGCCGCCGCCGGCAATGTTTTTCTGCGGCTTGTTCATCAGACCACGCATGCCGGCCAGCTGTTTGATCTGGTCCTTGGAACCACGGGCTCCGGAATCGGTCATGATAAAGAGCGGGTTAAAGCCTTCTTTGTCTTCGACCAGCTTTTTGTTCATTGCCGACTGGACAATGTCCGTAGCTTTGGACCAGGCGTCGATCACTTTGTTGTAACGTTCGTTCTCGGTGATCACACCGCGGTTACGCTTGTTATTAATGTCGTTGACGCTTTTCTCGGTCTTCTCGATAATGTGGAACTTTTCATCCGGGATGATCACGTCGGAAAGTCCGATCGAGATACCGGATCGGGTTGCCATTCCGAAACCGAGGTCCTTCAGGTCATCGAGAAATTCCACGGCCCGGTTGATACCGACAATGCGATTGCATTCGCCGACGATGCTCTCGATGCGTTTTTTGGTGATCAGTTCATTATAAAAAGGCATGCCTTTGGGAACGATGGAATTGAAAAGAATGCGTCCCACCGTTGTATCCATCAGCTTGCCTTCGTAGAACAGTTTGACTTTTGCGTGCAGGGAAACCCATTTGTTATCCAGTGCCAGCAGGGCTTCGTCCGTACTGTAGAAACAGGAACCTTCACCCTGTTGTTCCGATTTGGCACGGGTAATGTAATAAGCGCCCAGTACCATATCCTGCGAAGGAATGGCAATGGGGTTTCCGTGCGCCGGATGCAGGATGTTGTTGCTGGCCAGCATCAGCATGCGGGATTCGATCTGCGCTTCAAAAGACAGCGGAACGTGTACCGCCATCTGGTCGCCGTCAAAGTCGGCGTTGAATGCGGCACAGACCAGCGGGTGGATACGGATGGCTTTTCCGTCGATCAGAATAGGCTGGAAAGCCTGAATGCCCAGGCGGTGCAGTGTCGGTGCGCGGTTCAGCAGTACCGGATGATCCTTGACTACATATTCCAGCAGGCCCAGGACCTTGGGATCGTTCCGTTCCACCATGCTTTTTGCCACTTTTGCCGTTCCTGCCAGTCCGCGGACCAGCAGTTCGTGAATAAGGTGCGGCTTGAAAAGTTCGGTGGCCATCAGCTTGGGGATACCACATTCATGCATCTTCAGTTCGGGACCGACGACAATGACCGAACGGGCGGAATAATCCACGCGTTTGCCGAGCAGGTTCTGGCGGAAGCGACCCTCTTTTCCGTTCAGCATATCCGATAGCGATTTCAGCGGCCGGCGGGTGCCGGAACGAACGGCGGCATGTTTTCTGCCGTTGTCAAAGAGGGAATCCACGGCTTCCTGCAGCATGCGTTTTTCGTTGCGCAGGATCACTTCCGGTGCCTTGATGTCGATCAGCTGTTTCAGACGGTTGTTCCGGATAATGACCCGGCGGTACAGGTCGTTCAGGTCCGAAGCCGCAAAACGGCCGCCTTCCAGAGGGACCAGCGGGCGCAGTTCCGGAGGAATGACCGGCAGAACCTTGAGAATCATATATTCCGGACGATTGACCGGTTCTTCGTCTTCATTGTCGCTGATAAAGGATTTCAGGATCTTGAGACGCTTGATGATATCGTCGCGTTCGGAAATGGAGCGCGTGTTCTTCAGATTGGTCTTCAGGGTTTTGATCTCTTCGGGAATATCCAGATCCGCCAGCAGTTCGTAGACTGCCTGAGCACCGGTCTTGGCCACAAAGAGATCTTTTTCGTCGATCATTTCTGAAGATTCTTCGCCGAAAGCGTAGAGAAGATCAAAATAGGTGTCTTCATCCAGCAGTTCCATATGGCGTACCGGGCGGACCTTTCCGTTCTCTTCAACTTCGGCTTTTCCGGGCTGGATCACAACGTAGGATTCGTAGTAAATGATCTGTTCAAGGTCTTTTGCCGGAATGCCCAGAACATTCGCCAGTTTGGAAGGAATGGATTTGAGAAACCAGATGTGTACGACCGGAACGGCCAGATTGATGTGTCCCATACGTTCGCGGCGAACGCTTTTCCGGGTCACTTCCACCCCGCAGCGGTCACAAACAATTCCTTTATAGCGGATGCGTTTGTACTTGCCGCAATGGCATTCCCAGTCCTTGACCGGACCAAAGATCTTCTCACAGAACAAACCGTCTTTTTCCGGTTTGTAGGAGCGGTAGTTGATGGTCTCCGGCTTGAGAACCTCGCCGCGTGACTTGCTTAATATTGATTCCGGCGAAGAGAGACGGATGCGGATCTTATGAAAGTCCCTCGATGCCGTTTTTTGTTGTAATGTGCTTAATGCCAATGTCCTGTCCTCCTATTGAAGGAATTATACCAAATCCATTTCAATGCCAAGACCTTCCAGTTCTTTCAGCAGAACGTTGAAGGATTCCGGCGTTCCGTATTCCGGCAGGTTCTCGCCCTTGACGATCGCATTGTAAATACGGGTTCTGCCTTCGACATCGTCGGATTTGACGGTGAGAACTTCCTGCAGCGTATGGGCGGCGCCGTAGGCTTCCAGAGCCCAGACTTCCATTTCGCCGAAACGCTGTCCGCCGAACTGCGCCTTACCGCCCAGAGGCTGCTGAGTGATCAGCGAGTAAGGGCCCGTTGAGCGGGCGTGCATCTTATCCTCGATCATATGGACAAGCTTCATCATATAGATGTAACCGCAGGCGACCGGATTGTCAATCTTGTCTCCGCTCATACCGTCATAAAGATCGACTTTCCCGTTCCCGGGAAGCCCGGCCTTTTTCATGAGTCCGGAGATATCGTCGTAACCGGCACCGTCAAAGACCGGCGTTTCAAAATACACGCCCAGTTCTTTGGCTGCCCAGCCCAGCATGGTTTCGTAGAGCTGTCCCAGGTTCATACGGGAAGGTACGCCCAGAGGGTTGAGCACGATGTCGACCGGTGTGCCGTCCGGCAGGAAGGGCATATCCTCTTCGGGAACGATAATGGAGACTACACCTTTGTTACCGTGGCGGCCGGCAACCTTATCGCCGACGGCGATCTTCCGCTTGCTGGCAATATATACCTTGGAAAGCTTCAGAACACCGGGCTGCATGTCGTCACCGGCGCGGACCTTGAATTGTTCATTCTGAATGTCCTCAATAATGCCGCCGGCAATGGTCTGCAGATTATCCACCAGTTTTTGTACACGGGTGTAGACCGCTTCGTCCGCGATCCATGCCTTTTCCATATCAATATGATCAAAATCACAGGTTTCAAAGAATTCCCAGTTCCAGGTCTTCCGTTTGCTGTGCAGCAGATTCCCGCCTTTGTCATAGATACCTTCACAGGACTGTCCTTCGACCAGCTTTTTCAGCTTTTCGATAAAACGATGGCGCAGCGAAGACAGGCGGCGGAACTGTTCTTCCTCGAGTTTTTGTATCTTTTCCTTTTCGTCGCGGCGGGATTCTTTTCCTTTGCGCTCGAAAAGGCGCGTGTCGATAACAACACCGCTGGTGCTGGGATCGGCTCGCTTGGATGCATCCTTGACATCGCCGGCCTTTTCGCCGAAGATGGCACGGAGCAGTTTTTCTTCCGGAGTGGGGTCGGTTTCCCCTTTCGGGGTAACTTTTCCGATAATAATATCCCCGGGCTCGACCGGAGCGCCGATGCGGATCATGCCGTTGGCATCGATATTCCGCGTGGCCTCTTCGGATACGTTGGGGATCTCGCGGGTCAGCTCTTCACTGCCGCGCTTGGTGTCCCGGACCTCCAGTTCGACTTCCTTGACATGAACGGAGGTAAAGATATCTTCCTTGACCAAACGTTCGTTCAGGATAATGGCGTCTTCGTAGTTGTATCCGCGCCAGGGCATAAAGGCGACCAGCACATTGCGGCCCATGGCAAGTTCACCCTGATCCGTCGAGGTACCGTCGGCGATGGTCTCCCCCGCCTTGACCTTGGCACCCTTGCGGACGATCGGCCGCTGATTGATGCTGGTATCCTGATTGGTGCGCTGGAACTTTTTCATCTCAAAGATCAGGCGGCCTTCGTTCTCGTCCAGAGAAACGTCGGCGTCAAAATCATCGAGCGGGCGCAGAACGATCTTGCGGGCGTCCACATATTCGACGACCGCATCGATCGGAGAAACCAGTACGGCCCGGCTGTCGCGGGCTACCGCGGCTTCCATCCCGGTCCCGACCAGCGGAGCTTCGGGTGTCAGAAGCGGCACGGACTGGCGCTGCATGTTCGAACCCATCAGGGCCCGGTTCGCATCGTCGTGTTCAAGGAAAGGGATCAGGCTCGCGGCTGCGGATACCATCTGAATGGGAGAAACGTCCATGTAGTTGACCCGCTCCGAAGTTACCATCGGATAATCGGCCTGATAACGGCAGCGGATCAGCTCGTTGGCAAATTCACTCTTGTCGTTCAGGGGTTCGTTCGCCTGCGCGATTATGTTCCGGTCTTCATCGTCGGAAGAGAGGAATTCTACCGTAGTGGTCACGCGGGTGGAATCCTTGCCGTGTCTGACAGTACGATAAGGGGTCTCGATGAATCCCAACCGGTTGACAACCGCATAATTCGCCAGCGAGGAGATCAGTCCGATATTGGGACCTTCCGGGGTTTCGATGGGACAGAGACGTCCGTAATGGGTATAATGCACGTCCCGGACCTCAAAGCCGGCGCGTTCGCGGGTCAAGCCGCCCGGACCCAGCGCAGACAGACGCCGTTTGTGCGTCAGCTCCGCCAGCGGGTTGGTCTGGTCCATGAACTGGGACATTTGCGAGGTCCCGAAAAATGTATTGATCACCGAGGTCAGAATGCGGCTGTTGATCAGCTCCTGCGGCGTCAGGTTCTCGTTGTGAATATTCATCCGGTCTTTGATCGTGCGGGACATGCGGGTAAAGGCCAGTGAAAACTGGTTTGCCAGCTGTTCGCCGACGGTCTTTACGCGGCGGTTGCCGAGATGATCGATATCGTCGGAGGCTTTCTCGCCGCGGCGCATACTGATCAGCTGTTTGACGATCATCACGAAATCTTCCGGTGCGAGGACCGTGTTTTCCAGCGGGATGTTCAGGTTGAATTTCTTGTTCATCCGGTAACGGCCAACCTGACCCAGATCGTATTTTTTCGGGCTGAAGAACAGTTTTTCAAAGAATTTCTGGGCAATTTCCACGTTGGGCGGTTCGCCGTTGCGCAAATTGCGGTAAAGGTAGATCAGGGCATCCTCGGTACTGGGCTCGCGCTCCTCTTCTTCCGGGATGTTGAGTTTGTCACGCTCGCGGCGGATGGAGTTTGCAATGAGCTTAAAGTCAATCTCACGATCGGTAGCGACCACTTCGATATTCTTGATCTTGCTCTTGCGCAGATCCCCGATGGTCTTACTGTCCAGAATCACCCATTTGTCTTCGGCGGTTCCGGCGTTCAGAATCAGTTCACCGCTCTTGCTGTCGACAATCGGAGTGACCACGAGACGGCCTTCAAGGTCGCCGCTGATGGGCAGACTTTCCAGAATATTGAATTGCTGCAATATCTGGTTGTCCGAACCGAATCCGATAGCGCGGAGAAAGATGGTGACCGGGAATTTTTTTCGGCGGTCAATGGTAACATAAATCGCATCAAAAATGTCGGTTGTCAGATCGACCCAGGAACCGCGCATGGGAATGATGCGGGCATTATAGAGTACGGTTCCGTTGGGGTGGCGCGCTTCGTTAAAGAACACTCCGGGTGAGCGCTGCAGCTGGCTGACGATAATGCGTTCGGCACCGTTGATGATGAAGGTGCCGCGCGGGGTCATGTGCGGAATGTTTCCGAAAAAGACATCCTGTTCGGTGGTCTTTCCGAGCGCCTTGTTCTCCGGATCATCCTCTGCAGCGGTCTTCAGGACCAGCTTTGCCTTCAGCGGCACCGAATAGGTGATTCCGCGTTCGACGCATTCCTGCTCCTGATAGCGTGGCTTTCCGATCGAATAACTCTTGTATTCAAGCACAAAGGTGTTGTGATTGTCTTCGATCGGGAAAATGGTGCGGAAAACGTTTTCCAGTCCAAAATCCTGGCGCTTTCCGGGACGCATGCGGGTCTGCAGAAAATCCTCATAGGAACTTAACTGCACATCCAGAAGATCGGGCACATCAAGAACATGTTTGATCTTCGAAAACGATGTTCGTTTGATCTTGCTTTTCATACTGGCCAAGAGATTTTCCTCCCTTGTAGAATTTTTACAAAAGAAACAGAGCCATCGTTGTCTTGACGGCTCAGTTTTAAACTATCTGAACGTGAAACGTACAACCATTACTTCAGTTCTACTGTTGCTCCGGCTTCTTCCAGTTTTTTCTTGATTTCTTCTGCAGCGTCCTTCGGGAGTCCTTCCTTAACGGCTACAGGTGCGCTCTCGACGAGGTCTTTGGCTTCTTTCAGTCCAAGACCGGTCAGTTCGCGGACGACTTTGATCACATTGATCTTCTTGTCGCCGAAGCCCTGGAGCATAACGTCAAATTCGGTTTTTTCTTCAGCGGCTTCTGCGGCGGCGACCGGAGCTGCGGCTACGGCAACCGGGGCTGCGGCGGTAACGCCGAACTTTTCTTCGATCTCTTTGATCAATTCTGAGATTTCCAGCATGTTCGCTGTTTCCAGGTATGCTAATACATCGGCTCGTTTAATGTCGGCCATTTTAATCCTCCTTTAAATACTTTCTTGAGGTTTATTGTTATCGTTTTTTATTCTCGAGTGACTTTATCACGCCAAGCAGTCCGCGCATCGGAGCCTGCAGGACGCCCAGCACTTTTTGCATAGGTGACTGCAGTGCGCCCAGTAAGGTCCCCAACAGGACTTCTTTCGACGGCAACTTGGCAATACTGTCCACTTTTTCTTTTCCACAAAGTACGCCCTCAAAGATCAGCGCCTTTACCTGCGGCTTGTTCAGGTCCTTCATTTTTTTTTGGTATTCGGTCAGGACCTTTGCCGGAGCTACCGGATCCGCACCGTATACCAAAGCCGTCGATCCGGTCAGAAAATCGCTTTTCTTGACCTCATAACCGGCTTCTTTCAGAGCGCGCAGGATCAGGGTATTCTTGACAACCTGCATATGGACGTCATTTTTGAACAGTTCGGAACGGAGTTCGTTGACCTGTTCGACGTTCAAGCCGAGGTAGTCAGAAAAATACACGGCACCCGACGATTTGATCTTTTCGGTGATTTCCTGTACTTTTTCAATTTTTTTCGGAGTTGGCATGAACGGACCTCCTAAACGCTTGCAGATTGTTTGTCAATTTTGATTCCGGGTCCCTGGGATGAGGACAAGGTCACTTTCCGCAAATAGGTTCCCTTCAGGGAAGCGGGTTTTAGTTTCATGACCGTGCTCATCATGTTCCGGATATTGTCAGCCAGCTGTTCTTCTGAGAAAGAAGCTTTCCCGACAAGGACGTGAAGGATGCCGTATTTGTCAACGCGGAAACTAATCTTTCCGGCCTTGCTTTCCTTTACGGCCTGTTCAACGTCATCGGTGACGGTTCCGGTCTTGGGATTCGGCATCAGGCCGCGGGTACCCAGAGCGCGTCCGAGTTTTCCCACATGCCGCATGACATCCGGGGTCGCGATACAGACATCGAAATCGAACCAGCCTTCCTCAATCTTTTTGACGTAGTCTTCCAGTCCCGCAAAATCCGCGCCGGCTTTAAGCGCTTCTTTGACCTTTTCGCCCTGGGTCAGGACCAGCACCCGGACCTTTTTTCCGGTTCCGTGCGGCAGAATAGCGGTTCCGCGGATATTCTGTTCGGAATAACGCGGATCCACACCCAGGTTCAGGGTCAGTTCGATGGATTCATCAAACCTGGCATTTGCGGCTTTCTTTAAAAGACGGATACCTTCAAGAAGCGGGTATTCAACCGTCTTGTCAATAAGCTCCCTGTTTGCCGAATATCGCCTGCTATGCTTCATTAATGCTTGCCTCCACTTAACCTTCCACCGTGATGCCCATACTGCGGGCGGTGCCGGCAATCATGTTCATTGCCTGCTCAACGGTGTGGGCGTTCAAATCGTTCATTTTCAATTTGGCAATTTCTTCAAGATCTTTCTTTGTGATCTTTCCCACTTTTTCCTTGTTGGATTTCTGGGATCCCTTTTCGATCTTGGCTGCTTTTTTCAGCAATACGGCTGCAGGAGGGGTCTTCGTCACAAAGGAGAAGGAACGGTCCGCATAGACCGTGATCACCGCAGGGATGACCAAACCCATCTGATCCTGGGTCTTCGCATTGTATGCCTTACAGAATTCCATGATATTCACACCGTGTTGTCCCAGCGCGGGACCTACGGGAGGAGAAGGATTCGCCTTCCCCGCAGGAAGCTGTAATTTAATTATTGCTTCAATTTTCTTTGCCATAGTCTTCTTGCCTGTTTTGGGTTTTTTCTGTTACTTTTCCTTTTCGACCTGCAGATAATCCAGTTCAACGGGGGTCGAGCGGCCGAAAATGCTGACCATAACCTTGAGTTTGCGTTTTTCTTCGTTGACTTCTTCCACAACACCGGAGAAATCAATGAAGGGACCATCCACGACCTTGATGGGATCCCCGGGACGGAAAGGGGTGGCCATGACCTCGCGGCCGTCTTTTTTCTCGACTTCCCCGAGGATGCGCGAAACTTCCTTATCCGTGAGCACCTGTGGGACGCCCTGCGAGCCGACAAAGCTGATCACGCCGGAAATATTCTCCACAAAGAACTTGGTTTCCGGGCTCATGATCATTTTGATCATGATGTAGCCGGGATAAAAGACCTTTACCCGGCTGCGTTTCTTGCCGTCCCGCATTTCCACGACGTTCTCAACAGGTACGAGCACGCTTTCAATGGATTCGGCAAATCCGGATTGCTCGGCTTCGTACAGAATACGATCCGCAACCTGCCGCTCTTTTCCGGATAATGCTTTTAAAGTATACCATTTCATCGTATTACAACCAATCAATGAGTTTACGTACAAGGGTACCGACACCGAAGTCCACCAATGCAATGAACAAGGTGATGAAGATCGAGAAAACCAGTACCACGCCGGTGGAAGCTTTCAGCTCGTCCCAGGAAGGCCAGTTCACCTTCTTCATCTCGAAGCGGACACCGCTTAAGAATTCCTTGATTTTATTGAACAGTTTCATATGCATCTTCCTTCTGTCTTAGCAGGTCTGGAGGGATTCGAACCCCCAACTTGCGGTTTTGGAGACCGCTGCTCTGCCAATTGAACTACAGACCTGTCACGCTTTAACGTGTTTCTTTATGCAGAGTATGCTTTTGGCACCATGGACAGTACTTTTTGTATTCCACACGGTCCGGATGCTTGCGCTTGTTCTTCGATGTCGTGTAGTTGCGACGTTTGCATTCGCCACACGCCAAAATGATGTTATTGCGTATCTTTTGTCCTGCCATAATGCTTTCTGCCTTTATTCAATGATCTCGGTTACCACACCCGCGCCTACGGTACGGCCGCCTTCGCGGATCGCGAAACGCAGCTCCTTCTCCATGGCGATCGGTACGATCAGCGTCACTTCCGCCTCAATATTGTCACCCGGCATGACCATCTGCACGCCTTCCGGAAGCTTGATCGAGCCCGTGACGTCCGTCGTACGGAAATAGAACTGCGGACGGTAACCGTCCTGGAACGGCGTGTGACGTCCGCCTTCTTCTTTCTTCAGCACGTAGAATTTCGCCTTGAATTTCGTGTGCGGAGTGATCGACTTCGGCGCTGCGATCACCATGCCGCGGCGCAACCAGTCCTTCTCAATACCCCGCAGCAGCAATCCGGCGTTGTCGCCCGCTTCTCCGCGGTCCAACAGCTTCCGGAACATCTCAATCCCGGTCACTACCGTCTTCTTGCCTTCCGGATCGATGCCCACAATGTCAACCTCGTCGCCAACCTTCACTACGCCGCGCTCGATACGGCCTGTGCCGACCGTGCCGCGGCCCGTGATCGAAAATACATCTTCCACCGGCATCAAAAACGGCTTGTCTATCGCACGTACCGGCTCCGGAATGTAGGTGTCCACCGCTTCCATCAGCTCGAATATGCTCTTCGTCTTCACGTCGTCATCCGGATTGTTCAGCGCTTCCAGGGCCGAACCCCGGATGATCGGAATATCGTCTCCCGGAAATTCGTATTCGTTCAGAAGCTCACGAAGCTCCATCTCCACCAGATCCAAAAGCTCCGGATCGTCCACCATATCCACCTTGTTCATGTACACCACAATGTAGGGCACATTCACCTGGCGCGCCAGCAATACGTGCTCACGCGTCTGCGGCATCGGACCGTCCGCCGCGCTCACCACCAGGATCGCTCCGTCCATCTGCGCCGCACCCGTGATCATGTTCTTGATGTAGTCCGCATGGCCCGGACAATCCACGTGCGCATAATGACGCTTATCCGTCTGGTATTCCACGTGCGCCGTCGCGATCGTAATTCCGCGCTCCCGCTCTTCCGGAGCATTGTCAATACTGTCAAATGAACGGAATTCCGCGTTCCCCGTCTTCGCCAATACCCGCGTGATCGCCGCCGTCAGCGTCGTCTTGCCATGATCCACGTGACCGATCGTTCCTACGTTCACGTGCGGCTTCGTTCGTTCATATTTTGCTTTTGCCATTGTTCTCAGTCTCCTCTAAAGTTTTACATACTTCAATGATGAGCCCATGACCGGATTTGAACCGGTGACCTCTTCCTTACCAAGGAAGCGCGACTACCGACTGTGCTACATGGGCATAAAAAAAGCCTATAACCGAAAACTTGCGATTACAGGCCTTTAATAGCTTGCGGCGTGTTTTCTGGTCCACTCGAGCTTTTTTTTTGCTCTCCCAGGTAATGCCAAATAACAGAGCGAGTGAAGAGAATCGAACTCTCGTAATCAGCTTGGAAGGCTGATGTTCTACCACTGAACTACACTCGCTGATCAAAGAACGCGAGTGCTGCGAACGTGTTGCCCGACACCCGCCGGTAGTGGGCCAGGATGGATTTGAACCACCGTAGGCTACCGCCGTCAGATTTACAGTCTGATGCCATTGACCGCTCGGCCACTGACCCTTGTTCCGAGGAGCCACTAGCCGGATTCGAACCAGCGACCAACGGTTTACAAAACCGCCGCTCTACCTGCTGAGCTATAGTGGCCTTTTCGTGACTTCTCTATTCAAAAAGCCTGCCAATATAACAATTAATTCCTTAACAGCAAATGATTTTTCAAAAATTTCTTGTTTTTTCGAAAGGGCTCTTTTCATTAAAAGAAAAGGGGGAACTTATTCTTCCCGTTTTTTATTTTCTAATCGGATTTCGCGCCGTTTTAAGGCTTCACGGTAACGCCGTTTTTCATTTTCACTGCGGGGTTCCAGTGCCGGGATCCGGACCGGCTTTCCCTTCCCGTCAAGCGCCACCATGGTGAAATAACAGCTGACACAATGCCGCGCCGCATGCGTCTGCAGATCCTCGGCCATGACCCGGATACCGATCTCCATGGAAGTGTTGCCTACATAATTCACTGCGGCGTAAAAGGTCAGCAGATCCCCCACATTGACCGGTTCCCGGAAAACCACGCTGTCAACCGACACAGTCAGCACATAGTGGCCGCTGTAACGGACGGCACAGGAATAAGCGACCTGATCCAGCAACTTCAGGATCTCTCCGCCATGCACTTTCCCGGAAAAGTTGACTTTGTCCGGTGTCATCAGCAGTGCCATTTCCAGGGTGCTTTTTTTATCGCTTGCTTTTTGCATGCATGCCTCTTTGTTCTTCATGATCCGAAATTAGTCGATTCGCTCTCCGATCTCAAGAAAAATCGTCGTTTGCATTTCCCTGAATTCCCTTGAGAAGCCGCAGGAAAGAATATAAATTACGGGATGCAGGAGATTACTACGCTTCTCAGACAAGAACCCCTGACCGAAAACGCCTTGTTGCGGCTGCTGGAAATACGGGATGAAAAAGATCTGGAACTGCTGTTTGATACCGCCGATCGGCTGACCCGCAGGATCTTCGGCCGCGGCGTTTATCTGCGCGGGATTATTGAGATCTCGAATATCTGCCGCCGCAACTGCGATTACTGCGGGATCCGGGCCGCAACTTCCGGACTTATCCGCTACCGCATGCAGCCGGAAGCGATTCTGCAAACGGTAAAAACAATCCGGAAGGCCGGCATCCGGACCGTAGTCCTGCAATCCGGAGAAGATCCCTGGTATACGCCGGAGTTGATTGAAAACCTGATACGCGCAATAAAAACAAAACATAGAATGGCAATTACCTTATCCCTTGGCGAGTATCCCTTTGCCGTTTACCGCCGCTGGCGCGAGGCCGGTGCTGACCGCTACCTCCTGAAATTTGAATCTTCCGACCGCGATCTTTACCAAAAACTGCATCCGGATTGTGACTTTGACGAACGCTGGCGCTGCCTGCGCGATATTCGCCGCGCGGGTTACCAGTTGGGATCGGGGTTTATGACGGGATTACCGGGGCAAAGCACGGAAATGCTGGTCCGGGATCTGCTGGCACTGGCGAAACTCGAACCCGATATGGCCGGCATCGGTCCTTTTATTCCGCACCCCGATACGCCCTTGTGCAATGCCGCAGCGGGCAACCCACTGCAGACACTTAAGGTCCTGGCCCTTGCACGACTGATTCTGAAAAATACGCACCTTCCGACGACAACGGCACTGGAAACCCTGGAACACGATTCCCGTATCCGCGGTCTGCATGCCGGTGCGAATGTGATCATGCCGAATTTTACTCCCGAAAACTTCAAACGTCTTTATACGATCTATCCCCATAAAGCCGGCTCCGACAGCAGTGCCGAAAGCGCGATGAAAACCATTAAGGCTCAGATCCGCGCCGCCGGAAAATATATCCGGAAAGGCTACGGGCACAGCCTGAAAGAACCGGCCGCAAAGTCCTGAGTCCGCTTTTTTTATTTTATATTTTTAAATAATATCTTCTCTCTATAAGCCGGCAACACTGGATCAGGGAGCTTAAATATTTCTTTTTGACGGTCCAGTTTGCAGAAATACTATTTTATAACAACGATTAACGAGGATAAAGAGGGAGATCCGGGCCACAAAGGTTTGTGCGGGACTTTGTACAAAGGGGATTCATTATTATCTTGCCCTAAACACTGCCGTTACGCTTGCGGATGATCCATTCCGCACAAAGCAGCAACAAAAGGATCAGTATTCCTGCATACGCCCTGCGCGCCTGAAATACGGTGTTCTGTGTTTGTATTTCCTTTTCTGCCGGAAGCAGCTTTTCCAGACTGTCAAGCTGTTCCAGTGGCAAATATGCTCCGCCGTGATTGGCGCTTAGACTTTTCAGTGCCTCCGCATTACAGCCGCGGTAACGGGTTTCGGGATCATGGTACAGCACCTGAACGGCGGCGGTATCGCTTTCGATGAGACTGCCTTTTACAAAGAGCCGCGCCATTAAATAATAGCGGCCGGTATCGCCGGGCATAAAATCGGAACGCATGCTGCTGTGAAATACATGTTCCCTGCGCTGAAGCTCCGCAAAATCCGCGTCATGCAGCGATACGCTTACCCGCGCATCCGCCATATCCGCGATTGCTGCATCGTAGGACTGCGTAATAGCCGCGAGCGTTGTATATTGCAGGACCCGGTATTCGTTGCGGTCAAAGGAAATAAAATGCCCTTCTCCGCTTTTCAGGATCTCGCGCACCATGCCGTTTACCCAATGCCGGTATAATCCTTCCCAGCCTTTTTCATAGGCGGAAAGCTGCCAGCGCCAGAATCCCGAACCGCTGATAATAATGCGTTTTTCAGCCCTGTCCTCCAAAACCAACGCCAGACCTTCTCCGCTTTCCAGTACAGCTTTGCCTTTCCCCGGATATTTCAGCAGGTAAACGGGCGGGAGCTGTTTCCAGTATAAATGGCTCAGATAAGGATCTTTCTCGGGCAAAAGGTAGGGGCGGTATTCCGCTATACGGAATTCTCCGCTCTGCCGGTACATCGCTCCGGATTCCCGGTAAAAAAGGATCGCGGGGACATTTTCAAAGAAAAGCGGCGCTTCCTGCGGATGCCAGATCTGGATCAGCAGATCCGGTTTTTCTCCGGGATAACGTTTTTCCCAGCTGTCCCGACTGTAGATCCGGTAATCTGCTTCCACGGATAATACCGTGTTTATCATGGCAATATCGGGATCCGCTTCCCGGGAATCACAGACAACGCGGATATGGGAAGGAAAGATTTGTATTGCCCGGGCATCCAAAAGATCTTCATTAAAATAAAAATCCAGTCTTTTATTTCCGGCCGTCATTCCGGGCAGGCGTGTGCGGTACTCCCGGAAACGCCGCGCTTCCAGTTCCATCTTTTCCCGGTACAGCGTATCCGGACCGTTCAGGATTGAGATAAAGCCGCCGGCATTTACATTCGCGGGATTTTCAAAGATCAGATGCAGGAGGAGGGAATCGTCTTCCGTGATAAAGGCGGGATGGCGGACCGATCTCAGGGCAATTCCTCCGTTCCGCAGCGTATCCCCCACAGCGACGGCGAATATCGGGATCCCGGAAGAAAGCCGAAGTTCGGGAAGCAGCTCTCCCAGATAACTCTGCCCGTCCGAGATCAGCACAATTCCCCGGTATCTGGCCGCTTTGTCCGCAAAGCGCAGCAATTTCCCAAGATCGGTGACCGTTTCGTCGCTTTTCTTTTGACGCAATTCGGATTCCAGCCGCAAAGCCGGCTCACGCATCCCGGCAATATGTTCAATGCGGATCTTTTTACGCAGGGAGCGGTATTCACTGCCGTTCAGGACTTGCGAGGCTTGAAAATGAGTGCCATCCGTATTTTGCATACTGGCGGAAAGGTCCCATACAAAGGCATACAGCGGGACCTGTTCAACATTCCGGGTCAGACTTATCTCCAGATCCAGCAGCAGCGGCAGCAGCAGCAATAGGGCTAAGCTGCGCAATATGACGATGATCCTGCGAATTTTCGTAGGATAGAAATCACGCCGCAGAAAGCGGTAGTTCCAGTACAGGGTAAAAAGGACGATCAACGCACAGAATAGGAGAATAAAAAGAGAATGCGTAACATCAAATCGGATCATTGTCTAGCGCATCCCCCGCGCTCCGTGACTGCGGCTGATCCGGATGATATGTTCGAACAGTTCCTGCAACTCGTCATCGCGGATACTGATCTTGGGAAGCGCTTTCAGATGTACGTAAACGTCCGCTTCCCGTCCGGCATCCAGGACTGGCAGTGCTTTTTCCTTTTTGCAACGACCGATCTCAAAGGCCAGTCCCATGCGCTCATCCAGTAATTTTACCAGCTGTTCGTCAATGTGATCAATTCGTTTTCGTAGTTTATCCATTAGTATTCACTCATCGGTTCACTTAACTGATAATCTCCGAAACCGGTGTAATCGATAAAGATGAAACTCCGGTTGACGGAATAGTAGTACCAAATAATATAAGGTTTTGTATTGATCTCCATGTAGTGCTCTTCCACCGCGTCCGGCTCACCGTAAATGACATAGATCATGCCCCGGTCGCTGCGCCAGCCTTCCCGCTGCCCGGAAAAGCGCCGGTTCGCAACCTGAATGCGGTAGTAGTATTCGTCCATTAACTCGTTGCGTTCAGTACCCGGTGTGGGATCCAGCCGGTTCCAGGCCTCATTAAAGAACTCCCGCTGCCCTTCGGCCTCCGCACTCAGGGCTTTCCGGTAGTCGCGAACCGGAAAGTAACCGGTATGCGCCAGATAGCGCATCTGTTCGATTGCCTCTTTCAGATTGGGGATCAGTTCGCTGCTGCCCGGCCAGCTGATACGCAGCGGGATCCTGCGCTCGTAGCGCTCTTCGCCGATGCGCACCTCCATGATCAGAAGATATTGGTTGTAGCTCAGCTCGGTGGTTCGGACCGGGAAGATATATTCATGTTTTTCTTTGACAAGATCAATGTCAAAGCGGCCGTGCTTCACGGGTTTTTCCCCGCTGAACAGAGTATAGCTGACAGGATGACTCCCCTCAACGCCGGATGCCGTAAATCCCACAAGGATCACATCCGGTATCTCGCCGGTTTTTCCTTCCGGATTCCGGCCTTCGACCAGATACAGATCCCCCAGCATCCATATCCCGCTCTTCAGATGGAGCATATCAATTTCTTTGACTTGCTTCCTGCGGTTCTGGGTGCGCAAATCGGTGATCTGTACTTCCAGGCGGTATTGTTCGGGAGAAAGGCTGTAGCTGCGCCGGATCTCAACGGCCTTTTTACGGGAATTTGTAATACGGAATTCATTCAGGGTCAGTACTTCGATCCAGCTTTCGTTCACACGCCGTTCGCCTTTCTCGAAGATCATGAGGGATATCTCAAAGCGTCCCTTGTAACTGCGGTTACTCTTGACAAAAAGAATCTCATCATAAGGAATACGGAGCCGGACCTCAAGTTCGCCTTTTCCGGTCTCTTTCCCCGGTTTGACAATATGTTCGATCTTGTATTCCGGCCCGGCCTGCCATTTTTTATCGAAAAGTTCATTCTGTGCACAAGCGCCGGCCAGTAGAAGGACGAAAAGGAAAATCAGGGTTGTAAAACGTAATTTCGGCATTGCTAATATTACCTGTAATTGTATTAAAATACAACGAAAAAGCCGTAAAGGTTCCTGAATAAAAGCTGGAAGGTATCCGCTCAATCGCTGCAGCTTTTTCGTTTTTCCAGCTGCACTTGATACATGGCCCAAACGGAAAGGGTCATACAGGCCAATGCAGCAGCAATCATGCAAATGGCAAGAGGCAGTGTCATGACTCCAGGATTCGCCAGGATAATCTGTACTTTTTCCAGAATAACGATCACGCCTGCGATCAGCGGAATATAAAGGAAATTGTAGCGCAGTGCTCCAAGATACAGGACGATCATGTACAATCCGTAAACCGTACCGCTCAGCAGCCAGCATAAGGGCGGACAGCTATCCATAAACATGAATCCCGATAAAAAGAGCAGCAATAAAGCTGTCCAGCGGTATTTTTCTCCGCGCCCTTCGATAATAAGCGCCAGAATAAAGGGGATCAGGAGGCGAATCAGCAGGATCAGGTATTCCGTGACGCCGGCAAGGACCGCAGAGATCAGGGGGATCTTTGAATCCGCAAATAATGGAGCAGCAATAAAGGGGCTGTCGGACAGGAATCCCGCCGAAGCCAGGGACAGTACCCCGGCGCTCAGTACCCCCAGAGCAATGCCCTTAAAGCCGAAAGCGCTTTCGTTGCGTTCTACCGGCAGTTCCAGTCTTGCCATAAAGCCCAGGGGGATACCGTACAGAAAACCCGATACGATGTTCCCCAGGATTAATCCGATCACAAAGATCAGCACAAGATTCGGCAGGGGTTCGGAGGTCGGCAGCAAGGCGAAAACGGCATTGCTTTGCATAATATCCTGCAAAAGCGACAGAACAAAAAGCAGGGTCGTAACAATGAGAAAAGTCTTAATATGAAAACATTTTTTTGTCCAGGCGATAATACCCATGATCAGCGCCGTAAGCAGCAGTCCGAACCGGATGACCGTACTGATCATGCCAAAGATACTTTCGCGGGTATCGGACTTTTTGATACTGCGTTCCCAGCTTTCGCTGAAATGCACCGTTGTTTCCAGTCCTGTGATATCGGCGCCTGCTAGTGAAACGATATAACGCAATTCACCTTCTTCAAGACCGCTTTCCGGATCGCGGTAAATGAAGATCCAGTCACTCCGAGACGGAAGTTTTTCCGGTTCGAAACGCACTTCTTCCAGTGCTGCGGGGGATATCCCGAAAAAGGACTCGACCGCGTTTTCCGCATGAGCCCGGGCTTCGTTTTCCGTCAAATTCTCTCCGGCGCGCTGTTCCGGTACCTTGTGCCGCCAGGCGAACACCTTTCCCTCCCGGCCCACCAGTACGCGGATCTGCTCGGAACGGGCCAGAATATCTCCTTCAAAACTTTTAAACGTAACTTCAAAGTAATTCGAAGGCAAAATTTCCCGGTACAGGCGAAGGAAGTTCTCCCTGTCGCTTTTTTCCCGGACAAAGCGGGCACTGCGGCGGCTCCCCTGTTCAAAGCGCAGGTAGGGTTTGAAGTGCACAGAATCGGGCACTGCAGCGTGTTCGGCCAAAAATTCTTCCGCTATGGCGATAGCCTCCGCGCGTTTGACGTTCAGGCGCGGCACTTCCGGTTGAAAGGAATTGAACCCAATCCACATTGCAGCACCGGCCGCAAGGGCAATGATGGCTGCAGCAAAAGGAAAGGCCCGGTAGTTTTTCACCGTTTTATCCGGAGCCTTTTTCCCGTTTGCTTTTTCCGGGACCGGGGCTGTTCCGCTTTCTCCGCCGCCGTTATAATCCCTTTCCGCAGGTTCATACCAGGTCCCTGCACGGATACGCAGAAACAGAGGGATCAGCAGCGGGATCAGCGCCGCCAGGACGGCAAATGAACGGTGAATGCCAATACCCGGCGCCGAAAGCAGGAAAAGTGGCAGCGCCATCAGAATAATATCGTAGACAAAATGGGAGATCACGACGGGCAGCAATCCCCATTTGATATAGATCAATCCGTATAGCATAAAAGGGATCAGCATTTCCAGGATCCGCGCATACGCCGGCTGCTGAGGATAATTGGCATGCATCGCGCCAAAAACAAGCGCCTGGAAAATCAGGATAAATACGATCCAGCATTTTTTCTTGCGGAAATTTTTTGCGATCAGCAACGCAGCGCCAAGGGGTACTGCGCGGAAAAGGCATTCTTCCCAGAATCCGGCTTGCAGCGATTGTGCCGCTGGCAGCAGCCAGGGCAGCGGTAGGGCCAGGATATTCGGATCTACCATGTTTTCCGCCGGACTCCACCAATGCAGGACCCGATTCGTAAACCAGTAAAAAAAGGTCACAAAACCGATCATGAAGACCGCCCAGAGATATCCGAAAATCGTCTGACGCAGGACCTCCCTGGAAGCGCCAAGTTCACGCGACCAAACCCGCCAGAAGCGCAGATGCTCCGGAAAAGCCTGACGGTCAAGACCCGTTGCCGCCGTAGCCGAAAGGAAAAAGATCACGGCGATCAGCAATCCGTTCGCCAGTGCCAGCAATACCTGTTGGAGAACGAATTGTCCTGAGGAAAGCGAGGTATCGTAGGCAAACCAGGAAAGGGACAAGGTGCTGAGCATGGCAAAGAACATCAGGATACCGATCAGTCCCGCCCAGTTCAGCGCCGGCTTCCAAATCAGGGATTTTCGCCGCATCATATAGAAAAGGGATATACCAACACCGCCGAATCCGTAGGCCAGGACCATAAAAGCCATTCCGACGACGGAAAGCGTGGTGTTTGCCGAACGCATCTCTTCGTAGCGATGATCAAAGGATTCCGGGATCCAGACAAAAGGAAGGACCATGCTGATCTCGTCCCCGCTGACCCCGATACGGATCCGGTAGCGCGCTTCAGCAGCGCTTACTTCCCGGTGTTCAAAAGTGAAAAGATGATCCCTGCGGCCGCTTTCCTTTAATTCCGATGCCTTTTCAACCAGCTGGTAGTCCCGGAGATCCGGGAGCAGTACGGCACGGGCATCCGAACGCAGCGAAAGTGTTCGCACGTCAAGATCGGGAATGTCCGGACCCGCCAGACTGTCGGGAAGTTTCAATTCAAAACCCAGGATCCGGCCGTCGGGAGAAAAATAATAAAGAACCTCACGAACCGCATCGATATTGAACTGGCGGACCGTCCAGGTGTAGGGATGGTAGGTTCCCGCGTCAACGACCGATTGAAAGGCCTCGACGCCGCCACCCTCCAATTCCATATAATTCTTAAAACGCTGATCGGTATCAAAAGCCGCCACAGCACGGTATTTTTCACTCATGAAACCGCAGGCCTTTGACAACGAATCCGCCCGTGCCAATACCTGATGCTTATCGGCGCTGATGCGGACATTCACAATGGGAAAAGCTTTATCGAACATCTTCAGGCTGTAAAGAATACCTGCAATTGCCAGCACGGCAGCGACCCAAAGAATACGATTCTTTTTCATGTTTCCTCCCTGATATGGTAAAAATAAATATATGATAATTTTTTTTAAATTAAAGCATATCTTTATTTTTATTATCTCTTGACAAAAATCATTAAAGTTAATATATTAAAAAGTAATATAATACTTTAAGGGTATGAGTATGGTAGAAAAAGCGAAAAAAGACGATTATGAGTTGATGGCAAAAAAAGCGGAAATCCTTAAAGCCATCGCTCATCCGGTCCGGCTTTGCATCCTCCGCGGTCTTGCACGGGAAGGCAATTCAAACGTCAGCAATATGCAGACCTGTCTAGACATTCCACAAGCTACGATATCTCAGCATCTTGCCAAAATGAAGGCCGTCGGGATCATTAAAGGCAAACATAAAGGGACTCAGGTTATCTATACCCTGACCAAGTCTGCGAATATTCAGGAACTGGTCAAATATTATCTTGTGTAAGCCCCCGGAACACGAGCCTTGATCAAAAAAAGAAATGCGGTACAGCGATTTTTTTCTTCCGTATAAGTGAAATTAATCGCATACAATATTCACAGTGATTTCGTATCCCTTATCTTTCAAAGACGCTTTAAGAGTTTCAGCAAATTTTGGCGCTCCGCGATGACGGCGCTGTGTGACAGGTCGCTGTAGAGCATCAATATCCTGCTTTCCGGCATGGTTTCCAGGTCCGCGGTATTGGCATGGACATAGGGCAGGCCCAGGGAATCACAGCGGGACATGAAAGCCAGGCTATTGTCCATTGTACCGCCGTTTTGGGTGTAGATATGCGAAAAACGGCCGGGATAAGCAAGTAGCCAGTTCAGATAATCGTCTTCCAGAGCATAAAGACCGTCAAACAAAAAGACCTCTCGGATCTTTTCCGTACATCCCCCCTGCCGCAGGATATTCGCGATTACGACATAGGCTCCGCTGTGTCCCGACAGGATAATGGATCCCGCCTCCGCCCTTTGGATCAATCCGTCATTCTGCAGCGAATCAAGCAATTCGTCCAGAAAACGGCGGAATCCCCCGGGCTCGCAGAGCTTTCCGTAAAAGGAATCGGGCGCATTGCGCGGACCTTCCGGAACGATCAGCAGCATATTCCTGCCAGAAGCTTCCAGCTGGATATCCAACTCAAATTGACCGATACAGCGGTCGATATGATTGTTCCAGCCGTGAAAATGCACCAGCAAGTCCACGCGTCTGCCTTTGCGGTAGGCTTTGGGGATCTGCACCGCCACACGTGGATCGCGGTAATGCGTTTCGGCGGGATAGAATACGCCGTTCCTGCTGAAACCCGCTTCGCGTTCGGGATGCGGAAAAGCGGAATTTTCCAGACGATAGCTATAAAGGCCGCTCTCGGGGGCACAGGACAGTAAAAGCACAAATGTGAGTAAAAGAAGGGAACATCGTTGCATAGGAACTCCGGGTTTCTCTGGATAATAAGGGAAAGCGGACATTTTTAATAAGCTTTTCTTATTTCAGGTCAAATTTTAGATCCCCGGAGTACCTGCACGATCCAATGTTTTTTACATCGGTTTTGCAGGGGTATTGCTTATATTAATGCTATGATGAAACGCCTTGTCCTCAAAGATCTGACAATTGAAAAACCGCTGTTTCTGGCACCCATGGCCGGTATCAGCGATAAACCTTTCCGCCAGATCTGCAAAAGCTTCGGTGCGGGGGTCGTATATACGGAATTTGTTTCTGCGGACGGCATTGTCCGCGAAAATGACCGTACCTTCCATTATATGCGTTTTGACGAATGTGAGCGCCCCATCGGGGTGCAGATCTTTGGGCACGATCCGGAGACGCTGGCCCGCTCCGCCCGTTATGTCGAAGAACAGCTGCAACCGGATATCATCGACCTGAATTTTGGCTGTCCGGTTCCCAAAGTCGTCAAATGCGGAGCCGGATCGGCAATTCTGAAAGAACTCCCCCGTCTTGAGGCCATCGCCAGATCGGTTCGTGCGGTCGTTACGTTGCCGCTGACCGCAAAGATCCGGGCGGGCTGGGATAAAGGACATATTGTCGCCCGGGAAGCCGCCAAGTGTCTGGAACAGGCCGGTATTGAACTTCTCACTTTGCATCCGCGCACCAGCAAACAGCAGTACAGCGGCGAAGCCGACTGGTCACTGATCCGGGAAGTCAAAGCAGGGATCCGTATCCCCCTGATAGGCAACGGCGATATCAAAAGTCCCGGAGATGCCCGGAAAATGCTGGAAGAAACCGGCTGTGATGGGATAATGATCGGCCGGGGTGCGATCGGGAAACCCTGGCTTTTCCGGGATATTTTACATTATCTTCAAGAGGGAGAGCTGCCCCTGCCGCCGGAAAGGGCGGACATCGCAGAAACCTTTTTTCGCCATCTGGAACTGCAGGAAGTCCATTATCCCCTGATGTATGCCGGCAATTTGTTTAAGACCCATGCCTCCGCCTATGTCCGTGGCATGGACGGCGCCGCGCACCTGCGCTACGAAATGAACCGCGCCAAGGATCTCGACAGAATCCGCGAACTGGCAAAAACTTTTTTTTAAACAAGATCATGAAAAATCATGAGCTTCGAAGGTTTCGTGAACCGTGTTTCGTAAACTGTGTTTTTTATTAAATCTTAAATCTTAAATTTTAAATCAACAGCAATCACTTTTCGCATTTGCCCGGAATTTTCAAAAAAAATGCCGCGATGAAATAATCGCATTTAAATGAATGTTTAGAACTGGCTGTCTTTCTTTTTTGTGATGACCATACTGATAATGGCAACGATAAAAAAGGCCAGCCCGAACCAGACATGCAGATGCGAGATCAGGGCATGGGGCGGAGCGGTCTGACTGAGATAATTGATGAACAGCGGTATCGTGGTCAACAGTGTAACGGCAAAGGTGACCATACGCAACAGGTTCAGGATTTTCATGCTTCTTCCTCCTGCTTATAGGACCGGGGT